>JAPKYX010000238.1 GCA_026394075.1 Acidobacteriota bacterium
CCGGAACGACACCTTCGGATTGTGCTTGGCCAGCGTCTTGGTGATCGCCGCCGTCAACGTCGTCTTCCCGTGATCGATGTGTCCAATCGTCCCCACATTGCAGTGCGGCTTCGATCGATCAAATTTTTCCTTCGCCATGGACTAAACGAACCTGCCTCTTGTCGGAGCTTAGAAATTCTGGAGCCGATGACCGGGATTGAACCGGTGACCTCGTCCTTACCAAGGACGCGCTCTACCATCTGAGCTACATCGGCCAAGCTTAGGCTGAACTCCCGGCGCGCGCAAAAAGCGAGTGCGCTGGCGTTCGACGCCCAACTAACAGGCTACCACAGCTCGATTCCGGAACCCAAATTCTAGCCGCTGGATGGCGGCAAAAAGCGTCACCCGCAGCCGCCAATTCGGGCGATGATAGCAGTTAAGGAGACACAAAAGTATATGTGGCTGGCCACTCGTTATGGTTGGTTCTCACTGGCCTGTGCGTACAAGAACGCGCAGAACCCGGCCGATGGTCTCGATCAAGACCGCATGATGATCCGGGCCCGTCGGCGCCAGCACCTATCCGCGCTTCAAGAGCGCTTTGCGCTGGAGGGTAAGATTCAGTCCAGCGTCACCAACGACTACCGCTACCGGCTGATCGTCAGCAAAGCCGCCGCCGCAGCAGTTGCGCAGCAGCTGGTGGAAGAAATGACGTGGTCCAACTTCAAGAACGAAGCGTACCGCTTCCAGGTGGAACACAAGGAACCGGGCGGCTACGTGGATGGGCTCCACCGGGTGTGGGAAGCCATGCGGCGGTCGCTCTAACGGGGAGTGCGCCGGCCCGGAATAGTACGCTGGAATCAAGCACCAGAGAGGTGAGACCGCACTGCTGCCAGCAAGGATTGCGTCGGTTGGTTAGCGTGAAAAAGGATGGTGGACAGGGAAGGATTCGAACCTTCGTACGTCGCAAGGACGGGCAGATTTACAGTCTGCTGCCATTAACCACTCGGCCACCTGTCCAGGTTTTTTGTACGCAGCTCTCCGGCTCGCACTGGACCAGAGGGATTTCACATCCGGAAGGACCTTGAGAGACGGGGGCGGCGTACTGCCGCTAGATCTCCAGATTAACAAAGCGTGAAGCGCACCGCAATTGCGCTAGGCCGCAAAGACTTAAGCCACCTCGAGCATCTCCACCACTTGCGTGGGCTCCGGAATGGCGTCCCCGTCCTCGCGCATCAATTCCAGGTGGCCCTCAATGGCCTCCTGCATTAACTTCCGGGTCAACTCATGCGTGCGGCCGGCTGCGATACAGCCTGGGAGATCGGGCACATGGGCACTGTAGCCCGTGCACGCTGGTTCATAGATGACGGCGTATTTTGTCATGCCAAGCCTGCTTGCTTCATTATGACTTCTCCGTACCCGGTGCCGCTTCTTCGGACGGATGACCGCTGACAGTCACCTTGCCAGGCTTTACGGGATGGACGAAATGCCGATGACTGCCACGTTGCTTCTTCAGCACCCAGCCGTCGGCATCAATCTTCTTCAACAGATCCCGAACCCTCATCGAGCCCGCTACTCCACCTGCCCCCGCGACCACTTCAGCGCCAACTCCAGAGCATCCAGCGTAATGTCGAGCAGCGGCTCATTGCGACCGGCATGGCCTTGCGGGCCGGCCACAAAGTCGTGATAGCCATTCTCAAAAATGTCCAGCCGCACGCGCTTCTGCGCCTTGGCCATCTCCTCATGCGTCCGCTGCGCGACGACGATGAGCGAATCGGCCGTCCCTACCAGCAGCAGCAGTGGCGTTGAGACGGTAGCCAAATGCCGCGCCGTCAGGTCGGCATCGACAGTCTTGCCATCGCGCGACATGCCGAAGTACGCCATCGGAGCGCCCGCGCCCAGCACCGCCCGCCACGGCTTCACGCGCGACAGCAGGTGCATCGTGACACTGCCGCCCAATGAGACGCCATAGACAGTGATGCGGTCTTTGTTGACGTAGGGCAGTGCCGCAACATGCTCATAGACGGCCACGGCATCATCGGCATAGGTGGCCTGCTTTTCATTCAGCGGCGCGCCCAAGTCCGCCCCAACTGGGTGCCGGTAATCCGCCACCACCACCACGAAGCCCTCCTGCAGAAACCGCTCCCACAAGGGCCCACCGGTGGACCCGCTGGACCACTCCACCAGCTTCTCCATGCCCCGCCCGCCGGGGGCACCGTGGAAGTAGAGCAGCACCGGAAACGGCCCGTCACCCTTCGGCTTCCGAATCGCCGCGGCGACGTAGAGCCCGTCCTTGGACTTGATCCAAGTCTTCATGACCGGCGAGTCCGCCTCACTGACGACGCGAATGTACTTCGAGTGCGGCAGCTCTTTGCCGCCGGGATGTTGATGGACTTCGGCCAGGGTCATGAGGGAGAGGATCGTGCCAACAAGCATGCGATGAACATACAATATCGGCATGCCTTCTCGCCGTGATTTTCTCGCCGCCTCTGCTGCGGCGCCGCTTGCCACATCTGGTTTGGCTGCCTCCGCGCTGGCCTCCCCTGCTCCCCTGGCCGGCGCTGCTCCTCAATTGAAGCTGGGTATCGCCAGCTATTCGTTCCGCGAATTCGGCCGCAACCTGGCCATCAAGATGACCAAGAAGCTAGGAGTCTCCTACATCAACATCAAGGAGTTCCACCTGCCTTACCGGGCCACGCCCGAGGATCGCGAGAAGGGCCGCAAGCAGTTTGAAGCCGCGGGCCTGACCATCACCGGTGGCGGCACCATCTATCTGCTGAAGGACGATGAAGAAGACCTGAAGTACTACTTTGAGTACGCCAAGCAGTGCGGCATGCCGATGATGGTGATCGGCTCCACCGACAAGAACCTGGCTCGCATCGAGAAGTACGTCAAGCAGTACGACATCAAGGTGGCACTGCACAATCACGGCCCCGAAGATAAGTACTACCCCAAGCCCTCCGATGCCTTGAAGCTGATCAAGAACATGGACCCGCGGGTCGGCGTCTGCATCGACATCGGCCACACGACGCGGTCCGGTGGCGACCTGATGGCCGAGATTGAAGGCGCCGGTTCCCGCCTGATCGACATGCACATCAAGGACCTGAAAGACATCCGCGACGGCAAGACGCAGGTGCCGGTCGGCGACGGCAGCTTCGACATCCCGGCCATCTTCAAACAGCTGATCAAGATGAACTACCAGGGTGCGGTGATGCTGGAATACGAGATCGAAGGCGATGATCCGTTCCTGGGCATGGCCAAAAGCTTCTCCTACATGCGGGGCGTGCTGGCGGGGATGAAGGGGTAAGGTCGCGCTATGGTCCCCGCCGCAACGCTGCTCAGCTTCGAGGAGTTCCTAGCGCTGCCCGAAGTGCCCGGGGTGAAGCGGGAGCGTTGGGAAGGGGAGTTGGTGGAGAGGGGGCAGGTCCCGTTTTCGCACGAGGTCGTCAAGTCCAACATCATAGAAATACTGGCCGCCATCGCGCGGCCAGCTGGCTTGCGCATGTGCTCAGAGACGATGTACCGGATGGTGGGCGAATCGGACTTGATTCCCGATGTCTCACTGCTGTCCCGGTCGGCCCAAGTGGAAGCCAGCGGGTACCCGGATTTCCCGGTTTTGGCTGTCGAAGTCGTCTCCTCGGAAACCGCCGCCCAACTGGAACGCAAGGTGGGGCTTTATCTCAACGGCGGATCGGTGGCCGTGTTGGTGGTCTATCCGTCGACACGCTCCATCCGGCTCTGCCGGCGGGATGGAAGCGCGCAGCGGCTTGATGCAGGGCAGGCGCTGACGTTGCCGGAGTTGTTTCCGAGCTGGAGCTGCCCGGTGGAGTCGATCTTCGAAGGGCTGAGCTGACCTTCAGGCCAGCGGCTCCCAGATTGTCCGCAGGTCCAAGCAAAACCCTGCCAGCGGTCCCTCGCCCGAGATAGTATCGACTCCCTCGAGCAACATGGCGTCCCCATCCGGGCGGTAGACTTCCACGGTGCGGGCTTCGGGGTCGATCAACCAACCGAGCAGGGCTCCATTGTCGATGTACTCGCGCATCTTGGCCCTCAGCACGGGCAGGCGGTCAGACGGCGAGCGGAGTTCGACGACGAAGGCGGGGCAGAGGTGCCAGTAACCTTCGCGGCTGCTCTCGGACAATTGGCGGATCGCCTCTTTACTCGTCCATGACGCGTCGGGAGAACGTCGCGCCCCGTTTGGCAGCAGGTAACCGGTGGAGGAATCGCTGGCCACTCCCCGGCCATCCTGGCGCGCCCAGATCCCCAGTTGCATACAGAGGTCCAGGTTCCGTGCGCCGGTCTTCGAAAAATTGGGGGCCATGACGATGATCTCGCCGGTGGCAGTGGTTTCGAATGACAGGTCCGGGTGGTCCGCGCAAAAGTCGGCGAACTGCTGGTCAGTCATCGGAGGCGCGGTGAGCGTAGCGGGAAGGAATGCTTCGTCGATCAGGAACGCCACGCTCGTATGGTAGCGGAAAGTGGCCGAGAACCGAGCCACCTAAAAAGCAAATCGCCGGCTGTTGGTCAGCCGGCGATTGCCATTTTAGAAGTTCGTGAAGAAGGAGGGGGGCTTATTCCCCGCCCTTTTCCGCCTTCATCTTCTCGCGCTGTTCCTTCAAGATCGCCTTGCGGCTCAGCTTGATTTTGTTACCTTCGAGAGCCAGCACCTTCACCATGATCTGGTCGCCTTCGTTCAGCTCGTCACGGACTTGCTTCACGCGGGATTCCGAGATTTCGGAGATGTGCAGCAGGCCATCGGTGCCCGGGAAGATTTCGACGAACGCGCCGAACTCGGCGATCCGTACAACCTTGCCCAGATACGTCTTGCCCACTTCGGCCACGGCACAGATGTCGGTGATCATCTGGATCGCCTTCTGCGCCGAAATGCCGTCGGAGGCGTAGACCTTCACGCTGCCGTCATCGTCGACGTCAATCTTGACGCCGGTCGAATCGGTGATGCTGCGGATCATCTTGCCGCCGGGGCCGATCAGTTCGCGGATCTTGTCCACCGGGATCGACATGGAGTAGATGCGCGGAGCGTACTTGGAGAGTTCCGCACGCGGCGTCGACAACGTCTCTTCCATCTTGCCCAGGATGAACAAACGGCCCGCCAGGGCCTGCTTCAGAGCTTCCCGCATGATGTCGATGGTGACGTTGGTCACCTTGATGTCC
Source organism: Acidobacteriota bacterium (assembly GCA_026394075.1). Classification (GTDB taxonomy): domain Bacteria; phylum Acidobacteriota; class Terriglobia; order Bryobacterales; family Bryobacteraceae; genus JAPKYZ01. The sequence goes on from JAPKYX010000238.1 coordinate 5,149, forward strand.
ATCTGCAGGCCGGTGATGCCCTTGCGGGTACCGGAGACCTTGAAGTCCATGTCGCCGTAGTGATCTTCGGCGCCGGCGATGTCCGTGAGAACACCGTAATCCTTGCCTTCAATCACCAAGCCCATCGCGACACCCGCCACCGGAGCCTTCACCGGCACACCGGCGTCCATCAACGCGATGGAGCCACCGCAAACCGAGGCCATGGAGCTGGAACCGTTCGATTCCAGAATGTCGGAGACGATGCGGATGGTGTAGGGGAAGTCGGCTTCCGAAGGCAGCATGGCAGCGAGCGAACGCTCCGCCAGTGCACCGTGGCCGATTTCGCGGCGGCCCGGCGAACCGCTGCGGCCACACTCGCCCACCGAGAACGGCGGGAAGTTGTAGTGCAGCATGAAGCGCTTGGAGGTGACTTCGCGGTCGAGCAGTTCAATGCGCTGTTCGTCGTCCTTGGTACCCAGGGTGACGGTGACCAAAGCCTGCGTTTCGCCGCGCGTAAACAGGCTGGAGCCGTGCGTACGGGGCAGAACCGAGGATTCAATCGTGATCTGGCGGATCTCGTCGAACTTGCGGCCATCGGGACGGCGGCGGCTCTTCAGGATCTCGTCACGGAAGATGCGTTCCTTCAGGCGGTCAAACAGATCGCCCGCTTCGGCCTTCTGCGCACCATCCGCACCACCGAACTTCTCTTCGGCGGCGGCGTGCAAAGCGTCGATCTTGGCATAGCTGTCGATCTTCGAATACTTCTTGGTGTCCATCGCGTCGGTGAGTTCAACGCGGATGGCTTTGTCGATCTCGCCCAGCAGGGCTTCGTTGACCGTGGGCGGCGCGTAGGCACGCTTGGTCTTGCCGGCCAACTTTTGCAGCTCTTCAATACCGGCGATCAGCTTGCGGGCACAGTCGTGGCCAAACTCGATGGCACCGAGCACTTCTTCTTCAGTCGCTTCATGCGCGCCGGCTTCCACCATGACGATGCCGTCCTTGGTGCCGGAGACGATGATGTTCAGCTTGCCGGCCTTGATCTCGGCCCAGGTGGGATTAACGATGTACTTGCCATCGATCATGCCGACGCGGACGGAGGACAGGATGTAGTGGAACGGAATGTCAGAAATTGCCAGGGCAGCGGCAGCGCCGGTCATGGCCAGCGTGTCGGGATCGGTTTCCGAATCGGCCGAAATGACAAGCGCAATGATCTGCGTCTCGCACATGTAGCCTTCCGGGAACAGCGGGCGGATGGGGCGATCAATCATCCGGCAGGTGAGGATTTCCTTCTCCTGCGGACGGCCTTCGCGCTTGATGAAGCCACCCGGATAGCGTCCGGCAGCGTAGGTGTACTCGCGGTAATCCACCGTGAGCGGGAAAAAGGATTGGCCGGGCTTGGGCTTGGGGTTTCCGCAAGCCGATACCAGGACTACGGAATCGCCGCAGCGAACGACCACCGAACCGTTGGCCTGCTTGGCCATTTTGCCGGTTTCGATGGAGATCTTCTTACCATGAAGATCGATTTCAACAGTGTGCATTTAACTCTCCTTACCGCGAAGCCGATCATCAGCCCGCAGGTGCGCGATTGAGCGAATGCCTCCGCTTACAGGCTACCGAGCCCGGTGCGGAGGCGAAAGCCCGACCAAGGAGAAACCAGGGAACGTGGGGTGGCGGTGGAACCGCCGCGGATCACGCCTAGCGGCGGAGATCCAGGCTTACAATCAAAGCCTTGTAGCGTTCCGGACTGCTGCCCTTCAAGTACTTCAACAGACGGCGGCGCTGGGCCACCATCAAAAGCAGTCCGCGACGGGAACTATGATCCTTCTTATGGGTCCTGAAGTGCTCCGTGAGTTGCTTGATCCGCACACTCAAAAGCGCCACCTGCACCTCTGGCGAGCCCGTGTCGTTCTTCACACGTGCATGCTGCTTTACGATTTGCTTCTTAACGTCAGTCGCCAGTGCCATTCGAGAATGGATACTCCTCGTCTTTCCTCAATCTAACTTTTTTCGTCCCTGTCAGGTTAGCACAATTGCAACGGAGTGCGCTACCGCTTGTTGCTGAATGCGTTTCTGAGCCACGCGTCGGCGCACCCAGCGCGGTCATCACACTGGTGGCGCTTGGGGAAGTGGACGCGTGGCGAAAGTGAATTCCGCAACTGGTTCGCCGCCGATCAAGTGCTGCTGGATGATCTGCTCCAGCACCTCGGGGCTGGCCGAGTGGTACCAGGTGCCTTCGGGGTAGACCACCGCAATCGGACCACTCTCGCAGACGCGCAGGCAGTTGGCTTTGGACCGGAAGACGCAAGCCGGCCCGCCATCGCCCAGCAGTTTCAGCTCCTTCAGCCGCGACTTCAGATACTCCCAGGAGCGCACGCCTTCCTCGCGCGCGCAGCACTTGGCCTCAGTCTGTTCGGCGCACAAAAAGATGTGACGCTCAATTTGGCCGATCTTGAGTGCTCCGGCTAACTTCGTGAGGCGCACAAGATCAACGGGAGGCTTAGATTCAGGCTGGTCGCTCATCATTCCAATATGGCGCAAAGGCTAGCCGCGCGGGCGTCAGGCCGGGATGGCCAGCAGTTGGCGCACGGCGGGAGTCTCCAGATCGCTTAGGGCAATCTGCTGCACCGGCACGTTGATGAGGCGCTCCGGTGTCTCGCCGCGCAACTTGCGTACCAGTGATCGCACTGCTTCATAGCCCAGTTTGGCCGCGTCCTGCACCATCATCCGGTCGATGGTGCCATCGCGAAGAGCAGCCACGTGGGATTCGCTGGAATCAAAGGTGACCAGGCGGACCTTGCCCGACAGTCCACGGGACTTGATGGCCTGAATGGCACCCAGTGAGGATGCTTCGCTTGAAGCAAACATGCCGCTCAAGCGGGGGTGGGCGGTGAGGATGTTTTCGGCAGCGGCGCGAGCGCGGGCAGCGTCCGCCATGCTGTACTGCTGCGCCACCAGACACACTGCGGAATGATCGGCGGCCAGGGTTTCCGTGAACCCTTGCTCGCGCAGGCCGGTGGACGTGCCGCCGGGCTTCTGCATGATCATGGCGACATCGCCTGGCCCCGCCAACAGGCCCGCCAGCAGATGGGCTGCGGCCTGCCCGGCACCGCGATTGTCGGTGGCGATGAAGCTCACATAATCCTGGACGTTGACGCCGGAATCAAAGATGGTGACCGGGATGCCGGTCTTGATGGCGCGCTCCACTGGAGCGGCCAGCGCTCGCTCATCGGTCGCCGAGATGGCGATGGCATCGACGCGCTGGGCCAGCATCGAATCGAGGATCTGGATCTGGCGGCTATGGTCGGTCTCGTCGTGCGGGCCATTCCACAGTACTTCGACGCCGAACTCCCGGGCCGCGCGGTCTACGCCTTGGCGGACGGTGAGGAAGAACAGATGCGAAGTAGCCTTGGGGATCACCCCGATGCGGATGCGCTGCTGCCGGTTGCAGGCCGTCAGGAGAGAGGCCGCGCCAGTGGTGATCAATCGCCGCCGTGAAAGCATCCCTGGATGATATGACGGGCGACGCGGGCCGGTCTTGTCCCGTTAGTTTGGGGCGCTCCGCGGAAAGGAAGCAATGGCCCGGGATTGGCTGGCTTCGGACAGCACCGCACGCAAGGCATCAATCTGGAGCGGCTTGGTGAGAAAGTGGTCCATGCCTGCTTCCAGGCATGTCTCACGATACCCGGCAATGGCGTGGGCGGTCAGCGCCACGATGTAGGGCTGGCGCGGCAACATCTCCTGACGGATCCGCCGGGTTACTTCTAGGCCATCCAGGTGCGGCATCTGGACGTCCATCAGGATCACATCAAAGTCGCCTTCCACCGCCGCGCGCAGTGCCTGTTCGCCATCCACGGCCAAATGGACATGGGCGCCGGTCTTCTCAATCGCCCGCCGCGCGATCAGTTGATTGATCTGGTTATCTTCGGCCAGCAGCACGCGCAGACCGGGCAGTGCGGTGGAGGTGGAGGGTGCAGCTGGCGGCGGTGCCGGCACGTCAATGGCCTGAGCCGCGGGCAGGGTAAACCAGAATGTGGAGCCTGCTCCTTCGGTACTTTCCGCTTGCAGCCGGCCACCCATCAGGTGGGTGAGATTCTGCGTGATCGCCAAGCCCAGGCCGGTGCCGCCAAAGCGCCGCGTCAGCGACGTGTCTACCTGGATGAAGGGTTGGAATAGCTCATCCAGCCTCGTCGCAGGAATTCCGATCCCGGTGTCCTCCACCGAGATCTCCACTTGGCCCGCTTGCGCGCCGGACAACAGTTGCGCGGCAATCGTCACCGCGCCCGCTTCGGTGAACTTCAAGGCGTTGCTCAACAGGTTAAACAGTATCTGCCGTAGCCGCAGGGCGTCCGCCACCACCCAGCGAGTAGCGGCGGCCAGAGGCACCACCGTCAACTCAACACCCCGCTCCGCCGCGGCGGGGGCGAAAAAGCGCCGTGCTTCCTCCAGCGTGGCGGCCAGATCAACGGGTTCCAAGTGCAGATCCAGCTTGCCTGCCTCGATCTTGCTGATGTCGAGAATGTCATTCAACACCTGCGACAAGGCGTCGCCCGAGGCGCGGATCAATTGCACCAGCTCCGCCGCGCGCGGCTCCAGGCGCAGCTCATTCAGTATGGCCGCCAGCCCGAGGATGCCGCTTAACGGCGTCCGGATCTCGTGGCTCATATTGGCCAGGAACGCGCTCTTAGCCCGGTCCGCGGTCTGAGCCTTCCGTGTCGCTTCCGCCAGCGCAAACTCGGCCTTCTTCTGATAGCTGATATCGGCGATGGTGCCCAGCACTCGGCGCCGGCCGGCGGTCACCACCAACTGGCCGCGCGATTCCACCCAGATGTATTCGCCGCTCTTGGTCCGGATACGGTACTGGCGCACAAACTGCCGGCCACCGGCAGCCAGCCAATCAGGGTATCGCTTCAGGATTGGTCCGGCATCATCGGGATGGAGGGCGGCGGCAAAAAACTCCGCCGTCGGCTGAAATTCATCCTGTTCGTAACCCAGCAATTGAAAGTGCCGCGGGCTGACAAAGATCTGGCCGGTTTCGAGATCCCAGTCGTACAGCCCGGCCCCGGCGCTGTCCAGCGCTTGTTGCTGCCGGTACTCGCTGATGCGGAGATTCTCGGCCGCGGCGCGCCGCTCCGTGTCGTTGATGATCACGCCGCGCCATTCGCCGAAGGCTCCGCGCCGGAGATGATTGCGGACGTACATCTCTGAGCCATCGGCACCACAGACGCGGTACTCCAGCTCCGCAGCTTGCGCGGTGTCGCGGCAGTGGAGCATTTCAGCCGCAATCCGCTCCCGGTCTGCCGGGGCGACATGCTCCAGCCAGGGCACGTCCGGGTGCAACCAGTGCTGCGCCGGGCGGCCCAGGAGATTACCGGCGGCATCGTGGATGAAGCGGAAGTGGGTGAGTTCCGGATTGCTCTCCCACAAGATGGCGCGAAAGGAATCCACAATGTCAGCAATACGCAGGGCTGACTTGCGGACTTCATCCATCAGCGTCAAGGTGATTCCGCAGAGGCTTCCCAATGACAGCACCACCGAAACCGCCGCCGCCAGCAGCGCCTGACGCCGGTAAACACTGAACCCCAGCAAGCCGGACCCGATCGCCATGAAGTGCAGACCAAACAGGATGGAACTGACGGCCGTCACCACCGCCCCGGCGCGGGAGGAACGGTAGCGGTGGCGCGCAAACTGAATGCCGAAATAGATCAGCGCGGGTCCGATGAGAAACAGCCGCGGCAAGACGCCGTAGTCGGACCGGCCCAGGCCCGGAAGTCCCGCACCGGCCACCGCGGCCAGACCCGCAGCCAAGCCCAGAATCAAAAAGGCGCCCAAGGCAACAACGCGGAAGCGGCGGCTGAGTCGAGGGTGGGCCAAGCCATAGCCTGATAAGAAAAACAGCGGCGCCTGCACGTAATAGACGCACGTTTGCAGCAAAAACAAGCCACCCGAGACAACATAAGGCCCGTCGGCCAGGGCCACCGAAGGAATGATTGCTACCTGCGTCAGCGAGACCATCGCCCATGCGGCAGACCAGTCCCGCAGATAAGCCTCCCGGCTAACCCGCAGATAGTACAGGATGGTCAATAGCGCCAACCCGGCGGTAACCGCGGCTTGCAGCAACACCAGGGCTTGGAAGGGCGGGCTCACTCAACAGTTATCGTAATTCATTTGTCAGAGCACCGCGCGCCAATTGGGAACCGCATTTCCGGCATTACGACACACTTTTGGTGATTATTTCCCGTTGGCCGGAATGACCGCTTCCGGCTAGGCCAAGGGCACGCGGCCCAGCTACCGCCTCACGCGGAGGCGGGTGCCCGGCTGGCTGGTGATGTTCTCAAACCCGAGGCGGATCTCCGGGTTGGCCGGGGTATCAAGCGGCAGGCGGACATTGATCTGGTAGAGACCAGCGAATCCCGGGGATAGCCCGGCATAGAGGATGCTTTCCGCCTCCACCAGGCGGCCTTCGATCTGCAGCCTCAACTCCGGCAGGCGCGCGATGGAGGTAGCCTGTGAGGCCAACTGCCCGGGCAGCAGGCTGGGCGTGGTGCGCCCCAGGCCAGTGGCATAAAGCACCACGACGTCGCCCGGTTGAGCCACGCGATCCGGCGTCAGCGGCTGATTGGCGGCATTAGTGGCGGCGATAAAGCGGCCATCGCCCAAGAAGAACTCCGGCGCTTCCGCCATCAGAACAACCGGAATGGTGGGGCCGCGCCGCCCGTCTAACAGCAGGTCGAGCACACCTTGACCCGGCGGGAGATTGACGGGGATGACCAGATTGATCTGCGTGGGCGAAACATAGTACACGTGCGCCGGTTGATTGCTGATAAACACCCGCACGCCCGTGCCGGGCAGAGTCGCGGGAAGCGTGTTGGCGGTGATGTCATCCGCGGTCTGCTGGCGCGTCGTGTACGCCAGGTTGGTGCCATAGAGGGTGGCGATCGTGCCGGGGCTGAGCGGCGTGGGGGCATTGGACGCCGCGTTCACCAGGTCGATTGCCCTGTAAGCGGGCGTCTGCGCCACCAAAGCCGGCGCCCAGACCAGCAAGACGGCGACCACCACGCCAAAGCCCCAGTGGGCCCGCCGGAAGCCAGGGCACGGCACGCATGAATGCATGTCTGATCAGTGCGCGGGCGAGATCAATCTTCTCTCGCTGATTTTGCCCCAAGACGAGGAGCTGCACTGGGCAACCGGAAACTACCGCAAGTTGATAAACAGGCCCGCCGGCAGCGCGACGCCGCCGATCGACCCGGCCAGTTCATAGTCTCCAGCCGCGATGGTGGGCACGGTGATGTTGAACTGATAGAGGCCCACGGCCTGCGTCGCCAAGCCCGCGAACGATGGTGTGACGGCTTGTGTGCCGAACTGCAGCACAACGTTCGGCAGGTCGTTGCGCACCTGCACAATCCGCCCTGTGCCCTGGTCCGGCGTGGTGGAACCAAAGCCGACGCCGTAGAACGAAATGTTGTCGCCCGCCTTGGCGCTGCGGCAGTTGATGCCGGGCAGAGAGTTGGGAGCACAGACAAACGCGAGCGGCGAGATGCCTTCAAAGACCGCCGCGATGTACTGCCGCCCGGCACTGTTCTTGAAAGCCGCCGGAGCCAGGAACGACGGCACCCGATCCACCATGTTGATGGTGTAGTTGTCGCTGGTGCCGTTGGCGTTTCTCACGGTCAGGGTTTGCGCTCCATTGCCCAGCCCATCCGGAATCTGCGCATTGATCTGCGACGGCAACCCTGGCCGCGCCGCCACCAGCACGTACATGAACGCAGGCTTGCCGCCCACGCTGACGCTGACGCTTTCAAGCGACGTCGGCGCGTTGATGCCGGTGAAGTCGCCACCCTGCCACACGCGCAGGTCGCCGGAATAGAAGTTGTCGCCGCGAATCTCCACCCAACTGCCGGGCGCAATGTTCTTCGACTGGCTGTAGAAATCGCCCGCCACCAGCACGCCATCGGTCGACCGCACGGCGGGGCGGTTGGAGGTCTGCACGGCAGGGGTGAGGGTGACGGTGGTCGAGTAGATGCGGTCGCCCAGACGAGTGCTGGTGCCATTGGCGGCGTTGGCCGCGACATAGATCACAACGTTGCCGCTGGCCGCGGCGGGCGGGGTCCATTCGAAGGTGAACGTATTGCCGGATTCCGGCCGTGAGTGGGTGATGTACTCCAGCGGCGTGGCCGCCGGGCAGGTGGCGCCGGGCTTGTTGTTCACCCGCGTGAGGTCGGCTGACCAGCACTCCACCTGCATGCGGGTGTTGGTGGCTCGAAAGCCGCCGGCCTGGGTGGACGGACTGGCGGCCAAGCGTGAGGCGGCCTGCATCCCGTAAATGCCAGCGACGGAATCCGTCACGGTGATGGTGACGGTCTGCACGACGCCGGGGATGTAGGTGGAGCCACCGGAAAGGGTCGCGGCGACATTGCCGCCCCCGCCGTTCAGCGGCGTGCCCGTGTGGCAAGCCACTTCGGCGCAAGTGGGCCCCTCGCCAGGAACACCGGAGCGGCCCGGTGGAGCACCAGTGGCATTGCCCCACACCGCCGTGGCCGATAACAATAGCGCCGAGGTGATTCCGGTAACTCTCATGCAGTCCTCCCTTGGGTGCGTAGCAAGTTAGGTGGTGGAGATCATTGCACGCGGTCCCGGCACACCGCGCCCGGCGGCAAATTCAGGACTCAGGTGCACAGAGAAATGAACAGAGAAACAAGAAGGGGAAGGACATTGCACGGAGCAGCACCTTCCCCTTCAAAGCCAACAGTTGCTCTGGGCAACTACCGCAGGTTGATAAACAGCCCTGCCGGCAGCGGTACGCCGCCGATGGACCCAGCTAGTTCATAGTCGCCAGCCGCAATAGTGGGCACGGTGATATTGAACTGATAAAGGCCCACCGCCCCAGTCGCCAAGCCAGCGAACGATGGTGTGACGGCTTGCGTGCCGAACCGCAGCACAACGTTCGGCAGGTCGTTGCGCACCTGCACAATCCGCCCCGTGCCCTGGTCCGGCGTGGTGGAACCAAAGCCCACGCCGTAGAACGAAATGTTGTCGCCCGCCCGTGCGCTGCGGCAGGGAATACCGGGCAGCGAGTTGGGGGCACAGACAAACGTGGTCGGCGAGACGCCCTCATACACGGCGGCAATGTACTGCCGCCCCGCCGCGTTCTTGAAGGCCCCTGGCGCCAGGAACGACGGCACCCGGTCCACCATGTTGATGGTGTAGTTGTCGCTGGTGCCGTTGGCGTTTCTCACCGTCAACGTCTGCGCGCCATTGCCCAGCCCATCCGGAATCTGCGCATTGATCTGCGACGGCAACCCTGGCCGCGCCGCCACCAGCACGTACATAAACGCGGGCTTGCCGCCCACGCTGACGCTGACGCCTTCAAGCGACGTCGGCGCGTTGATGCCGGTGAAGTCCCCGCCCTGCCACACACGCACATCACCGGAATAGAAGTTGTCGCCGCGGATCTCCACCCAGGAGCCGGGCGCGATGTTCTTGGACTGGCTGTAGAAGTCGCCCGCCACCAGCACGCCATCGGTGGCCCGCACGGCGGGGCGGTTGGAGGTCTGCACAGCAGCGGGGGTGAGCGTGACGGTGGTCGAGTAGATGCGATCGCCGCTGTTGGAGCCATTGCCGTTGGCGGCGTTGGCGGCCACATAGAGGATCACGTTGCCATTGGCGGTAGCCGGCGGAGTCCACTCGAAGGTAAACGTATTGCCTGCCTCGGCGCGGGTGTGGGTGACATACTCGAGCGGCTGCGCGGCGGGACACCCGGTGGAGGGCTTCATGGCGTCACGCAGGAAGTCGGTGGACCAACACTCCACTTGTATGCGATCTGATGTGGCGCGGAACCCTCCGGCCTGGGTGGAGGAACTGGAAGCCAAACGGGCGGTGGCCTGCATGCCGTAAAGACGCCCAGCCGAATCGGTGATGGTGACCGTCACCGTCTGCGCGACACCGGGCGTGTAGCTGGTGCCGCCCGACAGCGTCATGGCAACATTACCACCACCGCCGTTCAAGGCCGTCCCGGCGTGACAACCTGCTGCCGCGCAAGTGCCTCCCTCACCGGGTACACCCGCACGTCCGCCCGGAGCGCCCGAAGAATTCGCCCACACCGCCGCTGAGCACAGCACGGCACCAATCATTCCAATAAGTTTCAAGATTCCCTCCCCTTATCCCAAAGCTGGATCGCTTTTCGCGATGTCGTGCTGACGGGCAATTCCGCCAACTGGTTTCGTTTAATCCACTTGAGCTGCGTTTCTTTCCCCGGCAGCGGTCGCGGAAGTCGTGCGAGATATACGGTGATTGTATATGAATGGTTGACGATCGAGTGGCGGACCGTCCCGAGATTCTCGCCGAGAACGGCTTTCGGCAACTGGGAAGCTTCCGGCAATTCCCAAAACCCGGCTAACCGGTCAGCATCCACAGGCCGCTGCCACAGCAATAACTCGCGCTCGCGCTCCACGATGAGAAGCGTCCTCTCTTCCCGAATGGGGACAGCGCGGCGCAACTTCACCGGCAACTCCCCCGCCCGCCCCGCCTTACGGCCTTCGCAGAACCCGGCCACCGGACACAGCAGACACTGCGGCTGTCGCGGCACGCACAGCGTCGCGCCCAGCTCCATCATGGCCTGGTTGAACAGCCCCGGCTGCGGCGCGGGGATCAACTGGTCCACCGCCGCTTGCAGCCGCTTTTTGGTGACGCCCGCGCCGATGTCGCCCGCATCGTTGGTGAGCCTTGCGGCCACTCGCATGACATTGCCGTCGAGCACGGCATGCTGCAGCCCGAACGCAATCGAAGCCACCGCCGCCGCCGTGTAGTCACCCACGCCGGGCAGCGCGCGCAGAAAATCGTAGTCCGGCTGGAAGCCACCGGCGTCCGTGATGGCTTGCGCCGCCTTCTGCAGGTTACGGGCGCGGGAGTAGTAGCCCAGGCCGCTCCACATCGTCAGCAACTCCTGTTCAGGCGCGACGGCCAAAGCCGGTGGCGTCGGATAGCGCTCCAGGAACCGCTGCCAGTAGGGGATCACGACGCTGGCCCGGGTCTGCTGCAGCATGATCTCGCTGACCAGAATGGCCCACGGGTCCGCTGTGTCGCGCCACGGCAGGGGCCGGTGAGCGTGGGCATACCAATCGATCAACTTGCGGGCAAAGGGCGGCACGGTAGACTAAAGAGGTCCCTCTAAGTTTGCCTGAATGAGTACCCGCCCTGGCCAGTTCGCCGCTGGTTCCATCGAAATTCGTGGAGCCCGTGTCCATAACCTGAAGAACATTTCGGTCTCGATCCCGCACAACCAGTTGACGGTGGTGACGGGAGTGTCGGGCTCCGGCAAATCGTCGCTGGTATTTGACACCATCTACGCCGAAGGCCAGCGCCGCTACGTTGAGAGCTTGTCCAGCTACGCACGGCAGTTTCTGGAGCGGATGGAAAAGCCCGATCTCGACGAGATCGAAGGTATCGCCCCGCCCATCGCCATCCGGCAGAAGAACACGACGCGCAACCCACGCTCCACCGTCGCCACCTCTACTGAGGTCTACGACTTTATGCGCCTGCTGTGGGCACGCGCCGGGTCCACCTACTGCCCCAACGGCCATGGCGAAGTGCTGCGCGACACGGTGGATCAAGTGGCCACGCATTTCCTTGAGCAGCGCGCCGGCACGCGCTGGTACGCACTGTTCCCCGTGGTGGTGCCGGACCTGGTGATCAAGACCGGCCCCAAGTCCGCCGCCAAGCCGTCCGCTGTGGCCACGGACCGCTTCCGTGATCGCTTGTTCGAGCTGCGCGCCAAAGGCTTCAACCGTCTCTACCAGGAAGGCAAGACGTTTGAGTTCTCGACGCCGGAATCGCTGCTCGAGATCAACTTCAAAAAGCCGCTGTTCGTGCTGGCCGACCGGTTGGCCATGGGCAGCATCGACCGGCAGCGCGTCGTCGATACGGTGGAGATCTGCTACCGCGAAGGCGGCGAAGTGATTTTTGAAGAGGCGGGCGTCTTCCCGGTCTACCAGATCCGCTACGCCGAAACGTTCGCCTGCAAGGCCTGCGGCACCACGTTTGCTGACCCGGAGCCGCGCCTGTTCAGCTTCAACAATCCGTTCGGCGCCTGCCCGCGCTGCCAGGGCTTTGGCAACACCATCGACTACGACATGGACCTGATCATCCCGGACCCATCGCGGTCCTTGGATGAAGGCGCCATCGACCCCTGGACCAAGCCCAGCTACAGCTGGTTCTTTGACGACTTCAAGAAATCAAAGCCCGGGCCGTTCAAGGACAAGAGCCGTTGGAAGATACCCTACGCGGACCTGACCGCGGAAGAGCGCAAGATCGTTCGCGAGGCGGTCTTTGCCTTCTTCAAGGAAGTGGAGCAGAAGAAGTACAAGGTCCACGTCCGCGTCTTCCTGGCGCGCTACCGCGGCTATGCCGAATGCCCGGAATGTGGCGGGTCCCGCTTGCGGCGGGAGGCCGTAAACATCCGCCTCTCCGGTGCCACCATTGCCGACGTCAACCGCATGAACATTGCGGAGGCGGGCGCGTTCTTTGAGAGCATGACGCTGCGGCCGGAACAGCGCAAGGTGGCCGACAAGGTACTGATCGAGATCCGGCAGCGGCTGAAGTTCTTAAACGATGTCGGTCTCGAGTACCTGACGCTGGACCGGTTGGCCTCAACGCTGTCAGGTGGCGAAGCGCAGCGCATCCAGCTGGCCACGTGTCTGGGCTCGCGCCTGGTGGGGGCCACCTATGTGCTGGATGAGCCTTCGATCGGCCTGCACCATCGCGACACGGGACGGCTGATCGCCATCATGGAAGAGCTGCGCGAATTGGGCAACACCATCGTGGTCGTGGAGCATGACCCGGAAGTGATGCGCGCCGCCGACCACATCATCGACCTGGGGCCGGCGGCGGGTGAACTCGGGGGACACGTCGTGTTCCAAGGTCCGTTTGACACCATGCACGGTACGCTGACCTCGCGCTACCTGAGTGGCGAACTGCACGCCGCCGCCCAGCGCGAACGGCGCGAGATGGAGACCAAGAAGACCGTCACCTTTCGCGGGGCGCGCGCCAACAACCTGAAGGGCATCGATGTCACCATCCCGCTGGGCATTCTCGTGGCCGTCACCGGTGTGTCCGGCAGCGGCAAATCCACGCTGGTGCACGATGTGATCCACAAGGCGCTGGACACCCGGTTGAAGCAACTCAACCCGGAACGCGCGGGTGCCGCTGCCCTGGCAGACAACGAGATCAGCGAGAAGGTCACCTGCCGCGAGATCGAACATGCGGAGCGGGTGAAGGACGTGGTGCTGGTGGATCAATCACCCATCGGCCGCACGCCGCGCTCCAACCCCGTCACCTACGTGAAGGCCTTCGACCAGATCCGTGAGTTGTTCGCCTTGACGCCCGAAGGCAAGCGGCGCGGCTACTCGTCGGGCCACTTCTCGTTCAACATCCCCGGCGGCCGCTGCGAGATGTGCCAGGGCGATGGCACGGTGACGGTGGAGATGCAGTTTCTGGCCGACGTGGAACTGATCTGCGAAGACTGCAAGGGCACGCGCTACAAAGCGTCCACGCTGGAGATCAAGTACCAGGACAAGTCGATCCACGAAGTATTGGGCCTCACCATCGATGAGGCAGTGGAGTTCTTCGCGTCGACGCCGAAGCTCTGTTCGCGACTGAAGGTGCTGGCCGATGTCGGCCTGGGCTATCTGCGGCTGGGCCAATCGGCGACAACACTGTCCGGCGGCGAAGCGCAGCGGGTGAAGCTGGCGGCCTATATCGCGAACGTGGGCGCCACCTCCGCCAAGGGCACGCTGTTCATCTTTGATGAGCCGACAACCGGTCTGCATTTTGACGACATCGCCAAACTGCTGGACGCCTTCAACCGGCTGATCGACCAGGGCGCATCCGTGCTGTTGATCGAGCACAACCTGGACGTGATCCAGTCCGCGGATTGGGTGATCGACCTGGGGCCCGAAGGCGGCGCCGGTGGCGGTCGCGTGGTGGCGGAAGGCACACCGGAAGAAGTGGCCGCTTGTGCGGCCAGCTACACCGGACAGGCCCTGAAAGCGGCGCTACACTCATAGTCGATGACGGCTTTACTGTTCCTGTTGCTCGCGCAATCTCCCATGGACGTGGGGATGAAGGCGCTGGATGCCAACCAGTGGGCGGAAGCCGAGCAGGCGTTTGAGAAGGCGGTCACGGCAGAACCGGACGACTACGCAGCGCACTTCCATCTGGCTTTGGCGCGGACGTTCCTGAACAAGGATGAGCCGGCGATGGCCGGGTTCCGCAAAACGCTGGAGCTGAAGCCGGGCCTCTATGAGGCGCAGATCAACTTAGGGTTGCTCTACCACCGCTACCGCAAGTTCCCCGAAGCGATTGAGCAGTTGAAGGGAGCCGCCGCGCAGAAACCTGATGATGTGCGGACGCTGTTCCATTTGGGCGATGCCTATCGCGAGACCAAACAGTTCGCCGCCGCCGAGCCCATCTTCCGGCGTCTGCTGGAAATCGACCCCAAGCTGGAAGCCGTTCATCAAGGCTTGGCCCAGGCACTGGCCGCCAACGGCAAGCTGGACGAAGCCGTGCCGCACTTTGAGAAGTCGAACAGCTGGCTGGAGCTGGCCCAAGCTTACGAAGACGCCGGGCAGTGGGAGAAGGCCATTCCTATCTATGAACGGGTGACGCCGGACTTGGCGATCTTGACGCGATTGGCGGGCGCTTATCTGCGGCAGAAGCAGTTCGACAAGGCCGAAGGTGTGGTGACGCAAGCGTTGAAGCTTGCGCCTAACGACTATGACCTGCGCCTCACCTACGGGCGCCTGCTGCGCGACAAGCGCCAGTTTGCACCTGCCGCCACGCAGTTCGCCGCCGCCGTGAATCTGAAGCCGCAAGAGCCCGCGGCGTTAAATGAGCTGGCGGGCATGCTGATTTCGCTCGAAGACTATGACCGCGCGCTGCTGGCCCTGGATCGCTTGAAGGCCTTGAACGCCGAGATCCCCGGTCATCTGTTCTTCCGCGCGTTGATCCATGACAAGCGCCATCAGGCCGACCATCGCCTGTCGCCCAAGCCCGCCATCGAAGCCTACCGCGCGTTTCTCGCGGTGGCGGAGGGCAAGTATCCCGATGAAGAGTTCAAGGCTCGCCAGCGCGCCCGCATTCTCGAAAAGGAGGCTGCCCGCCGATGACACTTCTGGTGTTGATGCTGGCCCTGGATCTGGCGGCGGTGAAGGCGGAGCCGGATCTGGTGAAGCGGGCGAACCGCGCGCTCGATTATGCGTTTGAGCAGGTGGCCGAGGCTCGCAAGTTGACCAATGACGGCAGTGCCGAGGCTCTGAAGAAGACGGCCGACCAGGTGACTGCCGGCATTGATCTGATGGTGGAGACCTTCGGCCAGGCGCGCCGCCGCACGGGCGACTTGAAGAAGGCGGAGATCCGCTTGCACGACTTGATCCGGCGCCTGGAAACATTGCGGCAGGACGCGCCGTTTGACGAGCGCGCGGTGATTGAGGACGTTGAACAGCGCGCTCGCGCGTCCAACGAGAAACTGCTTGAGCTGGTGATGGGCAAGCGCTAAGCCGCCGATAGAATGGTGCGCAGGGAGGGACTCGCGATGCGATGCTTTGGAACGCTACTGCTGGTGATGGTGACGTTGATCACCAACGCCTCAGCACAACAGAAGGACTTTCTCACCTCCGATGAAGCCGACCAGATCCGTGTCGCGCAGGAGCCCAATATGCGGCTGCGCGTCTACCTCCACTTTGCGCAACAGCGCGTGGACCTGATCGAGCAGGCTCTCAAGAAAGAGAAGGCCGGCCGCGCGGGCCTGATCCACGAGTACCTGGACGAGTACACCAAGATCATTGAAGCCCTGGACATCGTGGCCGATGATGCGACCAAGCGCAAGGTGGCTATCGACGAAGGCATCAGCCTGGTGATCAAGGAAGAGAAGGCGATGCTCGCCAAGCTGCAAGCCATTGCCGATGCGGCCCCCAAGGACATTGGCCGCTATCAATTCGCGCTGACACAGGCTCTTGAGACAACTGAAGATTCTCTCGATATGGCCAAGCAGGATGTCGAAGCGCGGCGGACCTCGGTGGCGGAAGCCGACCAGCGCCGCAAGGCCGAGCGCGAGTCGCTAACAAAGGCCGTTGAAGGGGCCGAAGGCAAGGCATTGCCGAAGACTGAAGCGGCCAAATCAGAGAAGCGCGCGGCTGATGCGGCCGCTCCTGATGCGGAACAAAAGGCCACGGGCCGCAAGCCTCCCACGCTGCGGCGCAAAGGCGAAACACCAGCTCCTCCGAAGCCCTGAATTCAGCTCAGCATTGGTGTTGCTGGCGCTGTAAGAGGCGTGCCGCCGAAGGGCAATGCACATCGGGCATGGAATAGGGAAAATGCTTAATACATTTTGTGCACGAAACGTTTAATCTCCGGTTATACTGATTGCCAAAGGTGTGTTTTCGCGTACCTGAGATGGAGGATGTTTCTTTCGCTCAGCGACAATGCGGTTCGCGCCATGCTGATTGATAGGGAGAATTGAATGCAACAGATGAGTTCCATCGGAACATCAATGGCGGCGTTTCCGTTTGTTGACGCCGTACTGCGCAGCTTGAGCCAGCCCGCTGTGGCTGAGACGCTCGAAGCGGCCACGGCCAAGAAGGTCGCCCCCAAGAAGGCAGTGCCGGCCAAGAAGACTCCAGCTAAGGCTCCGGCCAAGAAGGCCCCCGCTAAGGCTCCGGCAAAGGCTCCGGCCAAGGCCCCCGCTAAGGCTCCTGCCAAAGCTCCGGCCAAGGCGCCCGCTAAGGCTCCGGCCAAAGCCCCCGCTAAGGCCCCGGCCAAGAAGGCTCCGGCTAAGGCTCCGGCCAAGAAGGCTGCTGCTCCGGTCAAGGCCGTCAAGAAGGCTGCTCCGGCCAAGAAGTCGGCCTAGTCTCTCAACTTTCCGGTAGACCCAAATGGGGTCCGCCAACCAAGCAACTATCGGGGCCAAGCTCAACCCAGAGTGGCCCCGATTTTCTTTTGTGGGCACCGTTGTTCAGGCCGCCCACATCGTCCTGATTCGTCCCGTATACTCGTTCTCATGAAGAGCCTGATTCATCTGTTCGCTTTTGCCCTGGGCACCTTCGCGCAAGACGACGTGAAGAAGATCTCGGCCGAAGACATCAAGGACCTACTTGGGCCCAACGTGATCTTCCTCGATGTCCGCACTCCGCAAGAGATCCGCGAGTTCGGCACACTGAAGGGCTACATCAACATCCCCATTGATGAACTGCCCAAGCGCATGGGAGAACTCCCCAAGGACAAGCGCATCATCACCGCTTGAAACGCCGGAGGAAGAGCGGTCCGTGCGGCCGCCATGCTGAAGGCCAAAGGCTATGACGTGATCGGCGCTTGTGGCATCAAGGGCGCGGAGACCAAGGGTGTCGAGTTGATCAAGCCCACTGAGGAAGAGAAAGAGAAGAAGCCCTAGCTCGTTAGCATCCGCAGTACCGGAAGTGTACGCCGGTGCGGACGGCAAGACCGCTTAGTCAATCGTCGGCAGCTGACTCTGATATAGTCGAGCGCCATGAGCCCTCGTTTCTGCCTCTCCGCCGTTCTCTGCCTGCTCCCTGTAGCGGCCGCAACGCTGCCCAAGACCGGCCCCGAGAAGGTAGGCCTTTCCGCCGAGCGCATGAAGCGTGTCGATCGCCTCATGCAGCGCTACATCGACAAAGGCGAGATCGCGGGCGCAGTGACACTGGTGGCGCGCAAAGGGCAGATCGCCCACCTGAATGCCCAAGGCGTGATGGACCTCGACTCCAAGCGCCCCATGACCACGGACGCCATCTTCCGCCTGGCGTCCATGACCAAGCCCATCACCAGCCTGGCCGTGATGATGCTGCATGAGGAAGGGCACTTCCTGCTGAAGGACCCGATCTCGAAGTTCCTGCCCGAATTCAAGAACCCGCAGGTGGCCGTGGCCAACGCACCGAATGAACGCGCGGGCGGCGGCTTTCGCACAGTACCCGCGGAGCGTGAGATCACCATCCGTGACCTGCTGACCCACACCTCCGGCTTGGCCAGCGGCACGGCGGGACCGACTATGGCGCTGGTGCAGAAGCTGAATGCCGCACGCAAGCCCGAAGACCTTCTGGCCAGCTACACGGTGAAGCTGGCTGCCCTGCCCCTGAACTTCCAGCCCGGCACGCATTGGGAGTACGGCCCCGCCACCGACGTACTGGGACGCTTGGTGGAAGTGGTCTCCGGCCAAACTCTCGACCAGTTCTTCCGCCAGCGCATCCTCGATCCGCTGGGCATGACGGACACGCACTTCTATCTGCCCGAAGACCGCCTGCCGCGCCTCACTACTGCTTACGAGAAGGCCGAAGGCCAGTTGCGCAAGCTCACCGCACTGGGCCCGGCCAGCCGCACCGCGAAGTTCTATGCCGGTGGTGGTGGCTTGGCCGGTACCGCCGAGGACTACCTCCGCTTCTGCCAGATGATGCTGAACGGCGGACAACTGGACGGCAAGCGCCTAGTCAGCCCCAAGACCATCGAGCTGATGCGCGCCAACCACATCGGGGATCTGCCCATGTGGCAGGACACGCTCAGCGGCTACCACTTCGGCCTCGGCCTGCGCGTGCGCGCAAGCAATGGCCAAGCGGCCGTGCTCGGCTCAGAAGGCAGCTACGGCTGGGGCGGAGCCTACGGCACCTACTTCTGGATCGACCCCAAGGAGCAGATGATCGGCATCATGATGATCCAACTAATGCCCTACGCCCACATGAACATCCGCCCGGAGTTCCAGAACGTCGCCACGCAGGCGATTGTCGAGTAGCTAGGCCGCCTGAGCAACGATCGCCAGCCACCAGCCGACTTGGCGTAACTCTATGGCATCGTTCATGCCATAGCACTATGGCACAATGGTGCCTGGAACCTAGGCCATGAAGAACTTTCACTTGCCACTGCCTGATCAGACCTACCTGCATCTCCGGATGGAAGCTGAACGGGCGCACGTACCGGCCACCACTCTCGCGCGGGAAGCCATCGATACTTGGCTGCGAGAGCAGCAGCGCAAAACCAGGCATTCACAGATCGCCGCTTTCGCGGCACAAGTAGCGGGCTCCACTCTCGATCTCGACCAGGATCTAGAGGAAGCAGGCATCCAGCATCTGCTGGGCGACGGCAAGGCCAGCCGGTGAAAAGGGGGGAGTTGTACTGGGCCGATCTGGTTCCCCGGTCCGGTTCCGAACAAACAGGGCGGCGTCCCGTGATCGTACTCTCTCACGACGGGTTTAACCAGACGCCGGGCTGGATGTCGATCATTGTCGTTCCCGTATCAACGTCTCCGTCCCAGGGCAAGCGAGGCCCGACAGTAGTCGCTTTGCCCGGCGGAGCAGCGGGCCTTCCCAAACCGAGCGTCGCGGTCTGCCATCAAGTGACCACGCTGGACCGGGCCAAGCTGACCAAGCGGATCGGCACCCTGCCCGGTGATCTTCTCCGAGAAGTCGAGGGCGCAGTGAAGGCAGCGATGGACCTGGACTGACGCGACCCTGATGGGATCATGCGCGATCTGCTTGAATAATGGTAACCGATACGTTACCATTTTCTAGTGATCGAGCTTCGGGGCTACGTTGACGAAAGGGGCAAGAAACGGTTCGCCGATTGGCTGGATAGCCTCAACGCCACGGCCGCCGCGAAGGTAACCATCGCCCTTGCTCGCATGGAGAACGGCAACCTCGCGAATGTCAAGGGCGTTGGCGCGGGCGTGTTCGAATATCGAATCGACTTTGGCCCCGGCTACCGCATCTACTTCGGCAAGGACGGAGACCGCCTCATCATCTTGGTTGGTGGCGGAACGAAGAAACGCCAACCACAGGACATCGCAGCCGCACTAAACTGCTGGGCCGACTACAAACGCCGCAAGAATAAGGAGACGGATTGATGCCACTGACCCACGATTTCAAAGAGACCATTCGGGCGCGCGCGCAGCGCGATCAAAAGTTTCGTCAGGCTCTGTTGCAGGAAGCCATTGAGAGCATGCTCAACGGAGAGTTGGCCGCCGGCAAGGCTGTGCTCCGCGACTATGTCAACGCCACGGTTGGATTTCAGAATCTGGAGAAGGACACAAACATTCCGGCCAAGAGTCTGATGCGCATGCTCAGCCCCAAAGGAAGCCCTTCTTTCGCGAACGTCTCAATCATCCTCGCGGCACTTCAAAAGGCCGAGGGCGTTCATGTTGAGCTTTCACTGAGGCGGTAAGGCCATGAGGGGAGAGCCCTCGTACGACGTGTCAGGAACAACTCTACACTGCGCGACAGTGCGGGTTCGTTCCCGGCGACACTCTCCGACGACTCTTAGGAAGAACTCGGGTAACGATACTCAATTCGAGGTTCAGGCGTTTGGCGGAAGGGGTAAGCCTTAGTCAGAGCGCTTTCAATTTCTACGTCCTGCTGCCACGGACCATCTAGGTAGCACCAGTCAAGCTCAACTTCCGAGCCATCGCGCGCGACCGAGAGGCCAATCTGGCGATCAAGGCGCCAATCGTACTTGGCCGCAATCGAAAGGTTGTTCAGTGCGTCTAGCCTTGTATCGAAAGCGCCCTGATGAATGGGAATCACCAGAAAGCCCGTTCCGTTTGCACCCTTCAGTCGCGCGGGGATCTGCACTCCGGCCGTTCCAGCCTTGTCTAGAGCCCAGACCAGCAAGCGCTTGAATCCTCGCATTTCAGCGCGAGTCAGGCGTGAGAACTCGCTAAGGATCTGGTAGTAGTCGAGATCATTTCCCTTACCCGTAAGGTAAGTGACTTTTTCACCGAGCCGACGAAGGATTGATGAAATGTCAAACGTCGAAACATCCCCAACTGCCTCCTGCAGTATCGTCTTCACGTCTGGTGCCGGGATCCGCACATGAGTGTCCGCAATGAATTGCGCCGCAATTTCGGTTTCATCCCAGTGACCGTTGGGGAATCTAAGGAGCAAATCCTGCCGGAAGGCAAAATACGCAACCAGTGCACTCGGCAGAGCCAAAATGCGACACAAATGATAATAGTCCGTTATGCTAAGCAGGTGAACAAACCCGGCGCGTCTACTGACGTGATGCTTCTTCGCCGAGATGCTGACAGGTGGATTCGCGCAAGCTGAATAGAGGAGAATTGGAATCACCGATTGTCTCGCAGCTGCCAGATTCCGAACGTGCCCTCGTTGGTTCGTCACCATAAGAACCGGCTGATCTTTGAGGAATCGTACCGAATCTGCAATTTGCCCGCAACCCTTTTTGAGTACCTTTTGTTCAAACCATTTCTCAAGAGAACCCTCATCAATTGCAGCCCTAGAGTCCCGTTCCTTAAGCTGGAAAAGGAAGAGCGCATCAGGTAGCGCAATTACGTGATCCGCAAGTTCGAGCTGGTGACCGCCGATTGCGTGAAACCGGTTCTTATCAAATGAGTATTCGCGGAGGAAGAAGTGTTGGCTCAGATCCGCCGTAAACTGCTCCAAAAGGTTACCCATAGGTTTGAGAGCGCCTCTCTCTAGATTGGAGCATAGGTGCTGATCGGAGAACGCTTTGCTTCCATTGACGGTACACGCATCGCAGGCTCGGTGGATACCTCGCGATCAACGGCGCAGAGCTGATCAGTGCATGTGCGTCGCAGCCAACAACCAAAAAGCAAAAAGGGGCGAGCCGAAGCCCGCCCCTCTTAGTACTGCAATCAAACCCGGAAGCTAGACCGTACGGCCCGCCTCCGCACCCGCCGAGGACTTCGCCAGGGCTGCCTGAGCAGCGGCCAGACGGGCGATCGGCACACGGTACGGGGAGCAGCTGACGTAGTCCATGCCGGCGTCGTAGCAGAACTTCACGCTCGACGGGTCGCCGCCATGTTCGCCGCAGATGCCGACTTCCAGTTCGGGACGCGTCTCGCGGCCGCGGGCGATGGCCCACTTCACGAGCTCGCCCACGCCTTCCTGGTCCAGTTCCGCGAACGGATCGGCCGGGAAGACCTTGATGTCCTGGTAGTGGCCCGAGAACTTCGTATAGTCGTCGCGGGACAGGCCCATTGTGGTCTGCGTCAGGTCGTTGGTGCCGAAGCTAAAGAACTCGGCCTGCTCGGCGATCTTCGCCGCGGTGATGGCCGCGCGCGGGATCTCGATCATGGTGCCGATCATGTACTTCAGCGTGATGCCGGCCTTGGCCAGCACTTCCTTGGCCACGCCTTCCACGATGTTCTTCTGGTGCTCCAGCTCTTTCCAGCTACCCACCAGCGGAATCATCACTTCCGGAATCACATTGACGCCCTTCTTGGCCACCTGAACGGCAGCTTCGAATACGGCGCGCGCCTGCATTTCCGTGATCTCGGGGTAAGTGATACCCAGACGGCAGCCGCGGTGGCCCAGCATCGGGTTGAACTCATGCAGCTCTTCCACGCGGTGCAGCAGAACCGGGAGTTCCTTCTTCAGCTGGCCGACCGGGAAGCCGTACTTCTCCGACATCGCCTTCTTCTCTTTGGTGTCGGCGTGCGGCAGCTTGGCCAGGTCCACCATCAAGTCCTCGCGCTTGGGCAGGAACTCGTGGAGCGGCGGATCCAGCGTGCGGATGACGACCGGGAAGCCGTTCATCGCAGTGAACAGACCGGCGAAATCCTTGCGCTGCATCGGCAGTAGTTTCATCAGCGCCTGGCGGCGCGTCTTCTCATCGCGAGCCAGAATCATCGCCTGCACCAGCGGCAAACGATCTTCAGCGAAGAACATGTGCTCCGTGCGGCACAGGCCAATGCCTTCGGCACCGAACTTGCGGGCCACCTTGGCATCGCGCGGGATGTCGGCGTTGGCGCGGACACCAAACTTGCCGCGATACTCGTCCGCCCAGCCCATGAACGTGGCCAGCACGCCCGAGCTCGGGTCCGGATCGTTGGTCTGGGCCTGGCCCATGTAGACGTGGCCGGTGGTGCCATCGATCGAAAGCCAGTCGCCTTCCTTGAAGGTGACCGTCTTGTCGCCCGACTTCACCGTCGCCTTGCCGGCGCGCTCGTCAATCGACATCGCGCTGGCGCCCACGATGCAGGGGCGGCCCATGCCACGGGCCACCACGGCCGCGTGGGAGCTCTTGCCGCCGATCGCAGTGAGAATGCCCTTCGAGACGTCCATGCCATGGATGTCATCCGGCGTGGTCTCTTTGCGGACCAGGATCACCGGAGCGCCCTTGCACAGCTCGACCGCGCTCTCGGCCGAGAACGCCACCTTGCCGACGGCCGCACCGGGCGAGGCCGCGATGCCGGTCAGCAGCTTGGGCAGAGTCTTCAGCGAGGCCGCGTCGAACACCGGGTGCAGCAGTTGATCCAGCTGCGACGGCGCGACACGCATCACGGCCTGGTCCTTGGTGATCAAGCCTTCCTTCACCATCTCCACGGCCACGCGAACGGCCGCCGGGCCGGTGCGCTTGCCGTTGCGGGTCTGGAGCATGTAGAGCTTGTTCTTCTCGACAGTGAACTCGAAGTCCTGCATGTCCTGGTAGTGGCGCTCCAGGTTGGAGGTGATCTCCACCAGTTGCTTGTACACTTCCGGCATTTCATCGTGCAGTTCCGAGATCGGCCGCGGCGTACGGATACCGGCCACGACGTCTTCGCCCTGCGCGTTGATCAGGAATTCGCCGTAGAACACCTTCTCGCCTGAACCGGGGTCACGCGTGAAGCCGACGCCGGTGCCGCAATCGTCACCCATGTTGCCGAACACCATCGCCTGAACGTTGGCTGCGGTGCCGATCGAATCCGGGATGCGCTCCATCTTGCGGTAGTAGGAAGCCTTGGGGTTCCACCAGGACCGGAACACGGCATCGCGGGACATCTTCAGTTGCGCGCGCGGATCCTGCGGGAAATCCTTCTTGGTTTCCTTCTTAACCAGCTTCTTGTACTCGACGATGATCTTCTGCAGATCCTCGGCGGTCAGGTCGGTATCCAGCTTCACTTTGGCCTTCTTCTTCTGTTCGTCGAAGATGTGGTCAAAATGTTCCATGTCGATGTCGAGCGCGACTTCGCCGAACATCTGGATGAAGCGGCGGTAGCAGTCATACGCAAAGCGGGCATTGCCGCCGGAGCGCTTGATCAGGCCCTGCACCGACTTGTCGTTCATGCCCAGGTTGAGAATCGTGTTCATCATGCCCGGCATGGAGAACTTGGCGCCGGAGCGGACCGAGACCAGCAACGGGTCGTTGGCATCGCCCAGCTTCTGCCCCATCTGCGCTTCCAGCTTGGCGATGGCTTCTTCCATCTGCTGGTCGATGTCGGCGGGAACCTTGTTGCCGTTCTGGAAGTAGATGTTGCAGACTTCGGTGGAAATGGTGAAGCCCGGGGGCACCGGCACGCCGGCCTTGGACATCTCGGCCAGGCCAACGCCTTTGCCGCCGAGGGTATCCTTCATCGTGGCGTCGCCGTCGGCCGTGCCGCCGCCGAACGAGTAAACGTACTTCTTGCTCATCTTGGGTGCTTTGTCTCCTGATGGAACTGCTGGTTGGTAACGATTTCGGAACTTTCAGCCGGGCGGCGCTACAGACCGGAGAGGCTGAACTATCATGTTAGCCGATTTCAACAGCGCGCCGCCTGTTGTGGCTTTCGCGGAGTGCTGGAAATGGGTCTGCGCCTCACTCCGAGCCGCGACCAGCAGGAGCGGGCTCTTCCATCGACCCAACCAAAGCTCTGAAACCCCGCACCACCAGCAACGTTGCCGCCCAGTGTGTCGCCGGATGGAGCCAGCTGGATTTCTGGGCGCAGGTGCGTGGTTGGAAGAGCCCGCTCCTGCTGGTCGCGGCTCAGAGTCTGCGCCTTCTGCTTCTAGGCCCAGCCGAGTTCTTTCAGCGCCAGGCCGGAGTGCCAGATCTTGGTCATGTGCACGATCTTGTCGCCGTCGAACTGCATCGAGTAGACATAGTCCGTGCTCGTCGACTTGCCGGTCGGCGGCAGAGGACCGCCTTCGCCCGTATGCGTGGCGTTGAACACGGCATAGGCGGTGACGTTGTGCCGGGCCTCGTCAGTGGCGAAGGACTTCAGATCGTAGCTGCAGCCCGGAAGTACCGGCATTAGTCCCTTCATCCAGTCCGCATACGCGGCCAGAGTCTTGACCTCCAGCAGCGGTTCGGCCTGGGCGGAGAAGGTGGCGTCGGGCGCGCAGTAGGCGCTGCACGCCTCCCAACCTTTACCGGTTTCACAGGCGACAAAGAACGCTTCGGCAATGCTGGTGATGGATGACATGGAGATCCTCGTGAAGTTTTGGGGCAACGGGCCGATTCGGGCCTTGAGTGACCGTAGCACGGCCGCGCGGAGCGCCAAATGCCAGACCTACGCCGGACGCGAGAGCGGCTGACTCTTGTCGCCGAACACGATCGCCAAAATGCGCGCCGGCTTGGTGGTGCTGCCGTTGCCGGAGGTGCTGTGTTTGGCGCCCGGCGGCTCATAAAACATCTGGCCTGCGGTCAGTACTTGCGCCGGCTGATCGTCAATCGCGAAGCGATAGCTGCCTTCGAGGACATAGCCCACGACAAACCCGGGATTGGGATGAAAGTGCGCAGGCGACTGGGCACCGGGTGGCACGGTGATCTCCACCACCTCAAACCGCCAGTTATCGGTCACCATCTTCGGTAAGTCCCGCGCCCCGGCCACGCGGAGTGGCGAAGCAGGAGTATTTTGAGCGGCCGCCGCCGCCGCTGAAAGAAGGAGCAAAGCCTCACGCCGGTTGGTCATGGGATGAGTATAGAGCGAAAGCCATGACGATGCGGCTCATGGGCGCGAGCGATCAACATTTGCGGATGGATACCGCATTGCGGGAGGTATCGGGCTGTTTGCCGAACAGCAACGGACAGCCACCGATGGACCGGGCTTACTTGTTGTTGAGTAGCGGAAGCAAGAGCCGTGCCACCCTTCTCTTGGATCACTCGTTCCCGCAGTGCCGCACCGGTGCACAACCACGGCGCAGCACTTGTGTGGTTACAGGTTGAGGACAAACTCCGCGTAGCTATCGGCATTGTTGAGACCTTGGGCATTGGTCAGCGCCGGGATTGCTGGCGCGAGGCCCAGGGCGATCATCCCGGCATAGGCTCCGAAGCCGCCGCCGTTGTAGAGCCAATCCCGGCAGCCGCAGAACTTATGTGCCCCTTCATGGACCATCGTCATACCGGCTCCTCTCTGGTTGGCTGGCGTATTGGCGGCGTTGTAGGTCGCAAACCGGATGTGAATCCGGCCCGCGAAACTTTGTTCACGGGCGGCGTCTCGCATCCGGAAGAGCTCCGAATAGCTGCAGCGCACGTAGCCGGAGGCCACGCCACCGCGATTGGGATTACTATCAATGATCTGCAACTGGGGACTCCAAAGACCTAAGCGAATCCGCTGTAAGTTGTTCCGAACAGTCGCCATCGTCGCCTGGATCGTGGCCACCACAGCCCCCGGCCGGAAGCAGTACTGAAGCAGATGGTCAAAATTCGCAGGAACGATCCCGGCACCAGCCGGCGTCCCAGCGATTCGCATAGTGATAATGCCGTAGGCGCGATCGAGCCCCGTGCGCGCGATATTCATCCCGGCCGTGAACACTTGCTGCTCAACTAAGGTGACGTGGCCCCCGGGGCGTGATACGAGCCCAAACTGCGGCCCGTGGCCTGGATTTAACTGGACGAGGTCGGAGGGCTGGCCGAAGAGACGCTGGGTTAACGTATGCGTGTACGGTGGCATCGCGTCTACATCTTACGCCATCCCCTCGCCAGCCAGTGACCCCAGACGATGGCAGCGCCGGCCAGCCCACCGGCAAACAACAGGGCCGGAACCCTAGTTGGCCGTCACGATCTCCGAGAAGTCCGCCACCGACGAAAACTCGCTCAGAATCGAGTGCAGTAGGGTCAGGCGATTCTGCCGCACCGCAGCGTTGTCGACGCTCACCATCACGCCGTTGAAGAAGGCATCCACCACCGGCCGCAATGAGGCGATGGCAGTCAGTTGAGCACCATAGTCGCCACTTAAGCCGGCCTTGACGGCCAGAAAAGCAGCATGCAGATCGGCCTCCGGGCCCGCTTCCAGCAGCGCCGGGTCAATGGCCTGAGAAGGCGCGAACTCGGCCTTCGCGAGAATGTTCTTGATCCGCTTGAAAGCGGCGGCCACTGGCTCAAAGTCCGCTGTCTGGCGAACGGCCTGAATAGCGGCCAAGCGTAACGCCACATCCTTCAGATCATCGGCGCCCGCCGCGAGAACAGCGTTCACGGCGTCGTACGCGAAGCCCTTCACGTCGCGGAAGTAGTAGCGCACGCGGTCCAGCAGGAACTCGCGCAGCTTGTCATCGTCGGCCAGTTGCGAGAGGCCGAACGCAAGCTCGCCTTCGGCCAGAATGCGGATCACCCCTTGAGCAGCGCGGCGTAAAGCGAACGGGTCCTTGGAGCCGGATGGGATCTGCCCGATGCGGAACATCTCGCGCAGCGTATCGACCTTGTCGGCCAGGGCCACCATCTGCCCGGCGCGTGAAGCCGGGATGGCGTCATCCATTGACAGAGGCCGGTACTGCTCGTAGATCGCTTGCGACACTTCGGGCGATTCGCCCTGGACAGCCGCGTAACGGCCGCCCACCATGCCTTGCAGCTCAGTGAACTCCTTCACCATCTCGGTGGTCAGGTCGGCCTTGGCGAGCAAGGCGGCTCGCTTGGACGCGGCATCATCACACAGCGCCACGATCCGGAGCGTCTTCTCGTAGTAGTTGCCGATCTCCTTGTGGAACGTGACGGATTTCAGGTCTTCCACTCGATCAGCCAGTGTCCGCTTCTGATCCACTTCATAGAAGAACCGGGCATCGTTGAACCGGGCGCGGAGCACGCGTTCGTTGCCATGGCGGATCAACCCATCGGGGTCGTCCTTGCGGTTCATCACAGCAATGAATTCGGGCTTCAGCTTGCCATCTTCGCCATGCACGGCAAAGTATTTTTGGTGATAGCGCATCACGGTGACCAGCACTTCTTCCGGCAGGTCGAGATAAGCCGGATCAAAGGTGCCGCGGAACGCGGCGGGCCACTCGTTCAGGTAGACGTGCAGGTCCACCAGCGAGTTGTCCTGCCCCACTTCCTCCACCAGCTTCGCGCGACGCTTGGCCGCCTGCAGGATGACTCCGTTGGCTTCGAGCACCGCCTCATAGCTCTCAATCGTCACCGGAACGGCCTGCGGCTTGCGGTCCGCCGTGCGGGCGCCCAATTGGCGATGGCCGAAGGTTTCGCTGCCGGTCGAGACGCCGTTGATCGCAAACGGCACCACCGCGTCGCCGAGCAAACACACAATCCAGCGAATGGGCCGGATAAAGCGAGCACCGCCTTTGCCGGGCCACAGCATCGTTTTGGGCCACGGAATGCCCATGATGATGGCGGGCAGCTTCTCGGACAAGATCTCCGTTGCGGCGCGGCCGGGCGTCACTTTTGTGAACTGGTAGTAGCCGCCTTCCTGGCTCAAGGCTGCGGCCGTCACGCCTTGCTTGCGGGCAAAGCCTTCCACGGCTGGCGCGGGCGCGGTCAACGGCGGGCCTTTCACGATCTGCGTCTGGTCCTGCTCACGCTCGCCGAGACTGCTGGCGATGATCGCCAAGCGCCGCGTCGTCGCTTCAGCCAGCGTCACTTCGCCGCCCAGCGGCTTCAACAACTCCGCCACTTGCGTGCGCAAATGGTCCATGGCCGGAACCAGCATCCAGTCCGGCACTTCCTCCACACCGACTTCGAGCAGCAGCTGATGGGTCGCCATTACGCCACCACCTCCTGCTGTTGCACCACCCAGGCTTGCGCAACACCCACCGCCAGCCTCCGTACCCGTTGGATCACGCCCACCCGCTCCGTCACACTAATCGCGCCGCGCGCATCCAGCAGGTTGAAGCAGTTCGAGCACTTCAACACCTGTTCATGCGCAGCCAGCAAGGGATACCGCCGCGATGGCGTTTCCAGCGCCTTAAAGCCCTCGATCAACCGCTGTGCTTCGGCTTCGTGCAGCCGGAAGGACTCCCAGAGTGTGGCCACGTCGGCCATCTCAAAGTTGTAGACCGACAGTTGCAGTTCGTCGTTGTAGCGCACGTCGCGATACTGGAAGCCCGGTGCCCAGTCGATGTCGTACACGCTGTCCTTGTTCTGGATGAACGCCGTCAGCCGCTCCAGGCCGTAGGTCAGCTCCGCCGGGATCAGGTCGAGATCGACGCCGCCGCACTGCTGGAAGTAGGTGAACTGCGTGATCTCCAGGCCATCCAGCATCACCTGCCAGCCCACTCCCCAAGCGCCCAGCGTCGGCGATTCCCAGTTGTCTTCCTCAAACTTGATGTCGTGCCTGTCGAGATCAATCCCGATGGCTTCCAGCGAGCCCAAATAGAGATCCAGCACATCCGCAGGCGACGGCTTCAGGATCACCTGCAGTTGCTGGTGCTTATAGAGCCGGTTCGGGTTGTCGCCATATCGCCCATCGGCGGGCCGGCGGCTGGGTTGCACGTAAGCCACGCGGTAAGGCTTGGCGCCCAACACGCGCAGAAACGTTTCCGGGCACATGGTGCCGGCGCCCACTTCGGCATCAAAGGGCTCCTGGATGATGCAGCCGCGATCGGCCCAGTAGCGTTTCAGCGTGAGGACTACGTCCTGGTAGTACAAATGGTCGGGTGAAGGCATGCGAAGCGTTTAGCTTTTAGGATAGCGGGTATTGGAGTTTCAGCCCAGGGAAGCGCTGGAAATCGCGATCATGGGTGCAGAAGGTTGCGTCATACTCAATCGCCAGGGCCGCCAAGTGGGCGTCGGTGATCATCGGACCGAACGCGCCAGCGACATCGATTAAGGACGCCAGTACACTCCAATGATGCCGGCCCGGCTCGATTATCGAGGCTGCGGGATGCGAAAGCCAATCATCGATCGCCCGAATCACCACCTGCCGCTGCCCTGCGCCGTGAAGACGCGGATTGGTCATGATCCGGAGGAAGGCTTGAATTGTCGCCCAGGAGAATGCGATCCGAGACTCTTGCCTGAACAAGTGTTCCAACCAGAGCTTGGCGGCTGGGTGGAACGGCGAACGCTGATCATAGGCGTAGATCAACAGGTTCGCGTCTGGGAAAATCATCGATGTAGCGGGCCCTCAAGCTCTTCAAGAAAGCGGCTGGTACTCGTAAAGTCGTGGCGTCGGCTCTACCAACGAAGCTCGCAAGTGCTGATTAACCGTCTCCTTGAAGGACCGGCCACTCAAGGCCATCTCTTCCTTCAACTTCGCCGCGACATCATCGTCCAGCGTGATCGTGGTCCGCATACCCCCATTATAGGGCGGCAAATTGGAGCTAAGCCAGCAGCTATTTCCTTGGCTCAGCTATGCCCAACTGCTTCTCAATGGCAGCGCAGAGTGTATTCCGAATCTCAACATGGCGGGGAACCGGAGCCTGTTGCGACGTCCGAGGATTGATGAAAATGTCGTGCTTGTGGCCGTGCCGCAGGATAATGCACCCGGCGCGAGCTAAGCGGCGGATCAATTCGTGCCGTTTCAAGCTTCGACGAGAATTTCCTTCCGGTGCGATTGCAAAGGAATCTCAAGTCCTCGCGTGTCCTGCATCAACCGGTAGACTTCGCGGATATTGTCTTCCAACTCCTCAAGCGACTCCGCCTGACTGAAGACCCCATCCACTTCCACCAGCCGACCCACGAACCAACCTTCGTCCATCCAATATTCCAGCGTGAACTTCGCGGGCATGGCTCAATTATAGGCCCTCCAGTATCGCCGCACTCTGTACCCGCCGCTCCGTGTGGCTTTCGATGTCGCGCAACAGCCAGCGCCGCAAATCTCGACCGGTGGCTTTGGTCCACACCCGCGGCGAAAGCTCCGCAATCGGAGTGACCAGCATCTCGCGCGCCAGATCAAGGGAGTCCGCGCAGACCAGTGGCTCCCCCAACAACCCCGCCAGCCGCACTGACCAAAGGCTGGCGTAGAGCACGGCGCACCACGGCGACCCGTCACCCCGCAGGTAGTTCATCACGGCCAGCAACAGGCGGAAGTGCCGCTCGTTCACTTCCTGGGCCGGCAGCAGCAGGTCACTGATCTCCGAAATGAAGTCGAGCGCGATGCCCTTTTCGTAGTCGGCCGCCATAGAGAACTGCGACTGGATCAGCTCGCAGGAAGTGATGTTCAACAGGTCACGGTTCTCGCGTACGACATAAAACAAGCGCGTCTGGGACATCCGCTCCAGGCCCGCGCCGAAGCGGGACTTGGGCTTGCGCACGCCCCGGGCATAGCCGCGCAGTTTACCGGATTCGCGCGTCAGAAAACTGACAATCAGGTCCGACTCCTTCACCGGGAAGGTACGCAGGATCAGACTGTCGCTCGAAACGGCGGGCACTGGTAGCTAGCTTAGCGAAGCCTCGCGGTCGGACCCGCCACCATTGCAGGCCGCCGCCATCGCCGCCAACGATTCCCGGGCGAACCGCCGCTGAAAGTAGCGGGCCGCCGGATAGCCCAGCCGCATCATCCAGTGCGATGGGCGCGAGTACGCCAGCAGGTCATAGTAGACGCTGTTGTCGCAACGGTTCCACTCGATCAGGAAGCGCTCCTCACCGCGGGCGGCATGATCCGCCAGCGTCCCATAGGCAAAGCCGCACCGCCGGATAGGACCATCTTCATCCACCAGATACAGCACGCGGCAAAAGTTCAACGAGTAGAAGCCCAGATGAGCCGCGCAGACCGCCACCGTCTGCCCCACCTGCGGCATCGCACCGGCGTGCAGCAGCCGCACGAAGCTCAGGTGGAACATCCGCCAACTGCGCAATTGGCGGCACGCTTCCGCAAACACCTCCGGCCCACGCCCAAGCAGGACCCGGTTATGATCGCGCCGGTACCCAGCCGGGGCCGGCCCTTGGGTGCACCCCAGCAGCGGATAGGAAAACCGGCTGGCGTCCTGCCGGGCCAGCAACGCTGGAACCTCTTCATCCGTTGGTGCGGTCATACGGAACATGGCGATGCCTCTAGGATAAGGAGATGCTCCGCGCCGTTGGCTTGATCTTGACTTTCCTCACGGTGGAAGTGTTCCCCGCCCTCGCTCAATCGCTCGAACCGGGCACGCTGCCCCGCCAGTGGCCCGCAAGCGGCCCCGAATGCACGCCCGCCGCCGCTGAGCAGTGGCAGGTCCACGCCTACAACCCGGACCTCTACATCCTCCGCGAATCCGGCTGCAGCAACTACGAAAAACCGTTCCTCTACCTGATCTTTGGGCAGGACCGCGTGCTGCTGGAAGACACGGGCGCGGGCAAAACCGACGTAGCCAAAGTGGTGGCCAGCGTGATCAACGATTGGTCCGCGCGGAACAAGCGCCCCGCGCCCAAACTGCTGGTGGTCCACTCCCACGGCCATGGCGACCACATCGCGGGCGACAAACTCTTTGCCAACCGCGACGGCGTCGAACTGACGAAGCCGGGCGCGCCCTTGGGCGACGTGATCGACTTGGGTGGCCGCCTCATCGACGTCTTGCCCATCCCCGGCCACGACACCGCCAGCACCGCCTTCTACGACCGCCGCACTGGTCTGCTGCTGACTGGCGATACGGTCTACCCCGGACGGCTCTACATCACCGACTTCCCGGCCTTTGTCGCGAGCATCGGCAAGCTGGTCGATTTCACTGCCACGCGCCCGGTGGCGCACATCCTGGGCACCCACATTGAGCAGTCCCGCACGCCGTTTGTCGACTATGTGGTCCGCACCGTCCATCAGCCCGACGAACACGTGCTGGAACTCAGCCGTGGCGACCTGCTGGAACTGCACGCGGAACTGATCGCGATGAAAGACAAGCCCACCCGCAAGCTGCTGCGGAGCATCACCATCTTTCCGCGCCGCGTGTTACCTTGAGGTCCCCGCGGGTGCTTCGGCCCACTGACGGAACACGGCCTCAGTTTCCGGATCAGCGGGAAAGAACAACTTGATCCGCAGCTCTTGCAACGTAATGTCCTGCGGCAGGCCAAACGTCGACAAGATGCTGAAGTAGTGGATGCGAAGGCTTCCCTTCACCAGGCGGATGGTCATTACCGGATCGCGCAACGTCGCATCGCCGCTGCTCACCGTCGCCAGTCCTGATGGCACCCCGGGATACCGCAGCAATTCCGCCATCAATTCGCGAGCGCCCTCATCCCGTAGCCGCTGCATCATCTGCAGAGCGGTCAACTCCCAGTTCACAATATGGGGCCGCCACAGCAGCGGGTCAAACAGGTACTTCACCGCGTTGCCCGCCGCCGCGCCGGCCGCCGCAAAGTTCTCCGGCGGAATGAAGGCTCGCGCCATTCGCGCCAGCGGCTCATTCCGCATCCGGATGTTCCAGTTGGAGTCGGCCACCAGCCCGGGGTAGGGCTCCTGCTTGGAAAGAATTGATTCCAGCGCCAAACGGTGCGGGCCCAGCGGGTCCTTGCCCAAGGGCGTCTCGGGAAACACGGCGGCAAAGCCAGCGCTCTGCAACAGCTGATTCTGATCCCGCAGCGTCACCCGGAGCACTTCCGCCAGCCGCAGCACCATCTCCCGGCTGGGCTGAGCGCGGCCGGACTCAAGAAAACTCACATGGCGGCTGGAGGCATCGGCCGCCAACGCCATCTGTAACTGGCTCCATTGGCGAGCCTTACGGAAGTGCCGCAACATCGATCCGAAGGCCGCCCCGGGGCCAGGCGGGGGCGGTGGTGGCATCTGCGTGGGCTGAAAGAAGGATGTCCCCATATCAGCCAGCTTAAACCGGACTTTGCTGTTTCGGCCATTACCTGCGAGGTAATGATTTTTCGCCAGGACATTACCTCCCAGGGAATTGAATCGCCACCGTGCCTCACCGCACAATCGCTGACATGAAGCGACTGTTTCTCTTCGGCACTCTTCTATTCCCCGGGCTGCCCGCAACCGCAGCCACCATCGTCACCATCTCCAGCAGCATCGAAGTATCGGCCACGGACTTCCGCGGCACGGTCAACAACACGAACTCCGGCTCCAGTTCCACCAACGACTTCCGCATCAACGCCTACACCTCCACCGCCAGCTACAACTCCACCGCCAGCGCCTTTGCTGGTGGCAGCCCCGGCCGCGGTGAGACCTTTGTTTTTGCGCGGGCCGAGGCGGAATGGGCCGTCTCCTCATCGCGCGCTGTCGCCGAGACGGTCTATCGCAAACAGTTCGAAACCCCCGTCGCGTTTCAAGACCGTCCCTTCAACTTCATCCCGGACCTCGTTTTCTTCGCCGGTATCTTCAATGGCGGGCCGTCCATCCTGGTCATCTGTGAGCTGGGCCAGACCTGCAACCCTCCGCCCTCGCGCCCTTCCAGCGGGACCGGCACCATCGAGTTTGAACAAACCCTCAATGGCGTGTTGATCAACGCAATCAGGCTCGGCTTCAGCTACGTCGGCTCCGTCGGAACACTCACCGAAAACTCCTGCCGCCCCCAGCCCGCCTGCACCACCCTTAACGTTGAGCAGGGACTGAGCTCCTTTGGTGACCCGGTGATCCGTTCTCCAGCCCAATGGCTGATCGGGCCCATGACGCAGGTTCCGCAAGGAACCAACGTGCTCGAGTACAAGATCCGAGCAGTCGCGGAAGGCAGCTTCGGCCGCTATCGCGGCATCCAGGTCCACTACGCTGACCCGGCGACACTGCGCTCGCCCTACCCCGATGGCGGCGCGTTCGGCTGGGGAGATCCGGCGGCGGCCTCCACGGTCCCTGAGCCGTCTACCGCGGCAACGGGATTGGCCGCGCTGGCAGTACTGGCGTGTTGCCGGCGCGGTCGCCAGTAGCGCTCTTGACCAATGCGACAGTGCGGGAGATCTACAGCCCGTAGCGCTCCCGCGCCACGTTCAGGCACCACTTGACGTTGTCGTTCTCCAGGCGCAGCTTTTGCCCGTCATCCAGGTGGTCCATGCGCGGCAGCGGTTGGCGGGGTTTGTCGGTGTAGACCATCTTCATCGTCTTGGCCAGCGGCAGCCCGCTCCGCCCGCCCATGGTCAGCCAGAACTTCTCGGTGTTGCAGGTCACCAGCAGCGGATTGCGGGTGATCATCTCGAGCGTCATCTTGGTCTTCGGCCGCGCCTTGCGGATGGCGTTGATGATGCGCGGCATGTCCAGTTGACCTTCGCCAAACACCATCTCCGACATCTCAAAGCCCTGCGGATGCGGCTGCCAGGCCATGTCCTTCAAGTGCGTCGAGGTGGCATACGGCGCCAGCTGTTCGCAAAACTCATGCGGATCATCAAGCAGTGAGATGTTGTTGCCGGTGTCCAGCAGCATGCCGAAATACTCGCCGCTGAACTCCTTCATCAAGCCCAGCATGTCTTCCAGCGTCCAGTCTTTGTGATTCTCGAGCGCGAGGGTAAACTTCTCTTCGCCCGCCACCTTGGCCGCCAACGCCACCTTCGCACGTGAATCCGCGACGAAGGCCTTCCACTTGTCCAGCGTGTCAAACGTCTCGTAGCGGCGGCCACTCAAGCACCCGACACGCCCGGCCAGCGCGCCTGCTTCCTTGGCCATCCGCATCTGCCGACGCATCGTCTCGGCGTCGACAGAAAGGCCCAGCATCGCCTCGTAGAACATCCCCGCCTGCTCGCAGCGAGCCCGGAATTTGGCCGGCTCCTTCGGCAAGGCCGACTGCACGCCGCCTGCCCCCAGTGCCTGGCAGTGATCCAGAAACTGATCCGCATCGCGCGGCTTCCAGTAGCTCAGATAGCAGGTGGTAGCCACGCCCATCTGGGATTTTGGCGGGGCAGCAAAAGCGGTCGCGGCTGCGGTTGCGGCCAAAGAAAATGTGCGGCGCGTCATGGCGTGTATGCTCCTTCGGGTCGCCCCGGTTGAATCTGAGTCTAGCAAGGGCCTCTCGTTCGCTACCGGGCCCGCTTCCAATAGACCCGCGCCTGCCCGGCGGCCGTGTCTGCCTCCAGCGTTAGCCGGTCACCTTCAAAACGGTACTTGCGGACCTGATCCGTGCCGACATAGTTCGGGAAGGACGCACCTTTAACGTGATGGATCACGACGCCCCGGGCTTCATCCACGGTGAAGGTTCCAAAGTAGCCCATGTACCCCTTCATCGCCGCCACCGCCTCCGCCGGCTGCACCAGATAACGGTTGTCTGAGGCGAACTTGGCCAAGCCGGGCCGCATTAATTGGGCATCCATTTGCCCTCCCGCCATATAGGCAATCCGCCCCACTGGAGTTTGGCCAAACGGGTACGTCACCTTGCCATCAGCGGCCCGCAGATCGTACCCGGTCAACTCCCAGATCCCCAGCAGTTTCTCCCGGACGGATTCGCCGCGCACCGTAGCGGCCAGCGCCATCAAGACAATCAGTTGCCGCATCATTAGCCCTTCAAGATGCTCCGCAGCACGCCGTCCCACGGCTTGCGATAGGGCCGCTCGGTCATCGCCTGAGCGTCCTTGTCGCCGATGATCTCTTCTTTGTCCGCATCCCAGCGCAGCTTGCGCCCGGTGCGGAGGCTGATGTTGGCCAAGTGGCAAGCAACGGCCGTCTTGTGGCCTTCTTCGACGTCGGCGATGGGCCGCTGGCGGGTCTTGATGCAGTCGAGGAAGTTGCGGACATGCAGGTCGAACTGTTCGTTGCTGCTGCCCGGCTCCTTCTTCGCCGCCACCCACTGCTCCGGCTTCACTTCCACGCGATTGACGCCGCCCGTGGGCTGGCCGCGGAACTGGGGTACAGCATTCTCCGGCGGCACCTTGTTGTCGGGGTGCACTTCCCAACCATCGCGCGCAATCGACAAGCTGCCGAACTCGCCAAAGTATTCGCTCTTGCCAATGGCCCGCCCGCGGGAGCCTTCCCGGTGGGACCAGACCGCCGTAAAGCCCGGATACTCAAACAACGCATCCTGCGTGTCCGGCGTCTCGCCATCATCTTTCAGCACAAAGCGACCGCCGGTGGAGGTCACCGAGGTCGGGCCCTTCACGCCCATCCACCATTGCAGAATGTCGATCTCGTGCGCGGCCAGGTTGGTCATCTGGCCGCCAGAATAGTCCCAGAACCAGCGGAAATGGTACAGGCTCCGATGCGGTGAATACGGCCGCGCCGGGGCCGGACCCAGCCACATATCGTAGGCCAGCTCCGTCGGCGCCTTATCCCCGGCCGGTCGCCCAAAGCCCGGGTTGATGTTCCGGAAGCTGCCCATGCGCACGGAATGGATCTTGCCCAGATAGCCATCGTTCAGCAGCTTCTTGCCCGATTGATAATGCCGTCCGCTGCGCTGCTGCGTGCCGCACTGCACGACGCGCTTGGTGCGCCGGGCGACGTCGATCATCCAGCGGCCTTCTTTGATGAACAGCGTCATCGGCTTTTCAACGTAGACATCCTTGCCCGCCGCGCAGGCCATCAGCGTGTGCATGCAATGCCAGTGGTCCGGCGTTGAGACCACCACGGCCTGCAGATCCTTGTCGTCCAGCAGCTTGCGGAAGTCAGCATACTGCCGTGTATTCGGTCCGCAAACGCGCGCCCCTTCTTCCATGCGGGGCTGATAGGCATCCGACATGGCGGCACAATCGACATCGCGCTGGTTCTTGAAATCGAAGACGTGCTGCGCGCCGATCAGGCCGTAGCCGATAAAGCCAACCTGGACCCGATCATTGGCACCCCAGACGCGCGTAGCACCCGCGGCGGTCAAGGCACCCAGAAAGTAGCGGCGAGAAGTATGGGACATCGCCCCGGAATTCTATCTCCGCCATGCATCCGGATGCAATGGCCACCCATTTCGTATGCCGAACGTCCGCTCACATTCATGGATATGAAAGTCGTGTTTAAAGACGGAAGTAATCATGCCGATGAGGGCAGCGAGGTGGTTGAATCATGAGTTCGGGTCTTCAAAGTTCTTCTGCGCCGCGGCGCGTGGACCCCTCCGATGTGCGCGTCTGCTTGGCTTCCATCGTCCAATCGGCGACGCTGGGGGAACATGAAACGCTGCGCAGGCTGGTTAGCTTCATGGTGGAACGAGCCCTGACGGCCCCGGATGCGCCGCTGCGTGAATACGAAATTGGCGTCAAGATCATGCGCCTGGGTGGCGATTGGGACCCACGCACCGACGCCACGGTCCGCCTGGAAGTGTCCCACCTCCGGAACCGTTTGGCCGAGTACTACCATCGGGAGGGCGTGAGGGACCCCATCCATATGGTCGTTCCCAAAGGCGCCTTCCACGTGATCTTCGTCCGGGCGGAAAATGCCCCGGCCTCGACGTTCCGCGAGGAAAGCCAGGCCACGGGCACGCCCGAGAAGAAGGTCCCCACCAAGTTGATCCTGGCCGCGGTTGGCGTCCTGGTGGCTGTCGCCGGCGTCTGGTTCGGCCTGAAGTTCCTGAACAAGCCCGGCGGCCCCGACGAAGCGGCCGAAGAACCCTCGGCCACAACCCGGCCTAGCTCAACTCCTCATCGGAAGGCCCATTCCGAAAAGGCTCCAGCGGCTTCACCCTTCCAGCAGGCTCGTGCGGCCGCGCGCGATTTCAACGCCACCATTGCCCGGCTGAAAGGCCACGCCGACACCGATCCCAAACGCGTCGAACTGGCCAAGGCGCTGTGGTGGAACGGCGGCCGCAAGTCCGCAGCCAAGACCTGGGAGCAGGTGCAAGGTGAGCTTTCGCCCTCGATCCTCGCCATGTGGGGGCTGGCTTCCATCGATTCCAAGAAGATCGACCAAGCCCGAGCCAAGCTCAGCTCCGCCCCGGCCCTGGAGCAGGCCCGCTTTTACGCCTTGATGA
This sequence comes from Acidobacteriota bacterium, assembly GCA_026394075.1. Classification (GTDB taxonomy): domain Bacteria; phylum Acidobacteriota; class Terriglobia; order Bryobacterales; family Bryobacteraceae; genus JAPKYZ01. The sequence continues at coordinate 43,773 of JAPKYX010000238.1, forward strand.
CGGAAACCGGTCCGGCCCTGGACGCACTAGAGAAAGTTCTCGCCAAAGAACTGACTCCGGCGGTGGTGGCCGACCCCATTTTCACTTCGATTGAGCGGGAGCCCCGCTACATCGCCATCTTGCGGAGTGCCCAGTTGATAAACTGACGCTCGTAATGAGCTTCAGCCCACCCAGTCCTGTCAGTCTCCAGAACATCCTTGATTCCGGGGATGCTTCCCTGTTCGCGCCGCGCAGCAAAGCCAAGGGTCCGGATGGCTTTCTTCCTCTCACTGAGGACATGCTGCTCAACCGTCCTTCGGGCGACCTGTTTGGTTGGACCCAGAATGCCGGCATGGGCTGGAACCCGGCCAAACTAGGCGGACCCGAAGTGGTCCTGCTTTCGACGCACGGCGGCATCCGCGCCGCCGACGGTACCCCCATCGCTCTGGGCTATCACACTGGCCACTGGGAAGTGGGTCTGTTGATGCAGGCTGCGGCCGAGGAACTGAAATCCCGCGACGCCGTGCCCTTCGCCGGCTTCTGCACTGACCCCTGCGATGGCCGCACGCAAGGCACGCCGGGCATGTTCGATTCGCTGCCCTACCGCAACGACGCCGCCATCATCTTCCGCCGCCTCATCCGGTCGCTACCCACGCGCAAGGGCGTCATCGGCGTGGCCACCTGCGACAAGGGTCTGCCCGCGATGATGATGGCCCTGGCCGGAACGCTGAACCTGCCGTGTGTGCTGGTGCCCGGCGGCGTGACGCTGTCCCCGGAGGACGCCGAAGACGCGGGCAAGGTCCAGACCATCGGGGCCCGCTTCGCGCACAACGTCATCACGCTTGAATACGCGCAGGAGATGGGCTGCAAGGCCTGTGCCTCCCCCGGCGGCGGATGCCAATTCCTGGGCACGGCGGCCACTTCGCAAGTAGTGGCGGAAGCGCTCGGCATGTCCCTGCCGCACTCGGCCTTGGCCCCCTCGGGCGATCCGATTTGGCTGGACATGGCGCGACGCTCGGCGCGCGCCGTACTGCATCTGATGTCGCAAGGTCTCACCATGCGCGACGTGCTGACGCCGGCCGCGCTCGAAAACGCGATGGTGCTCCACGCGGCCTTTGGCGGCTCGACGAACCTCATCCTGCATCTGCCCGCCACCGCGCACGCCGCTGGACTGCGGCGGCCCACCGTGGATGACTGGTCACGCATCAACCGCCAAGTCCCGCGCCTGGTGGACGCGCTCCCGAATGGACCCGTCGGCCACCACACAGTGCAGGTCTTTATGGCGGGCGGCGTCCCAGAGGTGATGCTCCACTTGCGAACCGCTGGTTTGCTGAACACCAGCACGATCACCGTCAGCGGCCAGAAGCTGGACACGCTGCTTGATTGGTGGCAGGATTCTGAGCGCCGCCACGCACTGCGCAAATCGCTGAAGGAGCGCGACGGCATCGACCCCGGGGCCATCATCATGGATCGGGACACAGCCCGCTCCCGCGGCCTCACCTCCACCGTCTGCTTCCCCACCGGCAACCTCTCGCCCGGCGGTTCCGTGATCAAGTCCACGGCCATTGATGCCTCGGTGGTCGATGCGGACGGCATCTACCGCAAGCGCGGCCCCGCCCGCGTATTCACCACCGAACCTTCCGCCGTCGCCGCCATCAAGAACGGCACCGTCAAGGCCGGCGACATCCTGATCCTGGCCGGCCGCGGCCCCTTGGGCTCCGGCATGGAAGAGACCTACCAGGTCACCTCTGCTTTGAAGATGCTCGACTTCGGCAAGCACGTCGCCGTCATCACCGACGCCCGCTTCTCCGGCGTCTCCACCGGTGCCTGCATCGGCCACGTCACCCCCGAAGCCCTGGCCGGCGGCCCCATCGGCAAGCTCCGCGATGGCGACCCCATCGAGATCATCATCGACCGCAACAACCTGGAAGGCACCGTGAACTTCGTGGGTGACGAAGCCGAACTGCTGGCCCGCGAGCCACACCCCGGCCTACAGCCGGACCCACTACTCCCCGCCGACTCCCGCCTCTGGGCGGCCCTGCAGCAAGCCAGCGGTGGCCCTTGGGGTGGAGCCGTCTACGACGCGGAAATGATCATCGCGGCGTTGGAGCGGGGGCGGTTGCCGGAGGCCGCCGGGTAGAGGGCGGTGGGTGCTAGCCGCGTTCCCTTAGCGGAATCTAGTCCACCGTGACTGCCTGACACACCAGCTATCCTCAATTTAGAGGAGTCAGAATGAGCCTATCCACCCTTGACTGGTCTCGATGCCCCGCTGTCGAGAGCAACCTCGGAAAACGCAGCGGCGCGTGGGTTTTCCGGGGCACGCGTACACCAGTATCCACTGTGTTCGAGAATCTTCAGGACATGAGCGTTGACGAACTGGTGGAAGAGTTCGGCGTAACCAGAGAGCAGGTGTACGCAGTCCTCCAGTTCGCCGCGCGCACAGCGGAGGCGCCGGAGCCGGTTGCAATCCATGCTGATTCTGTTCGATAACGGCACGCCACGCACGTTGGCCCGCTTCCTTATTGACCGGCACCTGATTACTGAGGCCCGGTCACGGGGTTGGGAACAACTCGAGAATGGAGACCTGCTGCGGGAAGCCGAGGCAGCTGGCTTCGAGTTACTGGTGACCACCGACAAAAATCTCCGGTACCAACAGAACCTCCGCGAGCGCAAGATTGCTTTGGTCGTGCTCGGCCAAGGGCGATGGAGCTTGATGAAACCCTACATCACCCAGATCGTCGCTGCGGTCAATGCTGCAACACCGGGCAGCTTCACCGAGATAGAAGTCCCTTACCAGCGGGGCCCCCTCCAGGAACCCACACCATAACCACCATGCGCATCGACAAATGGCTCTGGGCCGCCCGCTTCTTCAAGACCCGCGCGCTCGCTTCCCGCGCCTGTGACCTGGGCCGCATCCTCTCGAACACGCTGCCCGCCAAGCCCGCCCGAGAAGTGAAAGTCAGTGACCTTCTGCAGATCAAGAACGAGGGCGGCGAGTTCGAGGTGGAAGTGCTCCAGTTGAGCGAAATGCGCGGCCCCGCGGCCCAGGCGCAGACGCTCTACCGGGAGACCGAGGCCAGCCGCGCGCAGCGGGCGAAACTGGCCGAAGAACGCAAAGCCCAGGCCCAGTTCGAGACCCTGCCCGAAGGCCGGCCCAACAAGCGCGACCGCCGCGAGATCCAGCGGTTCCGCGGCCGGGTCTAGCGCATCCCGCTTTCGGCGCGGCAGTGGCGCGGCAAAACCTCCCGCAGTCGTGACAATCTAGAGAAGCATGTCCACCGATCTCCGTTACCCCATCGGTCGCTTCTCCTACGCTGGACCCAACCGGGCTGAGTGGCTGGAGCAGCTCGCCAGCCTGCCCACTGAGATGAAGGCGGCCGTTGCCGGGCTCACCGACGCCCAGCTCGACACCCCGTATCGCGAGGGTGGCTGGACGCTGAGGCAAGTGGTCCACCACACCGCCGATAGCCACATGAACAGTTATGTGCGCTTCCGGCTGGCCTTGACCGAACAAGAGCCCACCATCAGCACCTACGAAGAGCAGCTGTGGGCCGAGTTCGACGACGCGAAAGCGGAGCCGGTGGAAACTTCGCTGCAACTGATCGAACTGCTGCACCGCCGCTGGGTGCGGATGCTGCGGACGCTGGATGACGCTGCGTGGCAGAAGGCATTTATCCATCCCGCCAACGGCCGCACGGAGCTCAACAAGGCCCTGGGCCTCTATGCCTGGCATGGCCGCCATCACGTCGCGCACATCACCTTCTTGCGGGAGCGCATGGGATGGTAGCGCTGGCGCTGGCGACGCTGCTGGCGCAAACGCCCGATGCGGCGCGCGCTCAGCTGATTGACCGCATGGAATCGCGCGCCCCTCAGTACGCCGCCCTTTCGCGGCAGATCTGGGAGTTTGCCGAAGTGGGCTACAAGGAATCAAAAAGCTCCGCCTTGCTGGCGCAAACGCTGCGCGAACAAGGCTTCACGGTAGAAACCAACATCGCCAACATCCCCACGGCCTTCACGGCCACCTGGGGCTCTGGCAGCCCGGTCATCGCGATCCTGGGCGAGTTCGACGCCCTGCCGGGGCTCTCGCAGGATTCTCTGCCGGAGCGCAAGGCGATCAAGACTGGCGCGCCCGGCCATGGCTGCGGCCACAATCTGTTTGGCGTCGCTGCGGCGCATGCCGCCATCACGGTGAAGGAGTACCTCGAAAGCCGCAAGATGCCGGGCACTATCCGCTTCCTGGGCACGCCCGCTGAAGAAGGCGGCGGCGGCAAGATCTACATGGCCCGCGCCGGAGCGTTGAAGGGCGTCGACGTGGCGCTCACTTGGCATCCATCGGACTCCAACCAAGCCTCCACCCGCAGTTCACTGGCCAACATCACGGCCAAGTTCAAGTTCTATGGCCGGGCGGCGCATGCGGCCATGGCACCTCAAGAGGGCCGGTCCGCGCTCGATGCGGTGATGGTGATGAACCATGCGGTCGAACTGATGCGCGAACACATCCCACAAGAGACCCGCGTCCACTACATCATCACCAACGGCGGCGCGGCCCCCAACATCGTGCCCGATTTTTCCGAGGTCTACATCTACGCCCGGTCGCCCTCGATGGCCATCCTCGATGGCGTCTGGGAACGCATCATCAAGTGCGCCCAGGCCGGAGCGCTGGCCACGGAAACGCGCATGGAGATGGAACTGGTCAGCGCGGTCTACAACATCCTGCCGAACGACTATCTGTCGTCGTTGTTCAACAAGAACCTGAAGCTGGTCGGCGGCGTGAAGTATTCGCCAGAAGAGCAAGCATTCGCCGCCAAGCTCCGAACCACGCTGGGCATGATGGAGGATCACCCACTGGGACAGCAGGAAGTGATTCTGTCGCCCGAGGCCGGTGCCCCCGGCGCCTCCACCGATTTCGCCGACGTCACCTGGATGCTACCCGCCGCTGAGTTCAACGCCGCCACCTGGGTACCCGGCACGCCCGCCCATAGCTGGCAGGCGGTGGCCGCCAACGGCATGTCGATCGGCCAGAAAGGCATGATGGTGGCCGCCAAGACTTTGGCCTTAACCGCACTGGACCTTTTCCATGACCCGCAGCAGGTGAAGCTGGCGCGCGACTCCTTCGACAAGCGCCGCGGCGGCGTCCTCTACAAGTCTCGCCTGCCGGAAGGGCAAAAGGCGCCGCTCAACTATCGTGATACGGGGGCCCGTCAGTAATTGCGGCTCCTCGTCGCAGTTGCGCTAAGTGCGGCGGCCTGGGGGCAAGCTCCCAAGCCCGTGGCCTTGACTTACAACGCCGAATGGCGGCTAATCCATGCCGGGACGGTCAACCTTAATTGGGAACCCGCCGCTCCGACGGCCGGCCACGCCAAGCTTCACATCGAATCGACCGGGCTGATCTCCCGCCTTTACAAAATCAACAACGACTATCACGCCAACCTGGCCGGCGGCTTCTGCGCCATCGAGACCGGCATGGAAGTCCGCGAAGGCAACCGCCAACGCTCAAACCGCGTCACCTACGACCACGAGAAGAAGCAAGCCTCGTTCGTCGAACGGGACCTCATCAAGAACACCGTCATTTCTAGCCACACCGTCAGTACACCGGCCTGCGTGCACGATGTCCTGGGAGCACTGATGGCGATGCGCCGCATGAATCTCGCGGTCGGCCAAAGTGGAACCCTGCCCGTCAGCGACGGCAAAAAGTTCGCTGAGGTGCGCGTTGAGGCGCAAGAACGGGAAATTGTCAAAACGCCGCTGGGCGTCTTCAAGGCCGTCCGCTATGAAGCCCATCTGCTGAACAACGTCATCTACCCCCGCAGTGGCCGCGTCTATTTCTGGCTGACCGATGACGACCGAAAACTGCCCGTGCAAGTCCGGGTACGCTTGCAGATCCTGATTGGCACCATCACGTTGCAACTGGTGAAAGAGGAGAATCCATGAGAGCCATCCAGTCCCTGTCTTGCCTGTTCACCCTGGCCATTGCCGCCAGCGCCCAGCCCGCCCTTCTCCCAGCACCGGAGTTGAGCAAGCTCACCGAACGGATGCAGATGGTGGCGGAATCAGTCGCCATCGTCATCCCGGACTTGCCTCGTGCCGCCGGGCCCATCCTGGAGCAGATCCGGCCCACTCGCCTCGCCCTGGACCGCACCCCTCAAAGCACCAAGCTCACCTACACGCTGCTGGGTCTCTACAAGAACTACCTCACGCTCAGCGACGCCCTGCCCAAGCCCGTACCTTTCCCCGCTGTCGGCGCGCAGCAGTTGAGTGAGCTCCGCGATGGCTGGGGCAAGCTGGAGAATCATTTCCAGGCCCTGCTCGACAGCCGCGAATCACAGTTGACGCCCGCTGATCGCGACAACCTGGCCCGGTACAAGGAAGCGAACGCACAACTGGGCGCGCCCGCCGCCGGCAAGCCACGCGTCGTCTTCATGGGCGATTCCATCACCGATGGCTGGCCCTTGAAGGAGTACTTCTCCGGCCAGGATTTCATCAACCGCGGCATCGGAGGCCAAGTCACCGGCCAGATGCTGGGCCGCATGCAGGCCGACGTCATCAACCTCAAGCCGGCCGTGATGGTCGTCCTGGCCGGCACCAACGACATCGCCCGCGGCACGCCCATCGACATCATCCAGAACAACCTCCGCATGATGTGCGAACTGGCCGACCATGCCCGCATCAAAGTGGTGCTCGGTTCCGTCCTCCCCATCCACGACTACAACCAGAACATCGACCCTCGCTTCGCCCGCAGCCCTCAGCGTCCACCCGGAACGATCAACGCCTTGAACGCCTGGATGAAGTCCCTGGCCGAAAGCAAAGGCTACGTGTACCTGGACTACTTCAACTCCGTCCGCGACGGTGCCGGATATCTCCGCAAGGACGTCGCCGAAGACGGCCTGCACCCCAACGCCATGGGCTACCGCCTGATGGCTCCCCTGGCAGAGCGGGCGGTCGAGGATGCCCTGGCGGGGCGAGTGGCAACGCCGCGCAAGAAGTAGACCATACGCCAAGCCGTAACCGATATGGCATACTGAGGCCATGGTGATGAAAACGAAGAAGTCCGAGAATCGAAAGATTACCGTCAACGTTCCTGCCGCCGTCCTGGAGCTTGCCATGAAAGCCAACGGAGAAGGCCTTACCGCGACGGTGGTCGAAGGCCTTCAGAAGGTAGCGGCCAAGGAAGCATACGCGAGGCTATTGGCGGCGCGTGGCACCTATAAGTCGAAGATGGATTTCGCTGCCCTCAGAGACTAGGATGGTAAGCGCCGATACCAACGTCTGGATTGCCCACTTGGCTGGCGAACAGGCGGCCGATGTGGAGATTCTGGCCATTGCATTGAGATTTCAGCGCGCAATGATGCCACCGCCAGTACTGTCGGAGTTGCTCAGCGATCCGGACATGCCCTTCCCGCACCAACTTGATCTGCAATCGGTGCCACGTCTCGACGTAACCGCAGGTTTCTGGGAACGCGTCGGCTTATTGAGGGCCAAACTTTGGCAGAAGGGCCTTCGCCCAAAGCTGGCTGATACGCTGATTGCGCAGTCCTGCCTGGACTATCAAGTCCCCCTGCTCACCCGCGACAAAGGCTTCGCCATCTTCGCCAAACACGCGGGCCTGATTCTGGCAAAATAGCGCTACTTCCGGTTGCGGTAAGCCTGATCGAGAATCTCGATCACGTGGTAAGCCTTCTGACCATGCCCGTAGAGTTCCGCTCCGGCCTTCACCTGAAGCAAACAGCCTGGATTGGCGGTGGCGATGGCTTCAGCACCGGTCGCGTTCACGTTGCGCATCTTTGATTCCAGAATCTGCATCGACATCTCGTTCTGCACCACGTTGTAGATGCCCGCACTGCCGCAGCAGACGTCGCTTGAAGCCATCTCTTTCAGGGTCAACCCCGGCACGGAACGTAGCAACTGCCTTGGCGCGCTGCGGACCTTTTGGCCATGGGCCAAGTGGCAGGAATCCTGATACGTCACCGTCAGCTTCACTTCACCCATCTCGCGGTTCAGTTCAATCGACGCCAAAAACTCATTCACGTCGCGCATCAACTTCACCCACCGCTCGCCTTTGGCGTGATAAGCGGCGTCATGCTCCAGCAACTCGCCATACTCCTTCAACGTCGATCCGCAACCACCAGCATTGGTCAAAATCGCATCAAAGCCGCCGTCGAGCACCGCATCAATGTTCTGCTTAGCCAACTTGCGGGCCTCATCCCGCAGCCCCGCATGCGCATGCAGAGCGCCACAGCAGCCTTGATCTGCCGGAATGTGCACTTCGCAGCCATTCTTCTGGAGCACACGCACCGTGGCTTCATTCAGGCGCGCAAAGAAGATGTTGGCCATGCAGCCGGCCATAAAGGCCACCTTATGCTTCCGCGGCCCTTCCGCCGGAAACACTTGACCGATCGAACCATAGAACGTCGGCATCTCGGCTTCCGGAGCCAGTTTCTCCGCCCGCCCCAGCGCCCCCATCAGCTTCAAAATCCCGGACGCGCGGACCAGGCGCTGCAAGCCGCTCTTCTGATAGATCCACAGCTTCAAGCCCACGATCTTCAGCAGCAGCGGCGATTGCAGCAGCTGCTTAAAGACGAACCACTGCAGCAACTGCGCCGCGGGCGACAACGGAATCTTCGCCTGGATCTCGGTGCGCGCCGCCTCAATCAATCGGCCATATTGCACGCCTGACGGGCACGCCGTCTCGCAGCCACGGCAACCCAGGCACAGACCCAGGTGTTCCAGATACTGCTCGGAACTCACCGGTGCCGCCCCGGTGGCCACTTGCACCATCTGATAGATGCGCCCGCGCGGCGAGTCCATTTCGATCCCCAGTTCGCGGTACGTCGGGCAGGAGTTCAAACACAGCCCGCAGTGGACGCACTTGTCCAGATCCTTCTGCTGTGGCGCATCCGGGTGACGGCCAGCAAGCACCGGCCGCGCGTACGAAGAATCACCCGTACCTTGGACCACCGCACTTTGATCGTTAGAGCCGTGCATACAGCCTCCCCGGATTCAACAAGCCTTTGGGGTCCAGCATCTGCTTCACTCGTTTCATCGCCGAATAGTCACTTCCCGTTTGCGCCCACGGCATCAGTGCCTCGCCGTACTCAATCACCATCTTCAATCCTGCCGGCAACGACAGCGGCTTCTCTGAATACCCATACACCACCCCCGTTGCGGCCCGCGCAATCATCGGCCCGCGCCACACCCGGTACGGCTCCGAGACATCGGTCAGCGTGGTCGAAAACCGGGCCACCCGGCCCTGCGGATGGGCCGCCAAGAACATGGGCGTAAACTCCTGGACCCGCAGCCAAACCTCTTCGCCGATCACGCTGCCCGCCGACAGTTCACGCGAATACCGGTCGAGCAATGCCGCATTGCCCGCCGCCTGCAACAGCAGCGACCATTGGGCCGGCAAGCCCACCAGTTCCGCCGCCTCCGGGTTCAGCAGATCCAGCGCCACCGGCTGCAGCACGCCTCGCAGAATCTCGTCCCGTTGCTGCATCGCCCCTTCCAGCGTCGGCGCAGTCAAACAGAACGTCCGTGCCCCGGCCGGCTTCGGAATCAGCTTAAAGTTGATCGTCGCCATCGCGGCCAGCGTGCCATAGCTCCCAATCAGCAGCTTGGCCATGTCGAGCCCCGCCACGTTCTTCACCACCATGCCGCCGGACTGGATCACCTGACCGTCGAGGGTGGCAAACGTCATGCCGATCACCAGATCCCGCGCGCTGCCATAGAGCCGCCGGCGCGGTCCGGAATGGTTGGCCGCCACCACGCCGCCGATGGTGGCTTGTGCCGACCACGGCGGGTCTAGCGGAATCATCATCTGGTGCCGGTCGAGCAACTGCGTCAGCTCGGCATAAGGCAGGCCCGACTCCACTGAAATGGTGAGATCCTTCGGTTCAAACGTGAGCACGCGGTTCAGCGCCCGCGTCGAAATGGTCACGTCCCCAGCGGTTGCCCCGGGCTTTGAAAAGTTGCCGCCCAGCTGGATCTTCTGATTGCGGGAAGCGGCGTCCGCCAGTGCTTGCGCCAGTTCCGCCGCGGTTGCCGGACAAAGCTCGCTCATGCGCCAGGTTCACTAACGCCGCCAGCATCCTGCAGAAAATGGCTGCGCCCGTCAGATCTCAAATAGGGGCGCACAAGCGCCTTCACCCTCATCACCGGCATGGCTTTAGTGTAATGCGTCACTCGCTCGCGCCCCAAACGGGCCTACACCAGATCCCAAGGCTTCCGCGCCTTCCGCCCCAACAGCGCCGACGCATCCGGAGCGCCCAGGAAGTCTTCCTTCTTCGCGTCCCACTTCAACTTCTTGCCCGTCTTGAGCGCAATGTTGCCCAGCAGGCAAACGCTGGTGGAACGATGTCCGATCTCAATATCGGCCGACGGCGTCTTGCGGCTGCGCACGCAGTCCACAAAATGCGCCGCGTGATCCTTGGTCGGCTCCGGCACATTCTCGTAAGCCACCTGGACCGGCTTGGCCTGATGCCGCGGGTTGGACGTCTCGGGGTAGATCGCCCAGCTGATCCGCTCCGCAAAGATCGTGCCGTCGGTGCCGTAGAAGCAAATGCCATTCGGCTGATCGTACTCGCCGCGGCCGTTGTAGTACTTCGGGCCAACCTTCGCGGCACCCATGCCAAAGCCATTCAAGTTGGACCCTTCGTAGGTCATGATGTAGTTGTCGAACTCATAGGTCACCGTCATGAAGTCCGGCACATCGCCGTCATCCTTGACGATGTATCGTCCACCGGAAGCGGAAATGGTGTGCGGTGCGGTGGACCCCATGATCTGCTGCGCAGTGTCGATGCGGTGATTGCCGTAGTCGGTGATGTAGCCGCCGGAATAATCAAAGAACTGGCGATAGGTGGACAGGAAGCGGTTCGGGTTGAACGGCACCTTGGGCGATGGCCCGCAATAGAAATCCCAATCCAGACCCGCCGGCGGCTCCTGGTTCGGCTTGCGGCCAATGCCATTGGGCGTCACGTTGATGTAGTTCCAAACGCGCACAAACTTCACATCGCCAATGTCGCCGCGCTTGATCATCTCGGCAATCTTGGGGAAGTGTTTGGCGGACCGGTGCTGCGTACCCGCACACACAATGCGGTTGTACTTGCGCGCCGCGTTCACCATCGCGCGCCCTTCGCGGATGGTCAGCGAGACCGGCTTTTCGACATAGACATCCTTGCCCGCCTGACAAGCCATGATCGTCGGAATCGCATGCCAGTGGTCCGGCGCGGACACCATCACCGCATCCACTTCCTTCATGTCCAGCAGCTTGCGGAAATCCTTAAACGCCTTCGCGTCGCCACCGGCCCATTCGCGAGCATTGTTGGCGTTGGTGTCATAGACATCAGCCACGGCAACAAAAGCCGTATTCGGCGCCTGCCGCATCAGGCTGGCCACATAACGCCCCCGCCCACCACAGCCGATCAACCCCACATTCACCCGATCATTGGCCCCCATCACGCGGGACGCGGACAAGGCGGTAGTTCCCAAAAAAAGCCGACGGTTCATGATTAGGGATTCTATCCCTATCGGTGGCCACGTGCTAGCTGCCTGGCGTGGTATCAGTGGGATGTCATCTATGGCCAACGAGCGAAAAATGACGCCGGTGCATCCGGGCGAAGTTCTGCGAGAAGAATTTCTTCTCCCACTAGGACTGTCGATCAACGGTTTGGCGCTGGTGTTGCGTGTGCCACCCAGCCAGGTCTCCGGCATCGTGAATGAGAAGCGGGGCATCAGCGCCCTGATGGCGCTGCGTCTGGCCCGCTACTTCGGCTGCTCCGCGGAACTGTGGTTAGGCCTGCAGCAGGATTTTGAACTCGACCAGGCCCGGGATCTTGAGGGACAAAGGGTGGAACTGGAAGTACTGCCGCGCGCCAGCTAAGCAGTTGATCCTTTAACTAGATGCCTCGCGCCCGTTCCATCTTCCTCGGCGGCACCGCCTCCCATGTCGGCAAAAGTTGGATGACCACTGCCGTCTGCGCCTGGCTCCGCGAACGGGGCCTCCGTGTCGCGCCGTTTAAGGCGCAGAACATGTCGAACAACTCCTACCCTTGCCCAGGCGGCGGCGAGATTGGGCGTGCTCAGGTGGCGCAAGCGGAGGCCTGTGGACTGGAGCCATCGCCCGACTTCAACCCCATTCTGTTGAAGCCCGATGCCGATGCCTGCTCGCAGGTGGTGGTGAACGGCAAGGTGTGGAAGACGCTGAAGGCGCGGGACTACTACGAGAACTTCGACTATCTGCTGGGCCAAGTGCTGGACGCTTATGAGCGGCTGGCGGCGCGGTTTGAGGTGATCGTGATCGAGGGCGCGGGCAGCGTCACGGAGATGAACCTCCGCCGCACGGATCTGGTGAACTTCGGCCTCGCCACGCGCATTGGGTCGCCCGCCATGCTGGTGGCCGATATTGACCGGGGCGGCGTCTTCGCTAGCATTGTCGGCACGCACGTGTTGCTGCCGCCCGAAGAGAGCGCGCTGTTGCGCTCCTTCGCCGTCAACCGTTTTCGCGGCGACCGGTCGCTCTTCTCAAATGGCGTCACGATGCTCGAAGAACGCACTGGCCTGAAGTGCATGGGCGTCTTCCCCTACACGCGCGACATCCACGTCGACGAGGAAGACGGCGTGTCGCTGGAAGACCGGGCGCGTTCGGGCAGCAAGGTGGGCATCATCGCCTTGCCCCGCATCTCAAACCTGACCGACTTCCGCTTGCTGCCCACCGCCGTCGTCATCGACCGGCCGCTCGACCGCCTGTTCGACACCCTGATCCTGCCCGGCACCAAGGCCACCGAAGCCGACTTGCAATGGTTGCGCGACCAAGGCCTGGACCGTTGGATCCTCCGCCAGCATGCCGCGGGTGCCACCATTCTCGGGATCTGTGGCGGCTACCAGATGCTCGGGCGGCGGGCGGGCGATATGCAAGGCTTGGGTCTGCTGCCGGTGGAGACCGATTTCGAGGACTCGAAGATCACCGTCACCGTCGAAGCCGAATGGCCCGACGGCCACCGCTTCCCTGCCTATGAGATCCACATGGGCCGCACGACGCGCCCGGACCGCGCCGAACCCTTCGCGACCATCAACGGCCGCCCGGAAGGCGTCCGTCTGGGCCGCGTACTGGGAACCTATCTGCACGGCGCGCTCGAAGACCCACATGTCGCCAGCGCCATCCTGGGCCACGTTGTCGACGCCCCGGCATCGAAGCGCGGCGAGTACGCGAAGCTTGCTCAGTGGTTCGCCGAGAATGCTGACACGCGGGCTTTTGAGGAGCTGTACCTGTAGACTTGCGCCGCAGCCCACCCTCCAGGCGACACTGAAGATTCATGCCCAAGCTCTACCTGATC
>JAPKYX010000251.1 GCA_026394075.1 Acidobacteriota bacterium
GGGTAGGCTGGTGATCTTTTCGGCTTCGCCACCGGCGACGGCGATGCGGTAGATCTGGCGCTTGCCATCGCGGTCACTGGCGAAATAGAGGCTTTGCGAATCGGTGGACCACTGGGGCGAGTTGGCGCTCTTGTCGCCGCGGGTGAGCTGCTTGCGGCGGGAGCCATCGATAGGGCCTACCCAGATGTGGGTGCGCTGCTCGCTTTTGTCGGTGTCGATGACGGCGCGCGTCTGGGTCCAGGCGGCCCAGCGGGCATTGGGTGAAGGCACCACTTCGCCCACCGTGACAATCTTCATCTGCTCAGCGGGGGTCCACTGAGCCACAAGCAGGAGTAAGAAACTAGCGCACATAGCGATCCATCCATTCCATGTTCCGGGTCATGATGTCGAGCATGAACTTGGGCTCCACGGGCCCATGCGGCATGCGGGGATAGGTGACCATTTTCGTCGTGACACCCTGGCGCTTCAACGATTCGTAGAACTCCTTGCCCTGCGTGAGGGGCACGCGGAGGTCAGCCTGGCCATGCAGGATCAGCGTGGGCGTGGTGACGCCTTTGACGAAGTTCATGGGGGAGTGCTTTTGGAAGTTGTCGAAAGCGGCCCAGGGTTCGCCACCGAAGTAATCCGGCAGGAAGCCGGGGATGTCGGCGGTGCCGGTGAAGCTCCAGAGATTGGTCACCGGAGCGCCCGCGGCGGCGGCCTTGAAGCGCTTGGTTTGAGTGACGATCCAGCTGGTCATGTAGCCGCCATAGCTCCAGCCGAGCACGCCCATGTGCTCAGGGTCGGCGATGCCTTGCTTGATCACTTCATCGACGCCGGCCATCAGGTCCTCATAGTCCTTGCCGCCCCAATCCTTGTAGTTGGCAAAGCGGAACTCGCGGCCATAGCCCGAAGAGCCGCGAATGTTGGGGCGCAGCACGGCGTAGCCTTTTTCCGACAGCGCGGCCAGCGGGTAGATGCCGTAGCGGCCCAGGAAGGTCTCCGCGAAGACGCCAGCGGGTCCACCGTGGATGTTCAGCAGGAAGGGATACTTCTTGCCCTTCTCGTAGCTGGCAGGCAGTGTGAGCAGACCTTCCACCGGCAGGCCATCTTTTGACTTCCAGGTGATGACGCGGGTTTCACCCAGCGGGAACTTGGGCAACGAGGTGTTGGCGGCGGATACCTTGACGGGCTTGCGGTCCGCCAGGGTCATGACGAAGACTTCCGCGGGCTCTGAAGCCGATTCCTGCGTGAGGGCGAGGTGGGTGCCGGAGGAATTCAACGCGGCTCCGCTGGCGATACCGGTGGGGGGCGTATAGAGGACAGTGGGTGGCCCATCGACCGGCATGGCGTAGAGCGCCTGTTTAGTGCGCAATGCCTCCCCAAACAGCATCCGAGCGGAATCGCCCGTCCAGCCGAATAGCTTGGGCTGTTCGTCGAACGTCTTGGGCAGCACGCGGAGTTCGCCGCTCGACCGGTTCATCAGCACGACGCGATTCTCCTGCGCCCAACGGGGCGGGTCAGTGGAGCGGATGAAGGCCAGATGTTTCCCATCGGGCGAATAGTGCGGATCACTTTCAGTGGCGTTGGTGGCGGCCAGCGTCTTCACCGTGGCGCGCTCCACTTCCACTTCGGCCAGATCGGAGGTGGTCCAGTGATCGGCCAGCGGGCTTTTCACGTGGCCGAAGGCGACGCGTTTGGAATCGGGGGACCAGGTGATCTCCGCAATGTGCCGCTCAGCGCCCACCAGCTTCTTAGGCTTGCGCGGGCCGTCGCCTTCGGCATCGATCACCCAGAGCCCGGCGTTGCTCGTGTGCTCGTCGATGACGGTCCAGTCGCGCTTTTCCTTCTTGGCTTTCTCGTCATCCGCGCGCTCTTCGGTGGCTGTGAGCGCCACGCGCTTGCCGTCGGGCGAAAGGCGATAGCTGGCGAGCGACCCTTTGAGATCGGTGAGTGCTTCCGCCTCGCCACCGTCAATGGCGATGCGGTAGAGCTGCGGTTTGCCGGTGCGGTTCGACAGGAAGTAGACCTGCTTCGAATCCGGTGCCCAGGCCGGGGCGGTCGCATTCTTGTCGGCGGCGGTGAGCGCAAAGCGGCCCGTGCCGGTGGCGGTGGCCACCATGATCTGGGTGGCCATTTCGCTCTTATCGGTTTCCATCACGGCCCGGGTTTCCACCCAGACAACGTGCTTGCCATCGGGTGAGGGAGCGGGCGCGGTAACGCTTTTTACTTTAAGCGCGAGTTCCGGCGTCCATTGCGCAAGCGCGACGCTGGTGAGCAGAAAGACGAAGCTACGCATCCCGCCATTGTAGCGGTGCGGGTTCGGGCCTTAGAGGCAATCGCTCCGAGGGACATTGTTGAAAAATGGCAGAGCCCGCTCCTGCTGGTTGCGGCTCGGTACGGCGGCCCACGCTGTTTGAAGCAGTTGCGCTTCTTGAGGGCCACGAACCGGACGCGAACACGCTTTTTCGACAAGCTCCTAGAGAACGGCCCGCATCTCTTTGACGGCCTTCTCGAGCGAGGCGCCCTGGTCGCCCGTGGGCAGGTACTCCATGGTCATGTAGTGCGCGTAGCCGGTCTTTTTGATGGCGGCGTATATGTTCGCGTAGTTCATTTCGCCGGTGCCAGGTTCGTGGCGGCCAGGGTTGTCGGCGATGTGGAAGACGCGGACGTGGGGGGCGGCTTCAACGACGGTGCGGGTGACGTTCCCCAGCTGGATCTGCTCGTGATAGATGTCGAACAGCAGCTTCACGTGGGGGCTATTGGTCTCCTTCACCATGCGGAGGCCGTCCACGCAGTTGGACATGAAGAAGCCTTTGTGGTCCACCTTGTTGTTGAGCGGCTCAATGATCATGGTGACGCCTGCCTTGGCGGCCATTTCACCGGCGCGCTTGCAACCTTCCAGCATCGAGGCGAACTGTTCGTCGAAGCTGCGGCCGGCGATGGCATTGCCGGACATCAGCAGCAACTGCGGGATTTCGAGCCGCTTGGCCCATTCGATCTGCCGCGCCACTTCCTTCAGCATCGAGGGGCGCTGGGCCGGGTCCAGCATGGAAACGGGTTCCTTGCCCCAGTTGGGCATAGCGGAGATGGTGTCCATGCCGAGCTTCAAGCTCTTGGCCGTGGCCATTTTGGCCTTGACGTCCGCGTCGGACCATTCCAGATGTTCGCCCACCAGCTCCACACTTTCGCAGCCCGCCTTGGAGGCGATCTCGAGCTTCTGCTCAAATGTGCCCTTCAAGGTCCACAGCATCACAGACGCCTTGGGCCGGGCCGGAGCTTGAGGGGCGGCGCTGGCAGCAGCGGCGGAAGCAACAAAGGTGCGACGAAGCATATGGGTATATTATGTGCCCATGTCAGACACCGCGCATTTGATGATCAACGTCTTTAACGGTGAGCGAGAGCCATTTCCAGAGGGCACGGAGTTCCTGGTGACGATCTCGGATCTGAAGCGCGGGCGGTTGTTCCGGGGAGAGCGCAGAGGGCCGTCGTTTCCCGTCAATCTGCCGTTTCATGATGACGGCAGCGATCACGTGAATGTGGTGGCGTTTCTGGAGGGCGTGGGGCAGACGGCTCTGGGCCCGGTGAAGTTGCGGCCCAAGGCCTGGGCGTCGGCGGACCTGATGCTGCTGCCCAACGAGGGCGAGCTGAATTTTGCTCAGGCCACTTGGCACGCGCTGCCCGAGGAGCTGCGGGCGTTCTTCCGGGAAGAGGACAAGTACGGCCAGTTGCTGGAGCTGAAAGAGGAAAGGCTGGCGACGCTGCTGAATGTGGTGACAGCGGCGCAGTTGATCGATTTCGGGGAACGCAGCGCGTTCTCATTTTTTGAGGAGCTGGTGTGGGGCAAATTGATGCCGGACCGGTTTATGGGCTGGGTGGACCGGGCGATCGTGCCGCTGCTGGAGAATGGCCCCTTTAAGCCGAGCCCGGCGGGTCTGCATGCGGGGGCGACGCGAACGTTTAAGCAGTTGCAGTTTCCGTTCGCGAACATCCAATTCTCCTTGCACGAGAATGACCGGCACCCGACGCGCCCGGAGCTGATGCTGGTGGAGTTCGACATGGATCTCTATCAGGACTTGCTGCTGCATGGGTTGCTGGAAGTGCTGCCGAATCATACGACGGGCGGCAAGACGGACCCGCGAATGGTCTACATGCTCCGATGGATGGCGGGCAAGCAGCAGGGCCAGGATTTCGCGCCCCCGTACGTGGTCCGGCAGGAAGAGGCGGGGCAGCGCGGGCTTAAGGAGAGTGGGCAGGCGCGGAGTACAGCCTCACTCTGAGCCGCGACCAGCAGGAGCGGGCTCTTCCCTCACGCAGCAACGCCCTTAAGTCCGGCCCCCCCTCTTCTCAGCAACCCGAACCCGCCAGAAACCTGAACGGCCGTGCACGCCTCGGCTAGCCCGCTCCTGCGGGTCGCGGCTCAGAGTGAGGTGCTGGTGGGTTTGGAGGGCGGTGGTGGGTGGGGTAGGAGGAGAACGCTTGCTGGGCGCGGCGGAGGGTCTGGATCCGCGAGCACCTAAGCAAACGCCGGCCTCAAAACGCCATAATGGGTGGTGGCCTTGTTGACCTATTCCACCCGCTCGGGCATTCAGGTTGAGCGGCGCGTGACCAACGTGCCCTACTCCCGTGGCCTGCGCGGACTGTTGCGCAAGCTTGATTCTGAGCGGGGCGCCTATCTTTCTTCTGGATACGAGTATCCCGGGCGGTATTCCCGCTGGGACTTTGCGACGATTGCTCCGCACATCGAGCTCATTGGCGAAGGCCGGACGATGGAGTTCCGGGCGCTGA
>JAPKYX010000069.1 GCA_026394075.1 Acidobacteriota bacterium
CGTCAGCTCACGGGTCATCGCCGCCAGTCCCAATAGCCCTGGACGGGCGGCGGGCAGGAACTCCACCAGGAAGTCCACGTCACTGTCAGGACGCATCTCACCTCGGGCGGCAGAACCAAACAAGCTCAGCTCGCTGACTTGATATCGGCGGCAGATCTCGACGATTGCCTCCTCCGGCAGTCCGATGCTTTGGCTGATGACCATTTCACAGTTCCTACCTGAATTATCAGCTATTCCTGCCGCAGCGCCACTGTCGGGTCGCCGGCCGCCGCTCGCCAGGCAGGCAGCAGAGCGGCCACGAAGGCGCAGCTGCCCAGCAGGATTACCGACGCAGCGACGCTGGCCGGGTCGAGCGGTTTCAGTTGGAACAGCACGCCCTTTTCGATGAAGCGGGTGGCGTAGACCGCGCAGGCGGTTCCCAGCACCAAACCGAGTCCCGTTAAGGCCAAGCCATCACGCAACACCAAGGTCACCACACTGACGCGGGTGGCCCCCAGGGCCATGCGGACCCCAATCTCGGTGCGGCGGCGCGAGACGGCGTAGGAGATGACGCCATAGAGGCCGACTGCGGACAACATTAGCGCGAGCACACCGAAGGCGCCGCAGAGATAGGCGAACATGCGTTCGCGCTTTAAGCCTTCGTTGATCTGCGCCTCCATGGTGAGCGGGCGGATCAGCGGCAGATCTTTGTCCAGCTGCCGGACGGCCTCGCGGATGGCGGGCAGGATGCCGGCCGGCGACGCGGCGGTACGGACGATGACGGTGACGGACGTCCGGGCGGGATCAAGCGGCAGGTAGACCATCATGGGCCGGTCCGTCATCCGCGTTTGGTGCGCGTTGGCGACGATGCCGATCGCCTCAAAGACGGTGCCCTCGGCCTTGTCGCCCAGATAGAACCGGGCACCCAGGGCGCGGTCGATGCCGCCTAGTTTTTGGGCCAGTTCTTCGCTGATCACCGCCACGGTAGACTTCGGGCCCTGCTCAGCTTCGACGAACATGCGCCCGGCCAACAGACGGATGCCGATGGTGGGAATCAGGGAAGGGCTCAGGCGATTGATGCCCGCCTGAATCTTCTCACCACCACCTGCCGGGTGCAGGGGCTGCCATTCGCCGCCGATGTTCATGGGGCGGATGCCCGCCAGGCCCGCTGACACGACGCCGGGGGTGGCACGAAGTTGCGCTTCCAGGCTCCGGTAGAACGCGGCCAGCCGCGGCCCGGAGTAGCCAGATTCGCCCGGTGCAATGTCGAACAGCAGCATCCGGGTCCGCTCAAAGCCCATGTCCTGCTGCGTGATCCCTTGGAGGTTGCGGGCGAACAACGTGGCGGCGGAAACCAACAGCACCGCCAGTGCCACTTGGCCGACCACCAATACTTTGCCCGCGGTCCACCACGAACGCGTGGCGGCTCCCAGGCTACCGGAGCCTTCCTTCAAGGCGGGCGAAGTGTCCATTTGCGAGGCGCGCCACGCGGGGAACAGTCCAAACAGCAACATGGCCCCGAAGCTGGCGGCTAGCGTGGCCAGAATCAGCCGCCAGTCCAGGCCGACCTCCGGCATCCGGCTGAACTCGTTGGTGGGCACCAGAGTGACCAGCAGGCTGGTGGTGGCGGAGGCGACGGCCAAGCTCAGCAGGCCACCCAGCCCGGCCAATAGAGCGCTTTCGGTGAGAAACTGCCGCATCAGCCGGCCCCGGCTGCAGCCCAGCGACATCCGCAGAGCCACTTCCTTGGCGCGCGCGGTGGCTCGCGAAAGCAGCAGGTTGGCGATGTTGGCGCAGGCGATCAACAACAGCAGGCCGACAAGTGCCAGCAGCACCAGCAGCGGATTGCGGAATTCGCGCCGCAAAGCGCCCAGTCCCCGGCCGCCTTCTTCCACCCGCATCCGAAGATTCAGGTTGGGATTGTTGGGGGTGCCGGTCCAGGTGGTCCGGAAAACCGAGTCGAGGAAGGATTGCAGTTGAGCCGTCGAGGCGCCGGGCATTCGGCGGCCGATCACCTGCATCCACCAGAATTGCGGGTCATTCACCGGGTCCAGGCGGCCCGCGAGTGAGGTGAGCCAGACGCCTTGGCGGATCGGGACATAAAGGTCCACCGGATCACCCAGCGCAATGCCCGAAAAGCTCTCGGGCAGCACTCCCAGAATTTCGTGCAGCTTGTTGTTGATGCGCAGGCGGCGGCCGACGGCTTGGGGGTCTGACGCCAGTTGGTCCCGCCAGTAACTGTGGAAAACGACGACGGTCAGCGGGGCTTGCGGCGTGTTGTCGCCCGGCACAAAGACACGTCCGGCGGCGGCATTCACGGCCAGCACCTGAAAGAACTTGTCGTCCACCGGCCGCTCATCCGCCACGCCGGACCGGCCTTCGTAACTGCAGCTGACCCGCTCCGAGAAGTTGTAGGTGGCCAGTAGCGCCTTGCCGCTGGCCTCCCGCTGGAACTTCTGGACGGCGTCCAGGGAGAAGAAGTCGCCCACGTCATCCCCGTCGCCGCTGGGGAACATGTTGCCCGCCCCACCTTTGGCCAGCCCTTGGGGGAAGTCGCGCGCCTGCCAGTTGACCAGCACCAACTCCTCCGGACGCGCCACCGGCAGGCTGCGCCACAGCACCAGTTCCATCAGCGAGAAGATCGACGTGTTGGCCCCGATGCCCAGCGCCAGCGAGATCGCCGCGGCCCAAGTGACCACCGGAGCCTTGCGCATCATCCGCAGGCCAAAGCGCAGGTCCTGGCCCAGGTCGTGCAGCCAGCGCCAGCGGCTGACGTCCCGGCATTCGTCCTTGATCTGTTCCGGACCGCCGAAATCGATCCGCGCCAAGCGCCGCGCCTCCTTCTCGGTGACCCCGGCGGCCACGTATTCAGCCGTGATCTGGTCCAGGTGGAAGTTGATCTCGCGGTCCAGCTCGGATTCCTGCTTAGTCCAAGGCCACCTCATGACGCGGCCCCTTCGGCTTGCAGCACCCACTGGATGGCGCGGGCATAGCGTTGCCACTGATCCATTTCTTCAGCCAGTTGGGTGCGGCCGGAGGGCGTCAGCGAATAGAACTTCGCCATCCGCTTGCTCTCCGCCTCGCGCCACTCGGCCGCGATAAGACCTTTGCGTTCCAGGCGATGGAGCGCCGGGTAAAGCGACCCCTGTTGCACCGCCAGCACCTCCCGCGAGGTCTCCAGAATGCGCTGGGCCATGGCGTAGCCGTGGAGCGGGCGATGCTCAATGGTCTTCAAAATCAGCAGGTCGAGCGTGCCCTGCAGCAGGTCTGATCGTTTGAGGTCCATACCTTGTGTGTCTACATATCAGTATCGACGTGATATGTAGAATGTCAAGGTATGCGGCGACAATTTGGGGTGCGTTGCCGGAAATGCGCGGTTAGTTCGGTGCGGTGGTGACGCAGGGCTACGAGGCGCGAGCCAGAATCGACGCCACCACGGGCACCAGGGCTTGGCCCAAAGGGGCGTGCTGATCGGCATCCAGGTGGACGCCATCGCCGTCACTGGAAACGGCGGCGGAACCGGCGTCGAAGTACGGGCAGCCGAGGGTAGTGGCAATCTCCCGGTAGGCGGCGGCCAAGCCCACGGAGCGCTGCGGCGCGCCTTGAAACTTCTGCCCCACCAGGCCCCGGGGCGTCCGCATCGGCGGCGGAGCCACCAGCAGCACCGGCGGCACCGGCATCCCCGGCTCAATCGGCGCGGTCCGGATCAGGTTCACCAGCGTGGCCACGCCTTGGGCCGCCGACCAGGCTTCATTGTGGGGCGTCGAGAACTGAAAGTCGTTGGTACCCAGCAGCAGAATCACCAGGTCCAGCGGCGACTGGCTTTCGATCACCTGCTGGAGGCCCTGGCGGCCGTCGCGGCCAGGCTTGAACGGATCTTCCCAGACGGTCCGGCGGCCGTTCAAACAGTTCTCGGTCACGCGGACGGGAAGGCCGTGGTCGAGGAGGCCTGCTTCGAGCACGCCGGGCCAGCGTTCGATGAAGGTCAGCCGCTGCCGCGTGCCCGGAATGATGCCCCAACTGAGCGAATCGCCATAGACAAGAATATGCCGCATAGGCGCGATTTTAGCGCGCGGCGCGGGGTGGCGATCTTATCGTATGGGGGCTGCCTACGCCGGGATCGCGCCCTTCTTGATGACGTCCTTCATCACTTCGATGAACGTGTCGATCTCTTCGAGCGTCGTGTAGACGTTGGGCGTGATGCGGAGGCCCTGGTATTCGCCAGGGGTAACGATGGCGACGGTCCAGATGCGCTGCTTGGTCCACAGGTAGTTGGCCAGCTTGGGCGCATCGATGCCGTCCACGCTGATGAAGCCGATGGCGCAGGACTGTTCGGGGTCCTCGCTGTTCAAAATCTTGACGCCCGGCAGATTGCGGAGCTCATTCGACCAGCGCTTGCGCAGGTAGCGGAACCGTTCGGCCTTGCGCTCCCCGCCAATCGAGTCATGGAAGTTTAGCGCCTCAGTGATCGCGTTGCGTTGCGAAGCCGGGTGCGTGCCAATCTCTTCGAACTTGCGGATGTTGTCGGCCATGGTTTCGGGCGACGCCATCATGGGCCAGATCTTTGAAATCTTGGAGCGCTTCACATACAGCATGCCGGTGCCGATGGGCGCCAGCACCCACTTGTGCAAGGACGTGCCGTAGTAGTCGCAATCGAGATCGGCCTGCTTGAACGGGAACTGGGCGAAGGCGTGCGCGCCATCCACTACCACTTCAATACCGCGCGACCGGGCCATCTGGCAGATCTTCTTCACCGGGAAAATCTGCCCGGTGCGGTTGGTGATGTGGCAGATGTGCAGCACCTTGGTCTTGGGCGTGATCGCCTCTTCAAACATCTTCACCAAGTGATCCATCGACGGCGGCGGCACGGGGAACTTCAACTGCTTCAGGACGATCCCATCTCGACGTTCGCGCTGCTGCCAGGTGGTGATCATGCGCGGGTAGTCCTGATTGGTGGTGATCACTTCATCACCCCGCTTCAGTTCCATGCCCAGTTGCACGATTTCGAGCGCTTCGCTGGCATTGCGGGTAATGGCGATCTCTTCCGGGTCGCAGCCGAATTCGCGCGCCAGGCGGCGCCGGACCCGCTCAATGCCGGGGTCGAGCACGTTCCACATGTAGTAGGACGGGCTCAGGTTCTCCATGTCCAGGTACCGCTTCTCGGTATCGGAGACCACCTTGGGCGACGGCGACACGCCACCGTTGTTCAGGTTGATCATGTTGCGGTCCACCGTGAAGGCGTGCCGGATGTTCAACCAGAAATCCTCGTCGCGCGCCACGGTGTCGGCGGGGCGGGTACCCACGGCGGCGGTGGCCGATTGCGCCATCAACAAAGAGTCCGGCCGAAAGGTCGCTGCCGCGGCGGCAGCAGGAGCAGCAGAGGAGAGAAAGCGGCGACGGTCCATGAATAAAGGTAAGCGCGATTGGGGGGCGGGGTCAAATGGCACTTCTGGCCAACTCGCGCCATGGATACTATGGGGCAAGGATGACTGGCACCCGAATCGAGATCAATCCTGCCGTGATGCTGGGTAAACCGGTCATCCGCGGCACGCGCATCCCAGTGGAACTGATCCTGCGCAAATTGGCGGAGGGGGCTACCACCGCAGACCTGCTCGATGCCTACCCCAGGCTGGTAGAGGCTGACATCCGCGCGTGTGCGGTTCACGTGGCTGACGCGGCGTCCCAGGTGCTTGACTAAAGCCCAAAATATTTTTTCAGGGGCAAAAGTCAGAGGGTAGAATTGGGATGGGAGGTATCTATTTATGACAGTTATTACTTTTAAGGCAGCCTCGGTCCGTGATAGTGAGGCCGTTTACCACGAGCTAGAGTTCATTGGTGCTGTTTGGATCGGAAAGGAGAAATGGGCAACATCCCGGTCCACGATGACACCGAGAGAACTTTTTGACCGTCTCTCTTGCCTTACCCGGCTGGGTGACTACTTATCAGTGAATGACGCCCAACGGACCTTATTGGAAGACGACCTACGACTCAATTCGTTTGAAGGCTCACATGTTTGGGCCGTTGGCGGCTGGCACAATTTCGCAACCCAGTTTGGGGCTATCATTTAGCGATATTGTGCTGACGAGCCAATTCGGTGCGCTCCGGCATATAGGAGCCCCTTCATGCTTTCCCGCCGCCACCTTCTCGCCGCTCCCGGAGCGTTAGCAGCCAGCGCCGCCACCGCGCCCGCTCCCACCCTGCCCGACAAAGCCAACTTCCGCGTCCAGCAGTTTGAGACCTGCCTGAACAATGGCCGCTGGCATCCGTTGAGCAATGGCGCGCGCCAGGCTGCTGAGCAGTACCAGGAATACAAGCAGCGCGGCATCTGGGACCGCAGCGGGCTGTGGGCACCCACCAATCCGAACTCGCACAGCGGCTCCCAGGTGGAAACCAAGCGGCTGTTCGCGCAGCTGATCAATGCCTCGCCCGATGAGATCGCCTTTGTCCAGAGCACGACCGCCGGAGAAAACCTGGTGGTGCGCGCCCTGGGCCTGCCCGCCAGGGGCGCCAACATTGTCACCGATGGCCTGCACTTTGAAGGCTCGCTGTATCTCTACGACGCACTCCGCCAGCAAGGGCAGGATGTCCGCATCGTCAAGCCCCGCAATTGGCGCGTCGATCTGAAGGACCTGGAGCGGGTGATCGATAAGAACACGCGCCTGGTGGCCGTCTCGCTGGTCTCCTACATCAACGGCTTTCAGCACGACCTGAAACAGCTCTGCGACCTCGCCCATTCGCGCGGCGCGCTGGTCTACGCCGACATCATCCAGGCCGCCGGAGCCATGCCGGTGGACGTCAAAGCCAGCGGTGTCGATTTCGCCGCCACGGCCAGCTATAAGTGGCTAATGGGCGACTTTGGCCTGGGCTTCCTCTATGCCAAGCAAGCCGCGCTCGCCAAGCTTGAACGGCCCGTCTACAGCTATCGCCAGCTGAGCGGTTTTTCGAACCACATGTTCCCCTACGACGCCCCCGCGCCCAACCCCGTGCAGTGGAAACAGCTGGACAGCGCCGCCGGATACTTTGAGCAAGGCACGCTGGCCAACGCCGTATCGGAGACGCTGGCCTATTCGCTGAACTACATCCACCGCCTGGGCGTCGACCGGATCCACCAACATTCCCAGTCACTGATCGCGCGGCTGCGGCGTGAAGTGCCGCGTCTGGGCCACGCCGTCATCACACCCGAGAGTTCGCGCGGCCCCCTGGTGACCTTCGAGCTGAAGGACCCGGCGAGCATTCAAGCCAAGCTGAATCGCGCGAAGGTGGATGTGACGGTTTCTGACCACCGGATGCGCGTTTCGCCGTCGGTCTATAACGATCAGGCCGACATCGACCGGCTGCTGGAAGCACTGGCGTCGTAAGCGCGCGCCCTGTGCGGCGCGTATCTGCCCGCAGTAAAGCACCCGTACGCCTGAAACACCGGCCCAAATCCGTTACCCTGGAAGTTGGCCAGTTTTTCACAAGCAATCCGAAGTTTCTTCTCGCTTTTGACCAGCGGGAAGCTCCCTGATGACGTCATCGCCGCGCTGGGTTTGGTCCAACGCGTTTCGGTGCCCAAGCCGGCCGCGGCTCCGGTGGTGAAAGCCTCCGACGGCGCGTTGCAGGTGCTGGGGATTCTCCAGCGGGACGCGCGGCTGGTGGACTTCCTGATGGAAGACATCTCCGCCTACGAGGACGACCAGATCGGCGCCGCCGTGCGCAACATCCATGAACAGAGCCGCAAGGCGCTGAACCAGTATCTGAAGCTGGCGCCCGTGATCGATGGCGTCGAAGGTGCCTACACCAAGACTCCGTCCGATGCGGCGACGGTGAAGCTGATCGGCAACGTCCCCCCCGATGGCAAGGCCCCCGGCGGCACCCTCCGCCACCGCGGCTGGAAGGTGGAATCGGTGAACCTGCCCAACATCCCGGCCAAAGCCAACATGTCCATTCTGGCCCCCGCCGAACTCGAGGTTGAGTAGGCAATCCGAGCCGTGACCAGCAGGAGCGGGCTCTTGAATTGTCCGCTCATCTTGACGTAACGCAGTAAACCCATGACCATTGGCATCGACCTCGGCACCACCCATTGCGGCGTCGCCCATTCGCAGCCGGACACCGCTGTCGAACAGTTCTCGATCGCCCAACTGGTCAACGTCGGCGAAGTCCGCGACGAACCGCTACTGCCGTCGTTCCTCTACCTCCCCACCGCCCAGGAAGCCGATGGCGCGCCCTATGCCGTGGGCTATTGGGCCCAGAAGCGCGGCACGGAAACACTGGGCCGGCTGATCTCGTCGGCCAAAAGCTGGCTCTCCTACTCCGGCGTGGACCGCACCTCCGCACTGCTGCCCTTGAACGCGCCCGAAGGCGTCGCCAAACTCTCGCCCGTGGCCGCCGAATCGGCCTACCTGCGCCACATCCGGGACGCCTGGAACGAAGCCCATCCAGAAGCCCCGTTCGCCCAGCAAGAGATCGTCATCACGGTCCCCGCCTCCTTCGACGCCGTCGCCCGTGAGCTGACCCTCCGCGCCGCCGCCGATGCCGGGTACCCCAAGGTCACCCTGCTCGAAGAACCGCAAGCCGCCTTCTACGCCTGGATCGAGCACCACCCCGATTGGCGGCAGCGCGTCACGGCGGGCGATACGGTGCTGGTGGTCGATGTCGGCGGCGGCACGACGGATTTTACGCTGATCGCCATCCGCGACCAGAAAGGCGAACTCGCCCTCGAACGTATCGCCGTCGGCGACCACATCCTGCTCGGTGGCGACAACATGGACCTGGCGCTGGCGCGTCTGGCGTCGCAAAAGCTGCCGAACACCAAGCTGGACCCACTGCAGTTCCAAGCCCTCTGGCAGCAGTGCCGCATCGCCAAGGAACATCTGCTGGACCCTGGCTACGACAAAGACGACTACCCCGTGACCATCCTGGGCCGAGGCTCCAGCCTGATCGGCGGCACTATCAAGACGAAGCTCACCCGCGCCGAAGTGCTGGCCGCGATCGTCGAAGGTTTTCTGCCGCTGGTCCCCTCCACCGAAGTCCCCGAACGCGGCCGCCGTTCAGCCCTGGCCGAAATCGGCCTGCCCTACGCCGCCGACGCCCGTATCACCGCGCACCTGGCCGACTTCCTCGCCCGCAGCGGCGTGCGACCCACCCATGTCCTGTTCAACGGCGGCGTCCTCCGCGCCCCGGCCATTCGCGAGCGCTTGCTTGAGTTCCTGCAAGTGCCCGCGCTTGAAGGTGAGAACCTAATGCACGCCGTCGCCCGCGGCGCGGCTTACTATGGCCAAGCGCGCTCCGGCCGTGGCTTACGCATACGCGGCGGTGTCTCCCGCACTTACTATGTCGGGATCGAATCGTCCTTGCCCGCCGTCCCCGGCTTCCCCGCGCCCATGAAGGCGCTGACAGTTGCTCCCTTCGGCATGGAAGAAGGGACCCAAGCCAGCTTCTCCACCCGCGAATTCGTCGTCGCCGTCGGCCAAACCGCCGAATTCCGCTTCCTCTCCTCCCCCCGCCACGACGCAGGCGGCGAGCTGCTGGAAGAACTCCCAGAAGACCTAACCGAAATGCCCCCCATGGAAGTCACCCTCACCGGCACCCCAGGCCTGGTCCGGGTGACGCTGGAGACAGTGGTCACGGAGACGGGGATGCTCGAGCTCTGGTGCGTAGCCAAGGACGGGCGGCGGTGGAAGCTCGAGTTCAATGTGCGGGAGAAGGTACGGTAGCGGGGCTGATAAAATCAGGGGGAGGCACTCGGCATGACCCTTACCGTTCCATTGGCGGCTGAACACGAAGCCCAGCTTATCGCCTTGGCTCAATCCAAGGGCATTCCGGCAGACCGCCTGGTCCGGCAGGCAGTTTTACGCCTCCTGGATGAATCTCACGCAGCCGCAGCGCCTCGACCCGCGAAGAAGCGTTCCCTCGGAGTGCTGGCCCACCTGGGCAATGCGCCATCTGCGTCTGAGATCGACCAGGCACGCCAAGAGATGTTTGCCAACTTCCCACGCGAAATTGACTGATGATCGCGTTCGTCGCCGACACGCATGCGCTGATCTGGTACCTGTTTAATGACCCGCGTCTTTCCACAAAGGCACGGAAGGCCATCGCGGATGCCGCCGATGCAGGACTGGAGATTGGCATCTCGTCCATCAGCGTGGCGGAGATTGTTTACCTGATCGAGAAGGGGCGCATCCCCTCGAATACCTTGGATGAGGTGTTGCGGGTTCTCAGCGATGCAGAGCGTGAACTGAAAGAGGTTGCGCTCACGGCGGACATAGCGAGCCATATGCGCGGAATCCCCCGCGACGAAGTGCCTGACTTGCCGGACCGTGTCATCGCGGCCACCGCCCGGCTTCTGGGGGTCCCCGTCATCACGCGCGATGGCCGGATTCGGTCATCGGTGCTCCAGACGGTTTGGTAGGTGTGGACAACGATTCCTGCTTGAGGAGGATGGATGATCCGTAGATTGCACGTCCCGTTGTTGACGCCAGAAGATGTGAAGCCTCATCTCGCAAAGCCCGAGCTTCATTGGAAAGCCGGATACTCCGCGCGTGAGTTAGCCTGGGCGTGGTTCAACGCCAAGAACGATTTTCCACCGGCTGTCCGGGCAGTTCTCTCGACGGTGCCCGAGTACTCAGCGGCTGAACTAGTAGATGGTTGCTTTGAACGAGAGGTCGCACTTGGGTCCCCGGGGCGCAACAGCCAGACAGATCTGCTCGTGATCGCTGGACTAGGACCAGAACTCGGAGTGATCGCGGTTGAAGGCAAGGTGGATGAATCATTCGCCGAGCGAGTGAAAGATTGGAACACAACTCCTGGCAGGCGCTTCCGTTTGGAACGCCTCTGTGAGACGTTAAACGTTTCCGTCGAAGATGTAGCAGACACTCGATACCAGTTGCTCCATCGAACCGCTTCTGCGATTTATGAAGCCAAGCGCTATCGATGCCGGCACGCAATGATGCTTGTTCATTCTTTCAGCCCAACCCAGTCGTCTCTAGTCGACTTCGCGAAGTTCGCGTCCGTGATCGGTATGCCGGTGAGTTCTCCTAACACCGCATCGGAAGCGAAGCAGTTCGATGGGGTAAGCCTGCGGCTGGCTTGGGTGGCCGATACTCGTAGTGTTCTGGCGTGACCGATGCCTCGCGGCCCAGATGGGCTGGACTCGCCCACCAAGATGACCCAGGGGGAATCGGGGCGCTGCCTTACCGCACCACGGTGAACGCGCGTCGTCGATTCGGGCCAAAGCGATAGATGGCAAAATCCTGGTCAAACGAGGCGGCGCGGTCAATGCCCAAGCGGCGCATGACGGCGAAGCTGGTGCGGTCGCCCAGTGAGAAATCCTGGTCCGGAAACGTTAACCCGATCTGCCAGGCGGCTTCCAAATCGGCCGCGCCTACCATCTCAATTACGGCGACGCCGCTGCGGAGACCCTCCCAGAACCGGTCTGCCGCTTGGCGGCGGATGCGGTTGCGTAGTAGGGTCCAAGTTTCCAGCAGCACATGGTCGGAGGTAACTAGCGCTTCGTCCGTCGTCAGGATGGCCTTGGCGCGGCGGTTGCTCGCGTCCGAGGGATCGGCCGCCGCATACCAGACGGACGTATCGACAAACAGGCTCATCAGCCCGGAAGCCCCTTGCGACGGCGCGCCGGAGTGCGGGCGGCACCAAACGCCTCAGCCAGCATGGCGTCCTTGTTGCGAGCAATGTCAGATCCGCCGGAGCTGCCCAGATCAAACACCATGGCCGCACTGACTTTCGGGGCCGGAGCGCCCAAGTCCCGTGTGACCAGTTGCCGCACGTACTCGGCCAGGGAAACACCCAAGTCACTGGCTCGCTGCTTGGCCCGGCGCTGAAGTTCCGCTTCCAAGGTGATCTGGGTGCGCGACATCATGATGGCACCATCATAACAGCGCTCTGAGTTTCCGCGAACGAGAGCCCGGTAACGCTAAACTGAACATAGTGAGCGACCCCAAGCGCCCGTCGATGGCCGTTGGCATCGACCTCGGCACCACCAATTCCGCCCTCAGCTTTGTCGATCCCGCCGAAGCGGCTGATGCTGATTTTCCGCCGATTCATGTGCTCGAGATTCCGCAGGTGGTGGCACCTGCGCGCACGGAGCCGCGGCGGACGTTGCCTTCGTTTCTGTACCTGGAAGGCTCGGAGACGTTTGTCGGCACCTATGCTCGAGAGCAAGGGGCGCTGGCGCCGACGAAATCGGTCTATGCGGCCAAGAGCTGGCTGTCGAACGCGGAGGTAGACCGCACCGCCAAGATCCTGCCCTGGGATGCTCCCGAGGCCGGGCGGCTGTTTTCTCCCGTTGAGGTTTCAGGCAAGTATTTGTCGCACATCGCGCAAGCCTGGCAGGACCAGCAGGGGACCGCGCTGGGCGATCAGGATGTGGTGCTGACCGTTCCGGCCTCGTTCGACGAAGAGGCGCGCGAGTTGACCGTGGCCGCGGCCAAAGAGGCGGGCCTGGGTGGCGAAGGACGCAAGCTGACGCTGATCGAGGAGCCGGCGGCGGCTTTCTATTCCTGGATCGCCAACCATCTGTCGCAATCGCAAAAGTCGTTGACCGACGGCATGAATGTGCTGGTCTGCGATGTGGGCGGTGGCACGTCGGATTTCACGTTGATCCGGGTGAACCGCACGGGCGATCGCGTCGAGTTCACGCGCACGGCCGTCGGTAAGCATTTGCTGCTGGGCGGCGACAACCTGGATTTGACGCTGGCGTGGCTGGCGGAATCGAAGCTCGGGAAGCAGCTTTCGTTACGGCAGCGGAGCGCGTTGCGCCGCCAGTGTGCGGCCGCCAAAGAAAAACTGCTCGCCTCCGACACACTGCCTAGTGTTGAGATCACCGTGCTGGGTGGCGGGTCGTCGTTGATTGGCGGCTCGATGAAGACGCAGCTGATGCGCGAAGAGGCGCTGGAGTTGGCGCTCGAAGGCTTTTTGCCCGCTTGCGCGCTTTCGGACAAGCCGCAGGACGACAAGCGGAGTGTGTTCCGTGAACTGGGCCTGCCGTATGTCAGTGACCCGGCGGTGACGCGACATTTGGCCGCGTTTCTGGAGTCGGCGCACACGGCTCCGGACGCGATCTTGTTCAACGGCGGCTTCTTCATCCCGGCCCTGCTGCGGCAGCGCGTGGCCGACGTGGTGGAGAGAGAGCTGGTACGGCAAGAAGCCTCTCATTCTGGAGAACCAGGATTTGGATCTGGCGGTCTCCGTCGGCGCTGCGTATTACGCGCATGTGCGCTCGACGGGCCAGGGCGTCATCGTGCGGGGCGGCCTGCCGCGGACCTATTACATTGGCCTCGACGCGGGGCGCGCGGTGTGTCTGGTGCCGCGCGGGTCGGAAGAGGGCACGACGCTGGAGCTGGATCGTGATGGCCTGCAGTTGGTGGCCAACAAGCCGGTCAGCTTCCGGTTGTACTCGTCGCTGACGCGGATTGATGATCAAGCGGGCGACGTCATCTCGCTTGAAGGCCAGGACGAGCCGCTGCATGAGCACGCGCCGCTGGACGCGGTGATCCGCTTTGGCAAACCGACCGAGCAGCGGATGATTCCGGTGAAGCTGGGCGCGAAGTTGAGCGAAGTGGGGACGCTGGAAACCTGGTCTGATTCCAAGATCAGTGAGCACCGGTGGCGCCTGGAGTTCCAGCTGCGAAAGGCGCGTGAAGCGCGGGGAGCGCGCACGGCGGCCGTGATCGCCGATGAAGCGCTCATCGCTGCCGAGCAGGCGATTCGCGACGTCTTTACTGGCTCCGCCGTGCCGGAAGGCCTGCCCGCCAAGCTGGAGCAGGTGATCGGCCTGGGGCGCAACTCCTGGCCCGTGTCGGCGATCCGGCGGCTGGCTGATGTGTTTCTGGCTTGTGCCGAAGGCCGCAAGCGCTCCGCCGCGCATGAACTGCGGTGGCTGAACCTGGGCGGCTTCTGTCTGCGGCCGGGCTTCGGTTTTCCGGGTGATGATCTGCGCATTGAACAGGCGCGTCGGGTGTATGCCAGCGGCCTGACGTTTGCCAACGCGACGCAGAACGAGAGCGAATGGTGGATCTTCTGGGGGCGTGTCTCCGGCGGCCTCAATCGCAACCAGCAAGGCGATCTCTACCAGCGCCTCTCCGGCCTGCTGCTGCCCCGGGGCAAGAAGTTCACCCGGATCAACAGTAGCCTGCTGCGGGAGATGTGGCGCTGCGCTTCGTCGCTGGAGCTGCTGCCCAATGGCGTCAAGACGGAGCTGGGTGAAACGCTGATCAAGAAGATCAAGTCCGGCGACATCAACTCGAGCGACCTGTGGTGCCTCTCTCGCCTGGGCGCCCGCAAGCTGTTCTACGGGCCGAATAATCAAGTGCTCCCTGCCGCCACCGTGCAGCGTTGGGTGGAGGCGTTGCTGAAGATCGACCGGGCGCAGGATGCGCTGGTGGCCATGTCCCGCATCACCGGCGACGCGGCTCGCGACCTGCCGGGCAGCACCGTAGAGCAGGTGAAACGCGTGCTCGGCGAGGATGCCGGGCGGCTCGAAAGCGATGAGCAGGACCTGGGCCGGGTGTTCGGCGAAGAGCTGCCGAGCGGTTTGGTCTTTACGCCTTCGGCTGAGGAGTAAGGCTTGTGCGGGCGGGCCGAGTTCGCTAGTGTGAGGGAAGGTATGGACTACCGGGACATCATCACCATTGAGCCGGGCAAGCGCAGCGGGCAGCCTTGCATTCGAGGAATGCGCATGACTGTCCGCGACGTCCTGGAGTACTTGGCTGGGGGGATGACTTACGAAGAGCTACTCGACGACTTCCCGTACCTTACGAGGGAAGACATTCTGGCTTGCCTTGCCTTTGCCGCCGATCGCGAACGCCGCATCGTCGATGATCAAGTTGCGTGAAGCTGCTCTTCGATCAAAACCTCTCGCCAGCGCTGGCCAAGCTATTGGTACGTGAGTTTCCTGGTAGCTCACATGTCCATCGCCATGGCATGGACAATTCCGCCGATGGGCAGATTTGGAGCTTCGCGGAAGCGAATAGCTTCACGATTGTGTCCAAGGATGTGGACTTCGTAGGGCTCAGTGAACTGCGCGGATGCCCGCCCAAAGTAATCTGGCTTGCAGTCGGCAACACGGCAACAGCTGACGTGGCCCATCTCCTCAGATCCCTAACTGACTCGATTAGGGAATTCGGATCGGCCAGCCAACCTTGCTGCCTTTCGATCCGGAACCGACCGACTCGGGTTGAGCCATGAATGAGCGCGCCCTAGTTCGCCAACTCGCTAAGCACTCCCCCCGCATCGGGGACGACTGCGCCATCATCCCCCACGGGCGCGAGGATCTGCTGGTCACGACGGACCAATATATTGAGGACATCCACTTCCGCCGCACCACGCACTCGGCCGCCGATGTTGGCTGGAACGCGGTGGCGCGGGGGTTGAGCGATATTGCGGCCATGGGTGGCGAAGCGCGGCATGTCTTTGTGTCACTGGCACTGCCCCCCTGGGCCGATCAGCGGTGGGCGAACAACTTCTTTCGCGGCGTCCGGGCACATGGGGTGGAACTGGCCGGGGGTGACCTGGGCCATGCGCCGCAGCTCTATTGCGATGTGACAGTGATCGGCGTTTGCCCGCACGGCAAGGCGCTGCGGCGCGATGGCGCGCAGGTGGGGGATCACATCTACGTCACCGGACCGCTGGGCAAGCCGCGGAAGCGGTTTCTCCCGCGCCTTAAGATCGGCCTCACGCTTCGTGGCGTGGCCAGCGCGTGCATGGATTTGAGCGACGGCCTGTCCCTTGATCTGGCGCGACTGTGCGAGGCCTCGGGCGTGGGCGCGGAGTTGGGCGACATTCCGATGGCTCGCGGGGCCACGCTGGCCACGGCGCTACACGGCGGTGAAGACTATGAGCTACTCTTCACGTCCCGCCGCGAACTGCCACACTTTCGCGTAGGCCAGATCGTCGCCCGGCGCGGCGTGCGCTTGAATGGGCGTACGCTGAAACCTCAAGGCTATGACCACTTCCAATAGCAATCCGCCTCTTCCTGATCCGCGCCTAATCCTCGATTACATTGAAGCGTTCCGCCGCTCAAAAGTGATGTTCACGGCGGTCGAACTGGGCCTGTTCGAACGCCAACCGGAGACCGACACCGAAAGGCGGCTCGCGGATGGCTGCGTGGCGCTGGGGCTGCTTGAACACGATGGCAAAACCTACCGCAACACGCCCGCGGCCGAGGTCTATCTGCGCCGCGAATCGCCGGAAACGATGACCGGCTATATCGACTATTCAAACCGCGTGCTGTTCCGCCTGTGGCAGGACCTGGGCGGTGCTGTCCGCGAAGGCACGCACCGCTGGCAGTCGACCGGCACGCTGTTTTCGAACTTCTATGCCAGTGATGAAGAGATGCGGACCTTCGTCATGGGCATGCATGGCTTTGGTCGTATCGCTTCGCCCTCAGTGGCGGCGGCTTTCGATCTTTCAGACTTCACTCGAATGGTGGACCTAGGCGGGGCCACCGGGCACTTGGCGATGGCCGTGCATGAACGTTGGCCGAATGTCTCAGCCGCGATTTTTGATCTGCCGCGCGTGATCGAATTTGCCCGCACGGTGGCCACGGATGTCGACTTCGTCGACGGCGACTTCTTCGCCGATCCACTGCCGCCGGCCGATCTCTACGCCCTGGGCCGCATCCTGCACGATTGGAGCGAGGACAAGATCCGGGTGCTGCTGGCCAAGATCCACGAGGCTCTGCCCCCGGGCGGTGGTCTGCTGATCGCCGAGATTCTTCTCGATCAAGACCGCATCCCGGCGCACATGCAATCACTGAACATGCTGATCTGCACTGAGGGCCGCGAGCGGACGCTGGCGCAGTACCGCGCGTTGCTCGAAGAAGCGGGCTTTGCGGCAGTGGAAGGCGTGGTGACCGGCAAGCCTGTCGATGCCATCTTGGCTCGCAAGCCAAAGCCGTGAAATAATCCGGAGCAATGACGGTTGAGCAAACGCAGTTTGGCGTGTGGCCTGATGCCTATCGCCTGAGTAATGGGGAAGCCGAGCTGGTGGTGACCGCTTCGGCCGGGCCGCGGATTATCCGCTACGGTTTTGTCGGCGGCCAGAACTTCTTCCGTGTCTTTGAAGACGGTAAGGGGTTCAACCACCAATCAAAGCTGGGCGAATGGTTCATCATGGGCGGACACCGCCTGTGGGCCGCGCCGGAGTTGGTGCCGGGCACTTACTATCCCGACAATGGTCCGGTGGCGATGGAAGTCCATGCGGACGGCCTGACGGCGACGCCTGAGCCGGAAACACAGGTGGGCCTCCAGAAGCAGTTCACGGTGAAGATGGCCGCTACTGGAACGGCCGTTGAAGTGACACACCGGATCACCAATATCGGCGGCTTCCCGGTGGAGATCGCCGCCTGGGTGTTGAGCGTGATGGCGCAGGACGGCCTGGGCGTTGCCGGCTTTCCGCCGCGCGGCACGCACCCGGAAGTGTTGCCGCCCACCAATCCGCTGATCATGTGGGCCTTTACTGATTTTGCTGACCCGCGCCTGAAGCTGACCCAGAAGTACATCACGCTTCAACAGGACCGCACGAACTCGACGCCCCAAAAGCTGGGCATGTTTAACCAGGACCTCTGGGCGGCTTACCTGTTGCACGGCGAAGCGTTCCTGAAGCGCTACTCGGGCGACCCCGGCAAGCTCTACCCGGACTACGGGTCTTGTTTTGAGATCTTCACCAATGCCGATTTTCTAGAGCTGGAAACGTTGGGGCCGCTGACCAAGCTGAACCCCGGCGAGACGCTGACGCACGTTGAGCATTGGTCGTTGCACAAGGCCGTCGACGTCACTGAGCGCACCGATGCGGCCCTGGATCGGGCTCTGCTGCCGATTCTGGGGCAGTAGCCGGGCAGTGCGCGGCGGCTGGCGGGCTGGGCCTGTTAGAATTTGAGCGTTAAAGCAATGTTGATTGGACAAATTCATCTGAATGGCGCGGTGACCGCCGCGATTTTTGAGGGCGGGAAGGCGCGGCCGATTTTGGGCAAGACGCTAGTGGACTTGCTGGACCTGGCCGAGCTGCACGGCACGACGCTGGCGCAAGTGGCCGCCAGCCATGCTGGCACATTTACGACCGAAGCCGGCGCGATCATCCCCATCCATCCGCGTGAGGTTTGGGCCTGCGGCTGCACCTATGAGATGTCGGCTAGCTTCCGTGATGCTGAGCATGGCACCCGTGAAGGCTTCTACCGCTACGTCTTCCAACCGGAGCACCGGCCGGAAGTGTTCTTCAAGGGCACCGCGCGCGTTTGCGTTGGTTCCGGTGAGCCGATCGGCATTCGCAGTGATTCCAAGTTCACGGCACCGGAGCCGGAGCTGGCGGTGATCCTGGATTCCAAGGGCCGCGTGCATGGTTTCTCAATTGCCAACGACGTCTCGGCCTGGGACATTGAGCGCGAGAATCCGCTGTACCTACCGCAGTCGAAGACCTACAACGCCTGCTGCTCACTGGGGCCATACATTCTGACGGCCGATGATGTGGCGGACCCGTATGCGCTGGAGATGGCGTGCACCATCCGGCGTGGCGACAAGCTGATCTTTGAGGGCACGACGTCCACCGGCAAGTTGGGCCGCAAGATCGAGACGCTGGTGGAATACCTGACCCTGTCAAACGCTGTGCCCACGGGCACGGTGCTGCTGACCGGCACGGGCATCATCGTCAAGGAAGATGCCGCGCTGGCGGCGGGCGATGTGTGCGAAATTTCCGTGGGCGGTATCGGTACGCTATCGAACGTCTGCGCCGTCGTTTAGCTTCTCCAACCCTACTCTGACGCCAACAGCGACTCGACGGAGAGATCTTCGCCGAGTTGCGTCCAGTGGATGCCCAGGCCACGTCCGATCAGATGCCAGTCGTCCAATTGTTGGGGCGTGGCGGCGGCCAGGCGCGGAAAGCGAGCCAGCGGCAGGCTCAGCTCCCGGCCGTCGGCCAAGGCGACGTGTAGTGTGGCGGGGGAAAAGTGGAGACTGGTGACGCGGGTCTGGTTGGGCATGGGATCGATTCCTGAAAGTGGATGGACACGCCCATCCTACGCTAGCTTGGATGCCGCCGCGCTACCGCCTTTCATTTCGCCCGATCGGATAAAGTGTATCGTGTCGTTTTACACCCTCCGCTGAGGGTGATAGTATAGCCAAGAATTGATCTCTGGTTGGGCCCCGCCATGAGTCCATCGTTTAGGAGGGTGCTTGGGCAGCAGGCCTTTTATTCGCAACGGCCGCGTGGTTTTCGATGCTACGCCGGAGGAACGGTCGTTGGCCCGGCAGAGCCGGTTTCCAGGTGCGGGCATCCGGCTGGGTGGGGTGCCCCCCACTCCGCCTCCACCGTCGGCCAACGAGCTGGCGCTGCAAAACAGCAGTGGGCCGCCGCCCCAGCCTCCCGGTGGAGGAGGAGCCATTTCCGCACTGGCTCCGGCGCTCCAGTTCCTTCGGACCTCATGCTTGTGGACGCCTTGCGAGATGTCGGCGCTCCATCTGCTGATCGACCTGGAGTTGGTGGAGATTGTCCAGCGGCTCCAGTTGCGCGCGCACCGGATTTTGAACTTCCGCTCCCTGGTGTGTTCCGTCCCGCGCCCGTTTCCGCGCTCGGTCTTCCGGCCGGACCCGAGTTATCTGGACTCAGACATCGCCAACCGGGCCATTGTTGATCTGATGCAGTTCTTCGACCTGGCCTCCGGCGTAAAGGTGCTGGGCGATACGATTCAGCGTATCAGCACCTACCGGTGTCACCCGCTGGCCAAGAACCTCACGGTGGGCCTGGGACACATGGTGCAGGCGAATATGCCCGTCACGCTGACGTTTCCCGCGGAGAGCGGGGAGGTGATGTATGTGGTGACGACTGGTGGAGAGATTATCATTGCCGCGCGATCCGGGCATCAGCGGGATCTGCCTCATCCGACGCTGATTGGCGGTGACGACCCAGAGGCGTTGAGTGCCGGGCTGGTGCTGTTCCGGGATGGCCGGATTGTTTGCGTTTTCATCAACGCATCCGGCCATTTCAAGCCCAACGATCTGTCTTCCATCGAAGTGAGTTTGGCCTTGTTCAGCCGTCTGCCGGCCGAAGCGTTTCATCCCGAGTTTGAAGGCTATCAGGTATTCCGGCACGGCGGACCGCTCCGAATTGACGGTCCCATCCCCACGGGCGGCAGCGGCTTCAATCCGTTCCAGATCATCAATGGAGGGGATATCCGGGGAACGGTGGAGATGACCGATGCGCTGGCGCGGCGGTCCCAGATGGTAGATGCCTTCCATCTGATCGCGCAAAAGACCAAGAAGGTGGTGGGCGGAACGCTGATGGCCAGCCTGCAGGCACTGAATCCCGATCCCGTGTTCTTCGGCCTGATGACGCCGGCAATGAGGCAGGACTATGGGCTGCTGTTGCAGCTGATGATGGTGACCGCTGCCGTGAACCGCGCGCGCACGCTCGGCGGCAACGCCACCTACCAGAAACTGGTGAACGATTTTCTTGCACGGCTCGCCCAGTTGCTGTAGGACCGCGCGGAGCGGAGGACACGGGGTGGGTTGGCGCTCGGTGGCTTGTTTTGGCGTAGCCGGAGTAGTAGGCTGAACACACACGTTTCGTCTTGAACGCAAGGAGCCTCTCACATGAAAATTCTCTGGACCACTCTGACCGCGGCCGCTTTAGGGGCCGGTAGCTTGTTCGCTCAGCAGCCGCCACCGGCAGGCAAGCCGGAGGCCATGAGCTTTTTCATTACCAGTGTCGGCACCGGCACCGGAGCCAACCTGGGTGGCTTGGCGGGCGCGGATGCGCATTGCCAGAAGCTGGCGGCAGCCGCCGGAGCGGGCGACAAGACCTGGCGCGCTTACCTGAGCACTTCCGCCGCCGACGGCAAAGCGGCCGTCAATGCCCGGGACCGCATCGGCAATGGCCCGTGGCAGAACTTCCGCGGCACCGTGGTGGCCAAGGATCTGGCGACCCTGATCGGCGACACGGTGGAGGCGGCGCGGTTGGGCAACCTGATCACCAAGAACAATGCGCTCACCGAAAAGGGTGAGATGGTGAACGGCGTGGGCAGCCAGCCGAACATGCACGACATCCTCACCGGCACCGGCCCCGATGGCCGCGCCTATGCCGATGGTGCGGACCACACCTGCAAGAACTGGACCAGCGAAGGCGAAGGCTCCGCGCAAGTGGGGCACCATGACCGCAACGGCGGCGGCATCTCCTGGAGCTCCGCCCACCCCTCGCGTGGTTGCAGCCAGGCCAACCTGGTGGCGACCGGTGGGGCCGGGTTGTTCTACTGCTTCGCGGTGCCGAAGAACTAGGGAATTCACCCCAGGCTTCTGGCTGAAGCCGGTGATGGCCGGAACATTCCCCGGCGTGCCTGCGTAGCCTCCAGCATGACCAAGATGGTGCTGGCGGCGTTACTGTTGGGCGGGCAGGCGTTCGCTCAATCGCTGGAAAGTGTTCCCTCGCAAGCGGCGCTGGAAAAGTTGAGCGCGGCGCTGGACGCGCAATTGTTCGGCGCCTATAACCGCTGTGAGCTGGAACAGTTCACGACTTACTTCGCCGAAGGCGTTGAGTTCTACCACGACCAGACTGGCGTAACGGTGGGCAAAGCCGCCTTGTCGGAGAGCCTC
This sequence comes from Acidobacteriota bacterium, assembly GCA_026394075.1. GTDB lineage: Bacteria > Acidobacteriota > Terriglobia > Bryobacterales > Bryobacteraceae > JAPKYZ01. The sequence goes on from JAPKYX010000069.1 coordinate 21,555, forward strand.
CAAAAGAACATCTGCGGTGGAGACGTGCTGCGGGAGCTGGTTCCGGGGACGCTTGAAACCCACCGGATGAAGGGCTATGGCTTCGTCCAGATGGGGACGCACCGCTTTCTGCATCCCAAGTCCAAGACGGCCGCCGGGGAAGCGCGCTTTGTTCATCTGTGGCAGTACAAAGACGGCGCGTGGAAGGTGACCCGCGTGCTCAGCTTTGATCATCACGAAGCGAAGCCCTAGCCCCCCAACGCAGCAGCGCTATGGCAACTGCGCTATGGCAACAGCGCGCCATTCAGCACCAGCCGCTTGGTGCCCACTTCCACCGTCGCATCAGCAAAGAAGAACCAGCGGCGAAAGCCGTTGCCGCGGATACTGCCGCCCAACTCTTCGTTGTCGCCCAGGCTCATGCGGACCATCCCGGAGCCGTAGGCGAAGTAGGGAAGCACCGGCGAACCGGGGAGCGGCTTCAGCAGCGGGTTGAAGCCCAGGCCGAATTCGCGGAACCGCAGAGCGGCGTCGCCTGCTTCCTGCAGTGCGATCTGCACCGCCGCCAGGCCGTCCCGAGCGATCATCGAGGTCACCTTGCCGTCCTTGAACTCCAGGCGCAGGCCCTTCACCAGCTTCGTCCCAAAGCGCGACTCCGGCACGACGATGACGCCGTTGGCCGTTTCCTCAATCGGTGCCACGCGGAGCACGCCCGCGGGCAGTTCCACTTCGCGGTCGACCCGAACCTTGGCGCTGGTCATGCGGGCGGCGGTGGCAACGCCATCCTGACGATTGAAGGGGCGATCACGGATCTCAAAGCGAATGTCGGTGCCAGCAGGCGTGGTGACGCGCACCTGACCCGTGGCCAACACCTTCGCTGCGCGCTGCTGGCGGGCGGACATCGTGAGCAGATTGGCGTCCAACGCCTTCACCAGCAGTTGATCCATGCCCGCCGGGTGCGTGGTGGGCAGACCATCGGGAAGCACGCTGCCCTGGTCCCAATGGAAGTGGACTTGGCGGCGCGTGCCGCCCTGGTCGGTCCAGCGAGCGATGGCGATGGTTTCAGCGGGCTTTACTTCGCGCATCGCGGTGCGGAAGGGAAGCCACAGGAAGATGTCCGTGGTTTCCAGCAGTTGGGCGATGGGCTCACCTGTACGAGGTTGTCCTTTGGGGGACCAATCGGTGAGCGTAGGGACGGCCCCGGCTTTCTTGAAGCGGGCTTCGAGCAGCGGAATCAATTCGTCAAAGTAGCCGGGGTCACGAGGAATCAGAACGCGCTCGCCCTTGGTGGCACGCACAGTGGCGGCGATCCGGTCGGCGATCTTGATGTAGTCCGGGGGGCGTAGCTCAGGTGCGGCTTGGGCCAGCAGCAGTCCGCAGAGGAGGGCAGAAACCATGGCTCAATTATGGCCGAGGTGGCGTGGGAAGTGTCCGGCCGGGCAA
>JAPKYX010000061.1 GCA_026394075.1 Acidobacteriota bacterium
ACTTCCGGCCCATCGCGCCCGCCGCATCGACGTACCCGAGACCGTACTGCGGCAAGTGGCCTCCACGGAATCCAGCCCCGGTGTCATCGCGCTGGTCCGATGGCCCTCCTGGACCTTGGCCGATCTGCTGGCCCCGCCGGCGCTGGTGGTGGTGCTGGATGGCGTGCAGGACCCCGGCAATGCCGGCACGATCCTGCGCTCGGCGGAAGCATTTGGAGCAACCGGTGTGGTGTTCCGGCGCGGCGCGGTGAGCCCGCGCAATCCCAAGCTGCTGCGGGCCTCGGCCGGGTCCAGTTTCCGCCTCCCGACCCTGGCCGGTGACGCCGACCTGCCCGTAAAGCTCTACGCCGCCCACCCGCACGAAGGCACCGCCGCGGCCGACATCGACTGGCGGGAACCATGTGCCCTGGCCGTCGGCAGCGAGGCGCATGGCGTTTCGCCGGAACTGCTCCGCCAAGCGACCCCAGTCCGCATCCCCACCGGGCGCGTCGAATCCTTAAATGCGGCCGTCGCCGCTTCGATCCTGCTCTATGAGGCGTCCCAGTGCCGGAGGGCCCAGCGGTCATGACGCTGTTTGAGAATCCCGCCGACATCCCGCTGGCCGAACGGCTCCGCCCGCGCACCATTGCCGATTACGTCGGCCAGGAGCATCTGCTGGGGCCCGGCAAGCCGTTGCGGGCGCAGTTGGACCGGGGGGAACTGCGATCGCTGATCCTGTGGGGGCCGCCGGGCGTCGGCAAGACCACGCTGGCCCATCTGCTGGCCGGCGCCACCAAAGCCAGCTTTATGCCCTTCAGCGCCGTGATGTCCAGCATGAAGGAGATCAAGGAAGTGATGGTGGCGGCGGAGAAGAACCGCCATCTGGGCCGCAAGACGGTGCTGTTTATCGACGAGATCCACCGCTTCAACAAAGCCCAGCAGGACGCCTTTCTGCCCTATGTGGAGCGGGGCGACATCACGCTGATCGGGGCCACCACCGAGAATCCATCGTTTGAGGTAATCTCGGCGCTGCTCTCCCGGGCGCGTGTCTACGCTTTGCGTCCGCTGACGGCGGAAGAGACCGTGGCGCTGCTGGAGCGGGGCGTGGCGGCTCTCAATACCACCGCCGAACCGGAAGCGCTGGAGCGCATTGCCGTGCACGCCAATGGCGATGCCCGGGCCGCGTACAACCTGCTGGAGTTGGCCGCCGCCGCCGGACCCATCCGGGCCGACAGTGTCGCCGACATGCTGGGCAAGAAGAACCTGGTCTACGACAAGTCCGGTGAAGAACACTTCAACCTGGTCTCGGCGCTGCACAAAAGCGTCCGTTCGTCTGACCCTGATGCCGCGCTCTACTGGCTGGCGCGGATGCTGGAAGGCGGTGAGGACCGGATGTATCTGGCGCGGCGCTTAGTACGAATGGCCATTGAAGATATCGGCCTGGCGGACCCGCGCGCCGTCGAGCAAGCCATCGCCTGCCAGCAGACCGCCCACTTCCTGGGCATCCCGGAAGGCGATCAGGCGCTGGCCCAGATCACGCTGTACCTGGCGGTAGCGCCAAAATCAGACGCGGCCTACCGCGCGTTGGGGGAAGCCCAGCAGACGGTGCGCGACGCACCCGCCGAGCCGGTGCCGTTCGCGCTGCGCAACGCGCCGACGCGATCGATGAAGCAGTGGGGTTACGGCGCCGGGTACCAACATGCCCATCAGGCACCCGGCGCGATCACGGCAATGGAGTGTTTACCCCCATCGCTGAAGGGCCATCAGTTCTACCACCCCACCGACCGTGGGATAGAAAAACGGATCCAGGAGCGGCTGGCGGAAATCCGCCGGCTGAAAACCGATCTCTCAGAATAGAGAGACCTTCATACAAATATTTTCATCCCGCCGCTTGAGGATTTCTTATCACTTCTTGCGCTTGCTGCTGTGAGCGGTAACAGTGATTTCGATGTGGGCACCGCCCGCCAGCGCCGGGACACCAACAGTGGTCCGCGCCGGACGGGGTTCCGCAAAGACTTTGGTGTAGACCGCGTTCATGCGGGCAAACAAGTTCATGTCAGTTAAGTAGACGTTGACCGTGACAACGTCGTCATAGCTGAGGCCCGCTTCTTTGAGGATGACGCCGATGTTGTCGAGGGTCTGCTTGACCTCCTCGTCAAAGTTTTCTGACATTTTGTTCGTTTTCAGGTCAGTCCCGATCTGACCAGCGACATAAAGCGTGTCGCCCGCCCATACACCGGGAGAGAAGGGGCGTCCCGTGGGGAATTCTTTGGGTTGGACAACTTTGCGCTGGGCCTGGGCGGTGGCAGCGGCGAAAAGACAGAACACGACTAGAGTGAGTTTTCTCATAAGGTTGATCATACCCCCTCAGTACCGTAGTACCAGACCAGAATGGCCCTTTTTTCTCATTGAGCCGAGGGGGTCGAATGGCGCAAGGTAGAGGTATCCAAAAAAACAAGGGTGAGCCACTGAGCGAGCCCCGGAGGAATTTCATGTCTGAACGACGAGCATCAGGGCGCTTTCCGATTGAGCGCGATGTCAAGTACAAAGTGGTCAGCCGGCGCGGTCAAGAATCCGGCGCGGGAAAAACGGTGAACATGTCGAGTTCGGGCATTTTGTTCTCAACTGAACAAGTGCTACAAGCGGGCCGCCAAGTGGAAATTTCCGTGGCGTGGCCGGCGCAGCTGAACAACCAGACTCCGCTGAAACTGGTGGCGCGGGGCCGCGTGGTGCGCGTCGAGGACCATCAGGCCGCCGTTGAGATCCAGCATTACGAATTCCGCACGCAAGCCAATCCCATGGGGGCGCAGCTGCGCGCGTCGTAGCCCAAATTTTTCCGACTTTCCCTCATCACGGGTGCCTGATGAGTACTCCGCCCACCGGCTTTAACCGGTGAGGAACCGGGGACTTCAATCGCGCGTCTTCGTGACTTCCTCGCGAGCGGCTCCGGCCGCTCGTTTTTTTTGCCTACCCTTCCCTGCCCCACGACCCCGGTCAAGGCACCCGCAGCCGGAACCGGACCCGCATTTCATCCTTGGTGCCGATGGTCCCCAGCGCCGCTTTCTGCTCCTTGATCCCAAAGGCCGAATACTTCACCACCGCCATGCCCTCAATAAACGCGCCAGATCGCTGCACCGTCACCACACAGGGCTTCGCCACACCGCGCACCGTCAACTGTCCGGTGACCGGACCTTCGCCCAAAGCAGAGGCTTCAAAGCGGATTTCCGGGAAGCGGGCCGCATCCAGCACATCCTTGCCCAGCGTCACTTCACGAATTTTCGCCAGTGCTCCGGAGGCCGGTTTCCAATCGTCCAGTACCTTTAGGCTATTGGCTTCGACACTGAACGACACGGAGGTTTCGTCGAAGCGGCCCTGATACCGCTCAAACCGGAAGACGTGCTTCTTGCCGGACAGCAAGCCGGTCTTGTCGATCTCCAGCTCAAAGACGGCGTCCGGGGCGGGAACGATTCTCGATTCAGCGGCCCGGGCCCGCCCGGACACCGCCACTAAGGCAAATCCTGCCATGATGACAGTCAACGTGCGCATTGGTCTTCATACCTCCACCGCGGGTGGTCTACACAAAGCCGCTGAACAAGCGATTGATTTGGGAGCGAATACGTTCCAGATTTTTTCTGGCAGCCCCCGGATGTGGCACGCCAGCATGCCCCGGTCATCGGAGGTAGCAGCGCTCAACCGTCTGCGCCTCGCCCATGACCTGGCTCCGCTGGTGATCCACGGCAACTACCTGATCAACCTCGCATCGCTGGACCCGCAGATCCGCGCCAAATCCATCATCGCCTTCCGAGGGGAACTGGAACGCGCCCGTGTGATCGGAGCGGAGTACCTGGTGATCCATCCCGGCAGCTACAAAGATCAATCCGTGGAACAGGGGATTTATTCCTTCATTGAAGCGATGACGGAAGCGGTGGAGGGTCTCGATGCCGGCGGGGTGACGTTGCTGCTCGAAAACACGGCGGGACAAGGCAAGGCCCTGGGCAGCCGGCTGGAAGAACTGGCGCAGATGAGGCAAATGGCACTGGAGCGCACGTCGCTTCGCATCGGCTACTGCATCGACACCTGCCACGCCCTGGCCGCGGGCTACGACATCGCGCACGAGGAAGGACTGGCGCTGACGGTCGAGTTTCTGGACCACCTGCTGGGCCTCGGCCACATTCCGGTGATCCACGCCAACGATTCGCAAGGTGCACTGGGTTCGCACCTGGACCGGCACGCCAACATCGGCCTGGGCCAGATCGGGGAGGCCGGCTTTGCGCGCATCATGCAGCATCCCCAGTTGCGGGACAAGGCCTTCATCCTGGAAACTCCGCAGGACGATGGCGCGGACCGCCGTGATATCGCGATGCTGAAGCAACTGGGCGGGAGTGGCCAGGATGCGTCAGAATAGAGCGGCATGAACTGGCCTCGCGTCTCTCGTTTCTCCTTTGGGTTGGTGAATCTGCCGGCCGCCGTGGCTCTGCTGCTGGCCAGTGCGGGAACGATGCCCGGCCAGACCCCGGCACCAACGGCCACTGCGCAGCCGATCACCACTGCGCAGCAGATCGCCAACACACAGCAGACCTACGAAAAGCTCTGCGGCGGCTGCCATGGTGCGGACGCGCGTGGCACCCAGCAAGGCCCCGGCCTGGCGGGCAATCCTGGCGTCCGGCGGCGGTCCGCGGCCAACCTCCGCAACGTCATCCAAAAGGGCATCCCGGCAGCGGGCATGCCCGGGTTCGACCTGCCGGCAGCGACCCTGGATGCTCTGGTGGCGCTGGTGGCGTCGTTGAACGCCGTGGCGGCGGAATCGCCGGTAGCCGGTGACCGGGCCGCCGGGCAGGCATATTTCAAAGGCCCGGGCCAATGCGGAACCTGCCACATGGTGCATGGTTCAGGAGCGGCCATCGGACCGGACCTGACCAACATCGCCCGCGAACTAACGGTGGACCAGTTGCGGGAGGCGCTGCTCAACCCCAGCAGCCGCATCGCACCGGGATACGGGCTCGTCAATGTCGAGCTGCGCTCCGGTGGCCAGCTTCGCGGCTTTGCCCGCAACCGGACACGGTTCCATCTGGCACTGCAGGATCTCCGGGGCCAGTTGCACCCCCTGTCGCTGGACAAAACGGCGCGGCTGACCGACGAGAAGGCCTCGCTGATGCCGGCCGTGAAAGCGTCACCGGCCCAGGTCCAGGATCTGATCGCGTACTTGAGCAGCCTCACCGGGGTGAAATCGGTGGCCGCCAATACGCCCGGACCCATCGTGACCGCACCAGCTGCTCACACTGGCGGCGTCGACTTTTCCAGCATCCTCAACCCGCCGCCGGGCGACTGGCTGACCTACAACGGCCAGTTGAGCGGCAACCGCTACAGCCCGCTCAAGCAGATCAACGCGGCCAACGTGCAGCAGCTGCGCCTCAAATGGAGCTTCAGCATCCCGCTGTGGACCCAGTTCCTGCCCGACACGCCTTACTTCCGCGAGAACATGCGGTACTTCGGCCTGGAGACGGTGCCGCTGGTGACCGGCGGCATCATGTACGCCACCGGCCCCAATCAGGTATTTGCGCTCGAT
>JAPKYX010000012.1 GCA_026394075.1 Acidobacteriota bacterium
GAGAGCTTAAGCCAGATCTTCCTCTACTGGGCGGTTCAGTCACTGGTCTTCGTACTGACCGTGATCTTGGGCTTCATGCTCTTCCGGACCGGGCTGAAGCTCTACATTGACCGGCAGAGCAACCGCGAAGGGTCGCGCATGCGCACCAAACTAGTGGTGGGCGCGCTGGCGTTGAGCTTTCTGCCCGTCCTGTTTCTGGTGCTGTTCAGCGTGCAGGTGCTGAACTTCAACCTGCTGCGCTGGTTCTCCCGCCCCGCCGAAGAGATCCGCCTGGACTTGCAGGACGTCGCCAACAGCTTCAAAAATGAGATGCAAGCCAAGGCCGACGCGCAGGCCCGGTGGTTAGCGTCGCTCGCGGCAGTGCAAGCCTTGGCGGCCGATGAACAGGCACCCCGGACCGACATTCAGCGGCTGTGCCGCGAAAACGGCATCGTGGAGGTCACCTTGATCCGCGGTGACGATGCCCGGATTCCGCTGTGTGTCCCGCTGGCGAAGGCGTCCGTCGAAACCGTCGCCGCGACAGCCATGCTGGCCGATGCTCAAGGCCTGCCCGCCAGCCGCCTCACCCTGCGCAGCGCGGTGCCGTTGGACTTGGTGCGCAAGCAGAACGAGATCCTGAAATCCATCGAGGATTTCGAAACCCTCGCCCGCCGCCGGAAGGACATCCGGACGTTCTACATCCTGTTGCTGACCCTGATCACGTTGTTCATCCTGTTCGTCGCCACCTGGACGGCGCTGCTGATGTCGAAGCAGATTTCGGTGCCCATTTCAGCGCTGCTGAGCGCCGCGCGGGAGGTCCGTGGCGGCAATCTGGCATACCGGGTCCAGACGCCGGCCATTGATGAACTGGCGGCGCTGGTGCGCGCGTTCAACGAGATGACGCAGGATCTCGAATCGAACGAGCGCGAGCTGGAACGCCGCCGCCGGTTCACCGAAGCGATTCTCGAAAACATCCCCACCGGAGTCATCTCCTTGGCCCCGGACGGCCGCATCTTGAAAGTGAACCGCGCGCTGCGGACCATCTTCCCGGCCGCACTGGTCGATCAGGCCGTCCGCATCGACGATCTGTTGTCACCGGAAGATGCCACGGAAATTCGCTACCTGATGAAGCGCGCCCGCCGCACCGGCATCGCCTCGCAGCAACTGGAGATCGCCCGGGACCGGCAGACGGTTCACTTGGCGGCGGTAGTCTCGTCGCTGGAAGAAAACTCCGCCTCCGGCTACATCGTCGTGCTCGAAGATACCAGCGAACTGCTGCGCGCCCAGAAGACCGCCGCCTGGCAGGAAGTGGCCCGGCGAGTGGCCCATGAGATCAAGAATCCGTTGACCCCCATCGCCCTCTGCGCCGAACGGCTGGCGCGCCAACTGGAGAAGGTGAGCGGCGCGCCGGACACGATGCGGATTCTGCGTGAATGTTCCACCACCATCTCGCAAGAAGTGGAAAGTGTCCGGACGCTGGTGGACGAATTCAGCCAGTTCTCGCGCTTCCCGGTGGCCTTCCCCTCGCCGTGCGACATCAACGATCTGGCCAAAAATGCGCTCACGGTGTTTGAAGGACGCCTGGAAGGCATCGAAGTCTATCGTTCGCTGGCGGTGGGGTTACCCCCGGTGAATGTGGACCCGGAACAGTTCAAGCGCGTGATCATCAATCTGGTCGACAATGCGGCGGAGGCGATGCAGGACGTCCCGCTCAAGCGGCTTTACATCGCCACCCAACTGGCCTCTCCCGACATCATCGAATTGACGGTTTCCGATACCGGCCGCGGCGTCAGCAATGAGGACCGGGAGAAGCTCTTTCTGCCCTACTTCTCCACCAAGGGCCGGGGCACGGGTCTCGGGCTGGCCATCGTTAGCCAGATTCTCAGCGAACATCGCGCTCAAATCCGCGTGGAGGACAACCTGCCCTCCGTTACCCGGTTTGTGGTTGAGATCCCAGTGATGATTACGGCCGAAGCCAGCAATCCCGTCGGATCCCGCACGCAGGAGGCGGTCGGTTGAAGCATACGCGCGTTTTGGTTGTCGATGATGAGGCCGCGATCCGGCAGTCCCTGGCCGGGGTTCTGGAAGACGAAGGCTTTGCGGTGGCTGTCGCTGATACGGGCGAAGCCTGTTTGGAAGAACTCAACCGCCGCAGCTACGACGTCGTCCTGCTCGACATCTGGCTGGTGGGCATGGACGGCATGGAAGTGCTGGCCCGCATCCAGGAGATCGGCATTGAGGACCGCCCGGCCGTCGTCATGATCTCCGGCCACGGCACGGTGGAGACCGCCGTGCGCGCCACCAAGCTGGGTGCTTTTGACTTTCTCGAAAAGCCGCTCACCATCGCCAAAGTAGCCGTCGTTGTGAAGAACGCGGCCCAGCAGCGGCGCCTGGAAGTGGAGATTTCGCGCCTGCACGGCGTCGATGACCCGCGCAACGCCATCCTGGGTGAAAGCATTCCCATGAAGGCCCTGCGCCAGCAGATCGCCTTGATGGCGGCCACCAATGGCCGGGTGCTGATCTACGGCGAAAGCGGTACCGGCAAGGAACTGGTGGCGCGGGCGATCCACGAACTCAGCAGCCGGGCCAAGGCTCCTTTTGTCGAGATCAACTGCGCCGCGATCCCGGAAGACTTGATCGAAAGCGAACTGTTCGGCCATCGCAAAGGCGGCTTCCCTGGGGCCACGGAAGACAAGGTGGGCAAGTTCGAGAAGGCCGACGGCGGCACCCTGTTCCTGGACGAAGTGGCCGACATGAGCATCAAGACGCAGGCCAAGGGGCTGCGCGCGCTGGAAGAGCAGCGCTTCCAGCCGGTGGGCGCCGAGGAATCAATTCAAGTGGACGTCCGCGTAATCGCCGCCACCAACAAGAACCTGGAAGATCAGATCGAACGCGGCAACTTCCGCGAGGATCTGTTCTATCGCCTCAACGTCATTCCTTTTCACGTGCCGCCGTTGCGGGAACGCATCGAAGATGTCGTGCTGCTGGCCAACCACTTCCTCCGGGAGTTCACGTCCTCCTATGGCCGCAAGGCCAAGGAGCTCACGCCCGAAGCCTACCGCGCCCTGCAGGAATATGCGTGGCCCGGCAATGTGCGGGAGCTGAAGAATCTGATGGAGCGGATCGTCATCATGAATCCGCAAGTCCGCATCGACGCCCGCCACATCCCGCTCAGCCCGGCGCGGCGCGCGGTGTTTGAGCGGCCCATCGACCATTTCACGTCGCTCGCGCAGGTCCGTGAAGCCGCCGAGCGCGAATACATTTTGAAGAAACTCGAAGAGACGCGCGGCAACGTGACGCGCACCGCGGAGTTGCTGGGTTTGGAACGCAGCAATCTTTACCGCAAAATGAAATCTTTGGGGATCGTGCCCAAGGAATAATGACCCTTCTTCTGCTTGTGCCCCTGGCGGGGCTGATCCTGTTGCTCGCCTTGCCCAGCCGTTGGGCGCGCGGCCTTGCTTTGTTCACCACGGCCATCCACGGGCTGATCGCGCTGGACCACCTGCGCCGCTTCCAGCCCGACGCGTCACAGCAAGGCTTCGCCTTCCTCGAACGGCAGCCGTGGATCCCCTCGTTCGGCGCGCAGTATCTGGTGGGCGTCGATGGCTACTCGCTGCTGCTGGTGGTGATGACGTCGCTGGTGACGATGGTGGCGCTGATCGCCAGCAGCTCCATTGCGGAGCGGCTCAAGGAATACTACGCCGCCATGCTGGTACTGCTGGTGGCGATGACCGGCGTGTTTGTGGCGCTGGATCTATTGCTCTACTTCCTGTTCTGGGAACTGACGCTGATCCCCATGTACCTGATCATCGCCGTGTGGGGTGGCACCAACCGCGCCTACGCCTCGATGAAGTTTTTGATCTACACCAACCTGGGCAGCGTGCTGATGCTGATCGGGATTCTCGTGCTGCGCTTGAATGGCGGCACGTTCGACTACTTTGAGCTGCTGCGTCACCCCGGCGGCGAGTGGGTATTCTGGGCCTTCCTGGCGGGCTTTGCCGTAAAGGTACCCATGATTCCGGTACATACCTGGCTGCCCGACGCCCATACGGAGGCACCCACCGCCGGATCGGTGATTCTGGCCGGCGTGTTGCTCAAGATGGGGCTGTACGGCTTAACGCGCTTTGCGATCCCCCTCGCCCCACCATCGGCCCATGTCTTGATGTGGCTGAGCGTGGCTTCGGTGGTGGCCATCCTCTATGGTGGCCTCGTCTGCCTGATGCAATCCGATTGGAAGCGGCTGATCGCTTATTCTTCGGTCAGCCATATGGGCTTCTGCACGCTGGGCCTGTTTGTGATGACCCGCGACGGCATCGTGGGCTCGATGCTGCAGCAGATCAACCACGCGGTCACCACCGGGCTGCTCTTCCTGATTGTGGGTGCCGTCTATGACCGCACGCACACGTCTATGACCGCACGCACACGCGCGAGATCGCCCACTACAGTGGCACCTTGCGCAGCATGCCCCGCCTGGCGCTGCTGTTCCTGATCGCCGTTCTGGGCTCCATGGGAATGCCGCCACTGAACGGCTTCGTGGGCGAATTCACCATCCTGCGAGGCGTCGCCGGAGTCTCATCCGGCTGGGCGGTAGCTGTGGTTCTAGGCATCGCCCTGGGCGCAGCCTACCTGCTGTGGCTCTACCAACGCACGATGCTGGGTGAGCCGCGTGAAAAGCTGGCGGATCTGAACGCGACGGAAATGCTGGCCATGGTGCCGCTGGCGGTGCTCACCGTGCTGCTTGGCATAGTGCCGGGCCCGGTCTTCCGGCTGCTGGAGCCGGTGGCGGATGGCGTCTTAAAGGGCCTGGGCCGCTAGTTGTCGAAGAACTCCGCAGGAGTGGACTAGCATCCAGGATCAGGCCCCGCCCATAGTGGCGAGTAATGAGGCGATCAATCCACTCAGCCAACATTTTCCAGCGAGCGCATCTTCATCGAGAGCAATTCGCCGGTTTGTGCATCAAGGCTGAGTACTTTGTAGTCGCGCGCAGGCCGACCGCGGATAAACTCAAAGTTCTGAGAATTCGGACGGCTGAGCGTAATCCGCCATACAGGCCGGTCCTCTTCCTCGACGAACTCAACCTCTTCTAGTTGCGTCTTCTGCTCGAAATCTAGAGGAGCTGCTACCGCGGCAGTGAGGCCCCGAAAGTACTCCAGTGCACGTTCCACCGCAGCCTTCGCGTCAATGACGGTGACTGTAGCCATATCAAGAGGCTACGCCCAGTCCATGCGCTCCCGGCGCGGCACCGCAGCCGCGTACTTCAGCGCCTTCTGCGCGTCCATTGATGGGTTCTTGAACGAGATACCCAGCAGACCGGTCAGCTTTACGAACACATCGGTGTTCTTGACTAACCCGGCAAACAGCTCAGAGCCCGGGCCGAAGGCAGTCGAGATGGTGTAGTCCGCGGTGTGCGTCGTGCCCACCCAGCCGATCCCAGTGTGGTTGCCAATCACTTGGCCCAACACGCCGGGGACATTGTCCAGTTGCTTGTTGACACACACAAACTGGCCACGGCTGATGGCGGTCCGCAGCAGGCGCGCCTCATCTTCACTGATCTTCAAGCCCAGATCTTCTTCGATCACTTGCCGCACCAGGTCGGCATTGGGTTTGCTGATGCCGCGCTGCGCGTCGGTGGTCAGCCCCTTGTACTCCACGGCATTGCCGAGGCGTCGCGTGATCGTGGTGTAGGAATACTTGGCCTTGGTCAGCAGTTCAAACGCCTGGTTGGAATGCTCATATTCTTTGCCCACACCGAACAGGCCCGGGTTGGCGTTGCCGTGGTCGGAGGTGATCACCACCAGCGTGTCCGGCCGCTTCTGGCAATAGTCAAGCACCACCTGAATCGCGTCGTCAAACGCCACCTGCTCCCACAGCAAACCAGCCGCGTCATTGGCATGCGCGGCATGATCCACGCGCGCGCCTTCAATCTGTAGCAGGAAGCCGTTGGGCGCCGCGTCAAGAGCAGTCAGCGCCGCCTGTGCCATCTCCGCCAAGCTGGGAATCTCACGCTGCATCTTCTTGTCGGAGCGCTGGTCCACCACATACTGCACATGGCCTTCGTCGTAAAGCCCCAACAGTTTGGCACCCGGAGCCGATTTCAGGTTCTCGCGCACATAGCTGACCTTGTAGCCGGCCTTGGCAAAGTCCCCCGCCAGATCACGCTTATCTTTGCGCTTGGAGGCGTCAAAGAAACGCTTACCGCCGCCCAATACGACGTCAACGTTGTCGAGATACTGCGTCGCAATCAGGTCTTCATCGTCCCGGCGCGGCGAAACGGCAGCAAAGCCAGCGGGCGTAGCGTGCGTCACCGTCGCCGTGGTCACCAGCCCGATCCGGCGCTTGGCCCGCTCCCGGGCCAGTGTTCCAATCGGCGTCAGTTTGGTGCCATCGGGCAGGACGTTCAGCATCGCGTTGAAGATCCGCGAACCGGAACCCCAACTGGACGAGGCGGCCGAAGAGTCCGTCACCATCGAATTCAGCGACGCCATATCCATAAACCCGCGCTGCACGCCGGGCTTCGACAGCAGCTGATTCCAGGCCGTACCGCGCCCGCGGACCAGCTTGGAAAACTGGTCGGCCATCGGGATGACGCCGGCGCTCATGCCGTCGGCCACCATGTAGATGATGCTGCGAGGTTCCTTCGACTGGGCCTGCAGGAAAGCCGGTGCGGCAGCAGCCGAGGCACCGAGGCGGAAGATCTGGCGGCGATTGATCGTGCTCATGGGATTTTCGATTCAGTATCCCATGCCAGGCGAATCGCGGCACAGGAGAACCGACCGCGAGAAGACTAAACGGTCAGGCCGGACAGCACCGGCAACACCGTCATTACGCCCGCTTCATCGAAACCGTGAACCGTGATTTGCCGCAGCTGTTGGGCCGCATGCTCGCCACCCAGATCGACAGTCAGGAAATTGGAGGACATGGCCCGGCGGCCACCCTGGGTGACCACGCTCAGCTTGCGGCCTAACATCCGCTGACGGAACGCCCGGCCTTGCTGCTCACTCAGTTCCCGCAACCGGCGCGTGCGTTCCTTGCGGACCTCCCACGGCACCCGCGCATCACTTTCCGCCGCCCGCGTACCGGGCCGCTCGGAATACGTGAACACATGCAGGTAGGTGAACGGCAGGGATTCGATGAAGGCGAAGCTTTCGTCAAACTCGGCGTCGGTCTCGCCGGGGAAGCCGGTCATCACGTCGGCACCGAACGCCGCGTCCGGCATCAGCTGATGCGCGCGAAGAATCCGGTCACGATAGTGGCGCGGACGGTACTTGCGGAACATGCGGCGCAGCACACCGTCGCTGCCCGATTGCAGGGGCGCATGGACGTGCCGGGCAATGCGGTCCGAGCCGGCCATCAGCTCCATCAGCTCATCGGTCCAATCCATCGGCTCAATCGAGCTCAGCCGGAGCCGCCGCACCGCAGTTTCGTCCAGCACACGCTCTAGAAGTTGCACCAACTGCCGTCCGCCGCCCGCTTCCCGGCCCCAGCGGCCCAGGTTGACGCCGGTCAGCACGATCTCGGCGTAGCGTTCCGCCAAGCTGCGCACTTGCGCCAGCACCCAGTCGGCTGAAGCACTCCGGCTGGCACCACGCACCGACGGGATGATGCAGAATGAGCAGCGGTTATTGCAGCCATCCTGGATCTTCAGATTCGGCCGGGCACGGTCTTCACCGGACTCGTCAATGGGAGCCGAGAAAAACTCACGCCGTTCAAAGATGTCGCTCAGGTGGATCTGGGCGTGGTAGCTGGCCTCGGGTAGCGGCACGGCCAGGATCTCCCCGATCCGGTCCTTGTGCGAATTGCCCACCACCCAGGTGACACCGGCGATGCCCGCCAGATGCTCAGGATCACGCTGGGCGTAGCAGCCGGTCACCAGGATCTGCGTCCCGGGATTCTCACGCTTGGCCCGCCGCACGGCCTTCTCCAGGTCCTGATCGGCGGCGGCGGTGACCGTGCAGGAGTTCAACACCACCAGATCAGCCGGGCCCGCGGGGGCGGGTGCCAGGCCGCAATCGGCAAGCTGTCCGGCAATGGCCGCGCCGTCGGCTTGCGAGGCCCGGCAGCCAAAGTTCTTGATGGTGAACGTCTTCACGCTCTTCCAGGATACCGTGACGGCCTAAAGCTGCACCCGCCATAGGCCGATCAAACACCAGCGGACAATCATGGCCGATCGCCTTCTTACTCAGCACGAAATCGACAATGTCTTCCGGAACCTGCAAGCGCAGCGGGCCTCCGACGACATCTCGCGCCGCGCGCAACCCTATGATTTCCGACGTCCGGACCGCATTGCGAAGGAGCAACTGCGCTCCATCCACATCCTGCACGAAAACTTCGTCCGCAGCCTGGCCTCCAGCCTTTCGGCTTACCTGCGCGCCTATGTGATCGTCAACCTAGTGTCGGTGGAACAGCTGTCGTTCATGGAATTCCTGCAGTGTCTTCCCTCCCCCACCTGCATGGTTTCGTTGAACATGGCCCAGTTCGACAACAACGCCCTGCTGGAACTCAGCCCCGCCATCGTGTTCCCGGTGCTGGAGATGCTGCTGGGTTCGGCCAGTGTCTCCACCGTCAAGATGGAGCGCGAAGTCACCGAGATCGAGCAATCGATCCTTGATGGCGTCATGCGCATCATCCTCCGCGATCTGCGCGAAGCATGGCGGCAGGTGGCCACCATCGATTTCTCCATCGACAGCTTTGAGACCGAGCCGCAGCTGCTCCAGATCCTGGCTCCCAACGAAGCCGTCGTAGCCGTCTCGATCGAAGTCCGCATTGGCGACATCAGCGGCATGTTGAATCTGGCCGTGCCCTCCATCACCGTGAAGATGCTGGGCCAGAAGTTTGACCAGCAGTGGACCACGCGCAAGACGGAAGCGTCCGAGGGCGAACAGCAGCGGGTGATGAAGCTGATCCGGTCCTCCACCATGCACTTCGACACGCGGCTGCGCGGGCCCACGCTATCGGTGGAGAATCTGCTGAAGCTGAGCGCCGGAGACGTGCTGGCCTTCGACTATCCCATCGACCGGCCGATCGACCTGACGATCAACGGCCGCCTCAAATACAAAGCCAAGATCGTCGCCTCCGGCCGGAAGCGAGCGGCTAACCTGCTACATCCGGTTACGCCCCAGGACTAGCGGGCGGCGTAACGCCGGCGGTAGTTCTGGTTCGGCATGGACTATCAAGGATGTCCTGGAAATGGACACTTGCCATTACCAGGCTCAACATCCTCATGGGCCCACCGCATCCCAACCCGGACGCTGTGGGTGCCCGGGAGCCGTTTGCTGGCGCGCGCGCCTCGGAAAAACGGCTTCGCCTACTCTCCCCTCCTGCTAGAACGTGAGCTTTAAGGCACCCTGCCAGGAACGCGGCGGGTCCTGGCCGGTGATGGTGCCGAAGGCGCCGGAGGTGACGGTGGTGTTGGGGTTGGAGAGGTTCGCGTAGTTGGCCACGTTGAAGGTTTCCGCGCGGAACTGGAGCCTCCAGCGTTCGGTGATCGCGAAATTCTTGATCAGGCCGAAGTCCCAGCGGGCCTGGATGGGGCCGCGGACGCCGTTGAAGCGGAGGGGGAAGCGGCGGAGGTTGCTGGCAAGCTGGAGCGCGTTGTTGCGCTCAAAACCGGCATTGACGTTAAACCACTGATCGACACCGCGCTGGCCTTTGGGGAGCACGATGTTGTCCAGGTTCCCGTTGAAGATGACGTTGCCGAAGCCGAGCGGGCCTCCGGATTGGTACTGCATGGCTCCGTTCAACTGCCAACCGCCGGCGATGCCTTCGAGCACGGGATTCCATTGGGTGCCCCAACGGCGGCCTTTGCCAAAGGGAATTTCCCAGATGCCGGAGCCGGTAATGCGTTGCGTGCGGTCCAGGTCGGAAATCACTTCATGGGGCCGCGGATCCTGATCGTTCAGCATTTCGGTGGCCTGCATATTCTTGGACCAGGTGTAGGAGAACTGCGTGGTGAAGCCTTTGCTGAGTCGCTTTTCCAGGCGCATCTGGAGCGAGTGGTACCAGGCGTAGCCGATGGGATCGTAAATATTCACGTTGCCGAACTGGGGGTAGGGCCTCAGGAGGCTGGCCCGGTTAGTGTTGGCTCCGAAAATGGGGTTGGTACCGCGCAGCGGGTTGGGGAAGTTCTGCGCCAGGTAGTTGATGGTGGTCTGGTCGCGGTTGGGGCTGGTGGATAGATACTGCCCGGGCGTGAAGTTCACGTTGCGCAGGACGTTCAGGCGAGTGGAGCGGTTGCCGACATAGGAGGCTTCCAGCAGAAAGCCGCCGAACAGGCTCCGTTGAAAGCCGAGGCTCCAGCGTTGAGCATAAGGGTTCTTGCGGGAGTCCGGGAAGGCATTGACACCCTGGCCGATATTGGTCAGCAGACCACCGTCAGTTCCGGCAGGTTGAGCCAGGCCAGTGGGGAACGGATTCGCCAGCGTGGCGATGTAGGTGAGGCCGTTATCGAGCGAGGCCTGGATGGGCGTCGAGAGGCTGAACCCGGCCGGTTCGGTATTGGTGTAGAGCGTGCCGAGCGGCGCCGTATAGAAGCCATAGCCGGCGCGAATGACGGTCTTGGGATCCCACTGGTAGGCCAGGCCGATGCGGGGCATGAAGTTCCCTTTGGCCGTGTTCCAGTAGCCACGCGGGTTGCCATTGGTATTGGTGAACGTCAGGCCGCCCAGGACGCGGAATTGGCTGGCCGGGAGTTCCGGGATGGGCGAGGCCGCGTACTGCGCGCGGGCCTGGGCTTCGACCGGATTCGGCGTGGTCGAGTCGAAGTTGCGCACCGCGCGGTTATACCGTTCCGTGGTCTCGGATTCCACTTCGTAGCGGAGGCCCAGGTTCAAGGTCAGCTTGCGCGTGAGCTTGTAATCGTCCTGCACATAGAAGCCGTAGATGGAGTTGCGTTCCGCGTAGGACGCGTTGACGCCCATGGCACCGGCGGGGATGCCCAGCAGGAAGGAGGCAATTTCGCCACCCACTTGCGGCGGCGCGGCGGTATCCAGCGGGCCGCGCGTGAAGGTGGAATTGAAGTTGAGATCGGGCGAGGTTCCAGTGGGGTAGCGGTTGCGGTTCTCGCGGAGGTTGCGCCAGTCAAAGCCGAAACGGACGTTGTGCTTGCCCTTATTCCAGCTGAGGGTGGCGTTTAGGTTGTGGATCAACGAGGCGGTGGTGCCATCGCCGGACTCCCAATTGGACATGGTGGACCAGGGGGCGACGTTGAGGCGCGGGAACGTAGCCGTCGCCTTGTCAACCGAGTTGACCAGGCTGGACGCAAAGCCGAGGCTGGCCAGGTCGTAGCCTTGCGAGACGCGCCGCTCGGGGAACTCCTGCTGGGTGAGGCCGTAGCGGACGTTGAGCAGGAGGGACGGGTTGATGACGTAGACGTCATCGAAGGCCGCGCCGCGGTTGACCCGATTCAGGATGACGCCAGCGGGTGCCTGGTTGCCGAAGAAACGGGACTTATCTTCCTCCCAGTAGTCGCGATGGAAACGGAAGAAGATGCGGTGGTTTTCAGAGAACGTGTGATCGACGCGTCCGATGTTGGTCCAGTAGGTTTCCAGGGCCTTGTTGGAGATGAAGAAGTTCTGGCGGAAGTCCGAGGTGCCGGGCTGGTTGGGCAGCGGGAACGCGGTGACCAGTTTCTGGGCCACGGGGTCCATCTGCGAGGCAGGGATGATGTTGCCCGGGATGGGTTGGCGCTGGAAGCGGCCACCGGGTGCGGCAGCGGTGGAGCGCGGGTCGTAGACCTGGTTGTTGGCGTTCAGGCGGAGCAGCGGGGAGAGGTCGCCGCGGCGCATTTCGGCCGTGGGCACGGTGACGACGGCGGCACCGTTGGGGTCGCCAAACAGGTTGACTTCAAAGGCGTAGAAGAAGAAGGTCCGATTTTTGCCGTTGTAGAGTTTGGGCAATGAGATGGGGCCGCCCGCCGAAGCACCGAACCGGTTGTCCTGATAGAGCGCCAACTTCTGGCCAGCGCGGTTCTGGAAGATGGTGGGCGCGTCCAGCTTGGAGTGGCGGAGCCAATGGTGGAATTCGCCGTGCAACTGGTTGGTGCCGGACTTCGTGGTGACGTTGACGTTGGACCCGAGCGAGAAGCCGGCGGAAGCGTCAAAGGCGGCGGTTTGGACTTTGAATTCGGCGATGGAGGTTTGCGGCGGCGAGAAGGCGACGCGCGGAGCGGTGCCGTCGGAGTAGACGTTGACGACACCGTCAATGGTGAAGTCGTTGTTGTTATTGCCGGTGCCGTTGGTGCCGAACTGGCTGGGCGCGGCATTGAAGGGCGCCTTGCGGAGGCGGAGGTTGGTGCCGTTCACCGTGCCGGGGGCGAGATGGACCAGGTCCATGGCGTTGCCGGCGAACAGCGGTAACTCTTCAATACGGCGCTGGTCGATCACTTGGCCCAGCGAGACATCGGAAGCGTTCAACAGCGGCGTCTCGCCACGGACTTCCACCGACTCACTGACTTGTCCGACCTTGAGTTCCAGGTCGAGGGAGACCGTTTCCGTGGTGCGGACCTGAACGCCGGGGCGGAGGAGCTTGGAGAAGCCTTGGGCTTCGGCCTCGACGCGGTAAGAGCCGGGGTTTAGATAGGGCGCGCGGTAATCGCCACCTTCGGCCGCAGTGGTGGTGGTGGTGAGGCCGGTGGCTTCGTTAATCACCTTGACGGCGGCTTTGGGGATGGGGCTACCGGAGGAATCCGTGACGCGGCCGACAATGGTGCCGCGGGGATCCTGGGCGAACAGCGATAGCGCGAGAGGGGCGAGAAAAATCAGTTTCGACACAGCCCTGTCATTCTAACGGCAATCGACTGTGGCCAGTGGACAGCCCGGACAGACAACCCGGACTAGGCCAGCCGTGAACGCAGGAACTTGATGCCCTCGTAAGCGATCACATCGGGCGACGATTCAATGTCGCGCCAGATGGCGGCGGCGGCAGAGATCTCCGGCAAGGCGAAGCCAAAGCTCTCAATGGTCAGCCAGCCGTCGTAGTGCAGATCGCCCAGCGCCGCGAAGACCGCGCTCCAGTCGACGTGGCCGGAGCCGGGTATGCCGCGGTCGTTCTCGCAGGTGTGGACATGCTTCAGCCACTTGCCGCAGTGGCGGTAGGCCGCGCCCAACTCTTTCTCTTCGATGTTGGAGTGGAAGGTATCGAACAGGATGCCGACGTTGGGGTGATCGACGGCTTCGCACAGCCGGACGGCGTCGGCGGCGGTGTTCAGGAAGAAGGTCTCGAAGCGGTTCAAGGGTTCAATGGCCAGCGTCACATCATGCGCGGCCAGCGTCGCGGTGACAGCCCGGTAGCTATCGATCGCGTTCTGCCATTCAGCGGCCGTGCGACGCCGCCCCGGAAGATAGCCCACCGGCGAATAGAGCGGACCCGCCAAAATAGAAGCACCCACGACGCGGCTCTGTTCAATGACGCGCTTCAGGTGATCGACGGTCTGGGCGCGGATGCCGGAGTCTTCGGCGATCAGGCTGAGGCCACCGGGGATCACGGAGACGATGGTGCATTCCAGGCCGTGGTCGACCAGCGCCTGCCGGATCATGCCACTCTTGAACGTAGCGGGATCAAAGATGGCCACCTCGATGCCGTCAAAGCCCGCGGCTTTGATCCGGGCCAGTTCCGGCAACTGCGCCTCGGTAAATTCGGCGCTCCAAATGAATGTGTTGATGCCAATCTTCATCGTGCTGAGCGTATCACCACTGCTGGCCGCAGGCCCAGCCTCCCAGGTGACAGCCACTCAGATGACAATACCCGAGGTGAACTGGTCCAAGCACATCGCGCCGTTGATTGCCCGGCACTGCCAGGAATGCCACCGCTTAGGAGACGTGGCGCCGTTCGCGCTAGAGACCTACGAGGACGCCCGGAAGCGCGCCAAACAGATCGCGCAGGTGACTGCGCGGAAGTTTATGCCGCCGTGGAAGGCTTCGCAGCCGGTGAGCGTGTTCCAGCATGAGCGCCGCCTGAGCGCCGCTGAAATCAGTCTGTTTGCCCGGTGGGCCGCGCTGGGGGCTCCGCGGGGTGGCGATTGGACCAACTCCCGGACCCCAGTGGAACCGCCGCCGCCGGATCTGGTGGCGACCATGCCGAAGCCGTTCGAGATTCCCGCTGACGGCCCGGACCTTTACCAGTGCATCGCCATCCCGGTGCCGCTGAAGCAGAACCGTTGGGTCCGGGCGCTCGATTTCCGCCCGGGCAACCGGCGGGTGGTTCACCACGCGCTCGTGTTTGCTGGGAAGCCGGACCAAGCGGTCTACCCTTGCTTCGGTGCTCCCGGGTTTCTGCCGGCGCGCGGCTTGGGTGGCTGGTCACCGGGGAACCGGCTTTCGGAGTTTCCCGCCGGCACGGCCGCGTTGCTGCCGGCCGGATCGCAGATTGTTCTGCAGATCCATTACCACCCCTCCGGACGCTCGGAAACGGACCAGTCATCGGTGGCGCTCTATTTCGCGGACGAGCGCCCGTCGCGCACGTTGATGGACATCGCCCTGGGCAGCAATGAGATCGACATCCCCGCCGGAGAAGCCCGCTATCAGGTGCGCGACCATTTCACGCTACCGGTGGATGTCGAACTGCTGGGCGTCATCCCCCACATGCACTACGTCGGACAAGCCATCCGCGGCATCGCCACCACACCCCAAGGCGTTCGGCTACTCATCCAAATCGACGACTGGGACTTCAACTGGCAGGACCGCTACTGGTACTCAAAACCGGTCCGCCTGCCCGCCGGAACCAAGGTGGAGGCCACTTTCACCTACGACAACTCGACGGCCAATGTCCGCAACCCATCGAACCCGCCGAAGCGGGTGACCTGGGGCTTTGGAGTAAACGATGAGATGGCGGGACTGCACCTGCAGGTAGCGGCCGTGCGGCCGGAGGATGCAGCGGAACTGGGCCAGGCGCTGTGGGGCAAGATGATGCGAACCTTCCGGCCGCTGCGGTGAGGATAAAAGATTGAGGTGGGCAGAGGCGCTAGTCCGGCTAACAGACGAGCGCCTCCTGGCTGATCCTCAGCGGTTAGCTGACCACGCCCCCGTCCACCGCGATCACCTGGCCCGTCACAAAGCTTGCCGCCGGTGAGGCCAGCCACAAAACAACATCGGAGATCTCAGAAGGCTTGCCCACCCGGCCCATCGGCACGATCGCGGCAAACGCATCGGGATGACCGCCCGTGACCTCATGCAGCATCGGCGTTTCAATCGGACCCGGCGCGACGCCGTTCACCCGGATGCCGGACTTGGCATACTCGACGGCCGCAGCCCGCGTCATCGAGATCACCGCCGCCTTGGAGGTGTGATACGCCAGCATTCCCGGCCCAATCGTGCGGAAACCAACGATCGATGAGGTGTTGATAATCACACCGGAGCCTTGCTTCGCCATCTGCGCCAGCTCCCGCTTCATCGCATAAAATACGCCGCTGACGTTCACCGCCAGCACCTTGTCGAACTCGGCGTCGGCGTACTCATGCGTGGCACCGGTGGCGCCCAGGATGCCCGCATTGTTGAAGGCCACATCCAAGCGGCCCCACTTGCTGACTACTTCAGCCACTACCCGATCCGCATCGGCGGGCACGCTCGCGTCGGCCTGGATAAACATGGCTTCCGCCCCGGTATCCTCGATTTGCTTCAACGCCGTTACGCCCTCGGCGGCGCGGCGCCCGGTGATGGCTACTTTGGCTCCCTGGCGGGCAAAGGCCAGCGCGGTTTCGAGACCGATGCCGGCATTGCCGCCCGTGATCAGTACGACTTGATTCTTGAAAGTTTGGCTTTCGCTCATGCCCGGTTGGATGAGGTTTTGTCGGTCTGGTCGCGGAAACCGGACCTGCCTGATCGGCTAGGGACCTATCTTGCGAAACCCGGAATACGATCCGCCGAGTGCGCGATAATACTGGGTTGCGCCGACTGTTTGCTCCTCTCTCCGCCATCGCCGGCATCCTGGCCGCCAGCCTCTGCTGCCTGCCCCTGGGTACGTTTCTGCTGGCCGCTGGATCGGGTAGCGCCGCATTTCTAATGCCTCCCGGTGCACAGCCCTGGCTGATGGGGTTCGCCGCGCTGATGTTGGGCGTCGGCTTCTGGCAGACCTACTTCCGCAAATCCTGCCGCACCGATCGAGGACCGTTCAGTATCGCCGTGCTGTGGCTGGCAACTCTGGCCATTGGCGCCATGTGGCTGCTACCGCAACAAGTGGCCGGATTGCTGGCCGGGTCGAATGGGGCGCTGCCCGCCAGCACCAAACAGGCCACCTCACTTGAAAGCGTCGAGCCGCTGCGCCAAGCCTTCAACGCCGCCTCCAGCGAGACCCGGCTGATCGCGCTGCTCTCCCCCACTTGAAGCAAATGTCTGCAGGGGGCCTCTGCAGTCCAAGATGCGGTTGAGAAGAGTGAGCTGTTGCGCAAAGCCACCGGTCGAGCGGCGCGGGTGTTCATCGTATGGGAACCCGTGCTCGACACCGATTGGGATCCGCCCAATGCCGCGGCCCTGGCTCGGGTGACGGCGCGCCATTTCTGGGATCAGAAAAAGCTGGTCGCGCAAGCGGCGCAGCCGGTCTTGAAGCGTGATCTGACCAACTTTGAGGGCAAAGCGCGCCTGATCACCGGGGACCACGTCTGGGACTACGTTGGCGTCTACCCGCCCGGTGTCCAGTGGGGCGCGGAGTTCCCGCGGCCCGCAGCTTCTGGAGCGCCGATCGTCGATATCGTACAGCCGGTGCTGTTCCATTCCCCTCGCCTGGCTGCCCTTTGGTAACCTGAATGTTTTGAGGTAATCACTAATCATGTCTGGCCATTCCAAGTGGCATACCATTAAGCACAAGAAGGGTGCCCTCGACGCCAAGCGAGGCAAGATCTTCACCCGCGTCATCAAGGAAATCGTCATCGCCGCTCGCGGCGGAGGCGACCCGGCGTCGAACGCCCGGCTGCGCACGGCTATCGTCGCCGCTAAGGCCGTTTCGATGCCGGCTGACAACATCAAGCGCGCCATCATGCGCGGGACCGGCGAACTGCAGGGCGAGGAAATCGTCGAAATCATGTTCGAAGGCTACGGACCCGGCGGCGCGGCCGTCCTCGTCAACGTCGCCACCGACAACCGCAACCGAACCGTCGCCGACATCCGCCACATCTTCTCGAAACATGGCGGCAACATGGGCGCGGAAGGCAGCGTCGGCTGGATGTTCAAGCGCAAAAGCCAGATCATCATCGACAAGACCGTGGCGGATGAAGATACGCTGATGGGCATCGTTCTGGATGCCGGCGCGGAGGACCTGCGCGACGACGGCGATACGTGGGCCGTGCTGTCACCGGTGGACGCGCATGAACCGGTTGTTGATGCGCTGGCCAAGGCCAAAATCGAGACGCTGGAAGCAGCCGTATCGATGGTGCCGGACAACACCGTAAAGGTGGAAGGCACCAACGTCCGGGCCATGATGAAGCTGAACGACGCACTCGAAGATTACGACGACGTGCAGGCCGTGTATTCCAACTTCGACTTCGACGAGAACGACGTCGAGGCGATGGCCTAAAAGGCAGAATGCGCGTGCTCGGCATCGATTGCGGGACCGAGCGAACCGGCTACGGAGTAATTGAAACCGATGGCCGTGATCACCGCATGGTGGTCTGTGGCGTCATCAAGACTTCACCCCGCGATGCGATGCCCAAGCGGCTGGCGGAGATCGCCGTGGGGCTGCGAGGCGTAATTGGGGAACATCACCCGCAAGTGGCGGCCATTGAAGAAGTGTTCATGTCCGTCAATGCTAAGTCCGCTTTGAAGCTGGCCCAGGTGCGAGGTGTGGCGATGCTGGTGGTGGAAGAAGCATCGCTGCCGTTGGGCGAATATTCGCCGCTCGCAATCAAGGGCAGCGTGGTGGGCTATGGCCGTGCGGAAAAGGAGCAAGTGCAGATGATGGTCCGGTCCATTTTGCGTTTGGAGGCTCCGGTGGATTCACCTGACGCCGCCGACGCCTTGGCCGTCGCCATCTGTCACGCCACCCGCTCATGATCTCCCTGCTGCTGGCCGCCATGGCGGCTGATCCATCCATCTTCTACTCCAAGTCCTTCCCCGGCTCCATCCCGGCCTATGTCGAGATCACTGTGGCGCGCGACGGCACGGTGGTCTACAAAGAAAAGCCGGATGACGACCAGCCAGTGAAGGTGAAGCTGAAGGCGGAAGAAGCCGAAGCGATCTTTGGCCTGGCCGAGAAGCTGGACCGGTTCAAGAACAAGCTGGAAAGCGGCCTGCCCGTGGCGAAGATGGGCGAAAAGACGTTCCGATGGGTGGAAGAAAAAACCCTTCACGAGCAGAAGTTCAATTACTCCACCGAAGAACCCTGCCGCGAGCTACAAGAGTGGTTCGAGAAGATCGTCGAAACCGAGATGCACCTGTTCGCCCTGGAACGCACCGCGCGCTTCGACAAGCTGGGCGTCAACAAAGCATTGCTGCAACTGGAAGCCAGCTGGGACAAGAAACGGCTGGTGGCGCTGGAACAGTTCTACCCTTGGCTGAACCGCATCATCAAGGGTGAAAGCTATCTCAACATGGCCCGGGAACGCGCCGAAAAGCTGCTGGCAACTTTCCAGGCGCCCCCGCCCGCCCCCGCGAAGTAGCTGCCGCCGCATCACTGCGGCCACCCTCCCGCGAGCGCCTTGTAAAGAGCCACGCTCTCCACCAGCACCTGTGTCCGAGCCAGTGATTGCTGAAACTCGGCGTCCAGCAAACTGCGCTGAGAATCGAGCACGGTCAAAAAGTCCGACACCCCGGCCCGCTGTAGATCCCGCGAGAGATCGAGCGAGGTGCGGGCCGACTGCGCCGCGGCCGCCAGCTTCCCTTCCCTCTCCCGCTGGCGTTGCAGGTTCGTGATGGCATTGGCGGCTTCTTCAAACGCCACCAGCAACTCATTGCGATAGGCGATCTTCTGCTGTTCCACCCGCGCCTGATGGGCGGCGATATTGGACTTGATGCGGCCGCCCGAGAAGATGGGCAATTGCAGCTGCGGGCCGAGGCTGAAGAAGTTCCCCCCGCCAAAGGCGAGCGACGAGACCGACGTGCCTTGCCTGCCCACCAGACCGTTGAGATTGATCTTGGGATAGAGGTCCGTCTTCGACTGCTTCAGCCGCGCCAGGGCGGCGGCCAGTTTCGCGTCCGCTTCCCGGACATCCGGCCGGCGTTTCAGCAGCTCACTGGGCAATTCCGCCTTCACCACCGGAGCCGATAGTGGCGTCCCCGAACCGGCCAGCGGAGCCTTCATCAGCGATTCGTCGCCCAGCAAGACAGCCAGCCGTTGGCGGGACCGCTCCAGGTCCGCTTCAATGGGCGGCAGCGTCGCCTCCGTGTTGGTCAGCAGCAGCCGTTGGCGCTCGCTATCGAGCTGTGAGGCCAGGCCAGCCTTTACGCGGTCGTCCGTCAACTCCAACAGCAGCCGCTGGGCGTCGACGGTGCGGCGCGTGATCGACAGACGTTCTTCATGCCCGCGAAGCTGGATGTACACGCGGGCCACTTCCGCACTGACGGTCAGCGCCAGATCTTCCCGGCGCTGCTCCTCCGCCTGAACGTCAGCCCGAGCCGCGGCCAGCCCGGCACGATTGCTGCCGAATAAGTCCAGCTCCCACTTCATGTCCAGTCCGCCTTGCAGCAGCCCGGTTTCAAAGGGCGAAACGAAGCTGCCCGATTGAGCTTGGCCGCTCGACTGCGGAATGCGGGCGATGCCCTGCGAGAAGCCGCCCCGCAGGCGCTGCGTGCTGGAGGTGGCATTGATGGCCGGCAGCAGCTTGCTGCGGCTTTCGCCGCTAACGGCTCGCGACTCCGCGATGCGTTGCGCGGCGCTCTGCAAGTCGAGGTTGCTCGCAAGGGCCTTGGTGACCAGGCGATTGAGCTCCGGATCACCATAGTTGGACCACCAGGGCGTCGGGTCAGCGGCCACCAGCGCCAGCAAAAGTAGGCTCGTCATGGCTAGCGGCCTTCCTTCTTCGCTTCGATGGAGAGGTCCATCTGCTGGCCCGGATAGAGGCTGGTTTGCGCGGGCAGCTTGAAGAGAACCTGCAGCACTCGCGTGTCCACCCGTTCGGTGGAATCGCCCGTCAGGTTGCGCTTGGGCACCACGTACGGCTCCACGCGCACGAACTCGAGCGGGTAGCGGATGGACGCATTGCCGCGAACCTGGCCGGTGGCTTTGGCGCCGGGATGGAAGCGCCACGCGTCCTTCTCGTCGATGTCGGCGCGGATATGCAGCTGGTCCACGCGGCCCATCAGGATCAGCGGTTGAGCCAGCGTCCCGCTCTGCGCAAACTCGCCCGGCCGGACTTTGCATTGCAGGATCTGGCCATCAATCGGCGCGGTTACCTGCAAGCGCGACAGGTCAGCTTGAATGCGGGCCACCTGCGCCTCTGCTTGCCGCAGCTCCGCCCGGGCCACTTCGAGATCGGGCTTCCAGGTGCCGGCCTTCAGCAACTGCAGGTTGGCCGTCGCCTGCTCCAGCCGAGCTTCAGCACTCTCCACCGCCCGGCGGCGGCGCAGCAGATCTTCCTGTTTGATGGCGCGCGAATCCTTCACCGCCTCGATCAGCCGCAGTTGCACCTTGGCATCTTCCCGCAGTGCCTTCGCCTCATCCACGCGAAATTGTGCCGGGGGAATCTCCTCCGGCCGCGGCGAAGCCTCCAACTTGCCCAGCTTGCTGCGGGAGAGCGCCACGGTGGTTTCGCGCAACGCGAGCTCCGCCCGCAGATCGCGGTCGTCCAGGCTGAACAGCAGCTGCCCCTTGCGCACAGCATCGCCCGCCTTGACGGCCACGCGCGTCACCAGGCCCGGCACCGGCAAGCTGACGGCGATGTTCTCACTCGCCGCCTCCACCAGTCCGACGGCCCCCACCTGATTGGCGTAGGCGGCGGTGGGCGGCGGCAGCGGCGGCTGCGCCTGGACCACCTTCGGCGTCATGCGCTGGACACTCAGCAATGACAAGCTAACGGCCACCACAGCCAGGGCGGGCATTCCATACTTCAGCAACATTAGTGCGATCCTCCATTGGTTTCGATGTGGGTTACCAGACCGTCGTTCATGTGCGCGATGCGGTCAGCAAAGGGAAAAATGCGATTGTCGTGGGTGACCACCAGCACGGCGCGTTCCGGCCGTACGGCGATCTTGCGGAGCAGTTCCATCACGTGATGTCCGGTCTCCGCATCCAGCGCCGAAGTGGGCTCATCGCAGACGATCAGCTGCGGCTCATGGATCAGCGCCCGGGCAAAGGCGACGCGCTGCTGCTGGCCGCCGGAAAGCTGATTGGTGAAGGCGTTGGCGCGGGCGCCTAGGCCCAGGTCGTCTAGAATCTCTTTCGCCCGGGCACCGAGGCGTTCTCAGCGGCGGTCAACGCGGGCAGCAGGTTGAACTGCTGGAACACAAAGCCCAGGTTGACGCGGCGGAAGTTGACGGCGGCGGAAGCGCGCAACGTGTTGATGGGCGTCCCCAGCACGCGGAGTTCGCCCTGCGAGGGGTTCAGCAGTCCGGCGATCACCGAAAGCAGCGTCGTCTTGCCACAGCCGGACGGGCCCACCAGAAAGGTCATCTCCCCGCGCGGCACTTCCAGATCGATGCCGCGCAGCACCTTCACCTGGTCTTCTCCGGTGCCGAAGGTCTTGGTGATCTGGGTGCAGACCACCGCTTGATCCCGCATCGTTGCGTTAGCCACGGAACACCACCGCCGGCTCCAGCACAATCACGCGCCGCACGCTGACCGCGCTGGCCAGAAACACAATCATGAACACCGCCAACGCCGTGCCTTGCATGATCTGCGGCAACAGGCGGAAGCCGCGCAGGTCCAGGTTGTCTTTGGTGGCCTCAAAAAATGCCGCCGTCATCGAGATGCCGAGGCCATACCCGATGGCCCCCACGATCACGGCCTGCATCAGGATCATGCCGACAATGCGCAGATCCGTCACGCCGATCGCCTTCAGGGCGCCGAACTGCTTCAGGTTCTCGATCGTGAACAGGTAGAAGGTCTGGCCCGCGACCACCGTGCCGACAATCAAGGCGATCACCACGGTGATGCCGAAATTGATGGGGATGCCGGTGTTTTTGATGTAGTACCAGATGGTCTCCCAGCCAAAGTCGTTGGAGGTAAGCGCCTTAAGGCCGGTGGCTTCGCGGATCTGCTGGGTCAGCTTGACCGGGCTGATGTCCGGCGTTGGTTTGGCCAGGACGAAGGACATCTGGTTGCGCTCCCGGCCCACAAACTGGATCGCCTGCGAATAGCGGGTGTAGAAGACGGGCAGGTTGACGAAGGGTGCGGAAGAAGCAACGACGGCCACAATGCGGACCGTGTGATCGTTCAGATCGATGGTCCGGCCCAGGGTCACGGGTTCGTTGGGGAAGAAGAACTTATAGCCCACCTGATCAATGGCGATCGTCTCCGGGTCCGACAGCGCGCGGGTATCGCCCAACACCACGGTGCGCGGCAGACCAACCATCGTGGAGTCATCGAGACCCATCAGGATGACTCCGCGAAACTTACCATCCGGGCCCTTGGCCCGCGAGGTGCCCTTGAACAGCGGAACCGCCCATTCGACACCCTCCACGCCGCGGACACGGTAGAGATCCTGGTCCGTGAGCGCCTTTACTTCGTCCACATATTGGGTCTTGGAGTCCATCACCCAAATCTGGGCGTCTTTGACGTCGTCAATCTGCGACGCCGTCCGGCTCATCAGGCCGCAAAAAATCGAGACCTGATGCGACATCAAAAAGGTGGAAAAGGCGATGGCAAAGATGAGGCCCAGGTATTTGGCCTTGTCTCCGGTCAGCATCTGCCAGGCGATGAACTTCATGAAGCGGTTCCTTTCTTGAACATGGCTTTATAGATTGAACGTTGTTCAATTCGGTTGCAAAAAAAATCAGCTTTTCAAGACGCCCGCCAGCAGAACATCCACCAGGCGGTCGATCAGGCGGGAACGCTCAATGAACGGGAACCCGTGGCAGCTGATTTGGGCCGACACCATCCCATGGACAGCCACCCAGAGGGTTTGGGCCAATTCCTCGGTGTCCTGGATCTCCGGCCTCACCAGGCCGCTTCCGATCGCTTCGGCGGCCATGGCGCGCATACAGGCAAACGTCCGGTCGCCATCTTCAGCGAAAGCGGCCCGGATATTGTCATTGTTCTCGAAGTCGAACGGCTTAACAAACAGCAATTCATAGTGATGCGGGTGTTCCAGGCCGAACTCAATATAGGCCCGCAAGCCGCGCCGCATGCGCGCCGGGACGGAATCGTGGTCGTTCCGGATGGCCGTCATGCGGGTCCGCAACTGGTGGAAAGTCTCGCGGACCAAGTGCGCCATGATGTCGCCCTTGTCCTGAAAGTAGTGGTAGAGGATGCCGGGCGAGCAGCCTACCTTGGCCGCAATGCCCCGCATGGACGTAGCTTCGTAGCCGTTCTTGACGAACAGCTGCCGCGCCGCATCCAGGATCTCTTCACGCAGCGACTCGCGGTAGGCTTGCCGTCGAGCAGTCAGCATAGTTGAACACTGTTCATGTTAGCATGGACCGGAAACCAGGGCCGCCCACTGTCAGTCAGGCTACTACAATGAGAGGTGAGAGGGGTGCTGCCACCATGGAGTCCGTCCGCATTGAGCGATTTTACTTGGGCTGCCTCGCGCACGCGTCCTACGCGGTGATCTCCGAGGGCGTCGCCGCGATCATTGACCCGCAGCGGGATGTTGACCTCTACGTGGACGCCGCCCAAGCCGGTGGCTTCCGCATCGAACACATCATCGAGACCCACCTGCACGCGGACTTCGTCTCCGGCCATCATGAACTGGCCGAACGAACCGGCGCGAAGATTTACCTAGGTGCCGGTTCCGGCGCTACCTTTCCCCACACCGCCGTGCGCGACGGCGATGAGATCCAGTTTGGCCAGTGCCGGTTGAGCTTTCTCGAAACGCCGGGACACACGCTGGAAGGCGTTTGCGTCATCCTACACGACCTCAGCCAGCCGGGCGGGCCGAGCGCCGTCTTTACAGGCGACACCCTTTTTGTCGGCGACGTAGGCCGCCCGGACCTGTCGCCGACGCACACCCCGCAACAACTGGCCGCCATCCTCTATTCCAGCCTGCACGACAAGCTGTTGAAGCTGCCGGATGAAACCGTGATCTACCCCGCACATGGTGCCGGTTCGCTGTGCGGGCGCCAGATGAGTGCGGAAAGCTCGTCGACAATCGACCGCCAGAAGCGCACCAACTACGCGTTGCTGGCGCGTAGCCAGGACGAGTTCGTGAAACTGCTGACGGACAACATGCCGGACCGGCCGGAGTATTTCGCCCGCGAGGTGGACCTGAACCGCCGTGGCGCGGCGGCGATCGGTGCATTGCCAGTGCTGGCCGAACTCTCGGCCCCGGACGTCCAGCGATTGCAGGCCGAAGGAGCCGTGGTGGTGGATACACGCCCGGCGATGGAGTTTGCCGTCGCGCACGTGCCAGGATCGGTCCATATTGCCCTCACCGGGCAGTACGCCTCCTGGGCGGCCCGGGTGCTGGGCCTGGACACGCGGTTGATCATCGTCAGCGAAGATGCGGAACAGGTGCGTGAATCCCAGATCCGGCTGGCTCGAGTGGGAATTGAGAATCTTGCCGGATATCTCGGCGGAGGCGTGGCGGGTTGGATTCGCGCCGGGATGAAGCTGGAATACATTCCCCAGGTAACCGTGCCGGACTTTCTGGAACTGCGCCACCAGGACCCCGCGCACCTCACCATCGTCGACGTCCGTGAGCCGAATGAGGTGAGCAGCGGGGCCATCCCCGGCTCCATCAACATTCCACTCGGCCACTTGGCGGACCGCGCGCAATCACTGCCCCACGATCACCTGATCGTGGTCCACTGCAAAGGCGGCTACCGCAGCTCCATTGCCACCAGCCTCTTACGCCGGGCCGGCTTTGAAGACATCGCCAACCTCACCGGCGGCTATGATGCCTGGAAGGCACTGCAGCCGGGCGGCGCAACGCCGGTTTGCGAGGGTGCAGGCTGAACCGGACTGGACGGTCTGTTCGGCCGCCCGATCAACCCGCCTTGAGGAAGTCATCGGGAGCGACGCCCGCTTGTTTAAGAATCGCGCGTAGCGTCCCTTCAGGAAGTTCGCCGGAGTGGTTGGGGATCGTCAGGATGCGCCGATTGACTGGGTCAACCCAGATCTCATGGCTACCAGCCGCCTGTCGGCCGAACACAAATCCAAACGTACGCAGTCTGCGAACGATCTCCCGGTACCGATAGCCAGCCAGCCGCCCCACGATTAGACACCAACAACAATCGAGAATTCGTGCTGCAGATCCGCAGGAGGAAGGTCGTGCGCATCCCACTCTTGGCGAATCTCGATCAACTTACGGGCCACATCACGGGCGATCTCCAGCACCTCGGCGATCGTGCGGCCCTGGGCCACCAAGCCTGGCATCTGCGCCGACGTAGCCAGGTAAAGCCCTTCCGGAAGACGTTCAATTTGAACACTCAAAGCAACTTCCATATCCCTATGATCCCCTAGTTTCAGCCCGCACATGGCACCGCTGGACGCGCCTGCGCTGGAGGTGTCATAGGAAAGGCCTATCGGTAGCATAGGCGGAATCGCATTGTTTGCCCGCCACCCGCGCTCTACCTTTAATTGGAGAGGCAGAACGTACCCGCGCGAGGAGTTCAAGCCCCGGCGCTAGCGCGGCAGGAAGCCACTGCGATGGCCTTGATGAGGCCGCCTTCTTAGATCCGTCCAGAGGGCTTTGGCATCGCAAGAGGTGGAACCAAGCGTGCTCACCAGTTGGTTAAGGAGAACTGAATGAAGAGAATTTTCAAGATCAGGCTGACCGCTTTCGCGGCTGCCGCATTACCGCTGATGTTTGCGGAGGCCTCCCGGGCGCAGGGGCAACCCGCGCCCAATCAATTCTGGTGGCCTGACCGGATTGACCTGTCGCCCCTGCGGCAGAATGCCAGCGAATCCAACCCGCTGGGCGCGCAGTTCAGCTATGCCAAGGCCTTTGCCACGCTGGATCTGGCGGCAGTCAAGAAGGACCTGCAGAAGGTGCTGACCACCTCGCAGCCCTGGTGGCCGGCTGATTATGGCAACTACGGACCGTTCTTCATCCGCATGGCCTGGCACAGTGCGGGCACCTACCGCGTCACCGATGGCCGGGGCGGTGCCGATGGCGGCCAACAACGTTTTGAGCCTTTGAACAGCTGGCCCGACAACGCCAACCTCGATAAGGCGCGCCGCTTGCTGTGGCCGGTGAAGCAGAAGTACGGCCAGAAGATCTCCTGGGGCGACCTGATGGTGCTGGCAGGCAACGTGTCGCTGGAATCCATGGGCTTTAAGACCTTCGGATTCGCCGGTGGCCGCCGCGATGACTGGGAACCGGAGATCGTCAACTGGGGCCCGGAAAAGAAGTGGCTCGACGATCAGCGCTACAGCGGTGACCGCAAGCTGTCCAAGCCCCTGGCCGCTGTCCAGATGGGTTTGATTTACGTCAATCCCGAAGGCCCCAACGGCAATCCCGATCCTCTGGCTGCCGCGCGCGACATTCGCGAGACCTTTGGCCGCATGGCGATGAATGACGAAGAGACGCTGGCGCTGATCGCTGGCGGTCACACGTTCGGCAAGGCGCACGGTGCCCGCCCACCGGCCACTTGCGTCGGCCCTGACCCCGCCGCTGCCGGTACCGAAAAGCAGGGCATTGGCTGGGAAAACAACTGCGGTAAGGGCAACGCCGGTGACACGATCACCAGCGGACTGGAAGGCGCCTGGACGGCCACTCCCGCCGCCTGGAGCACGCAGTACCTGGACAACCTGTTCGCCTACGAGTGGGTGAAGACCAAGAGCCCCGCCGGAGCCACGCAGTGGGTTCCCGCCAACGGACAAGCGGCCAGCCTCGTCCCTGATGCCCACGACAAGTCCAAGCGCCACGCGCCGATGATGTTCACCACCGACTTGGCGCTCAAGATGGACCCCAGCTATCGCCAGATTGCCATGCGCTTCCGCCAGAACCCGGAAGAGTTCCGCCTCGCGTTTGCCAAGGCGTGGTTCAAGCTGACCCATCGCGACATGGGCCCGCGCTCCCGCTACCTGGGTCCGGAAGTGCCGAAGGAAGACCTGATCTGGCAGGATCCGCTGCCCAAAGTGGACCATGCTCTGATCGATGCCAAGGACATCGCCGGACTGAAGGCGAAGATCCTGGCCGCTGGCGCCACGGGTCCGCAATTGATCCGCACCGCTTGGGCGTCCGCGGCCTCCTTCCGCGGCACCGACATGCGCGGCGGCGCCAATGGCGCGCGGCTTCGTCTGGCTCCGCAGAAGGATTGGGAAGCTAACAATCCGGCTGAGTTGTCCAAAGTGCTGCCGCTATTGGAAGGTGTCCAAAAGGAGTTCAACCGCACGGCCGGTGGCGGCAAGAAAGTCTCGCTGGCTGACTTGATCGTCCTGGGCGGCAACGCGGCCATTGAGCAGGCGGCCAAGAAGGGCGGCTACACCCTGGCCGTACCCTTCACGCCAGGACGCGCCGATGCCTCCGAGGCGCAGACCGACGCGGCCTCCTTCGCCGCACTGGAACCGTCCGCTGACGGCTTCCGGAACTACTTCCGCGCCGGGCAAGGCAACTCGCCCACCGAGCTGATGGTGGAGCGGGCGAAGCTGCTGACACTGACCGTGCCGGAGATGGCGGTGCTGGTGGGTGGCCTGCGCACCTTGAATGCCAACGCCCGAGAGACCGCTACCGGTATCCTCACGGAAAAGCCCGGCACGCTCAGCCCGGACTTCTTCGCGAACCTGCTGGATATGTCCACCAAGTGGAGCAAGTCCGCTACCACCGAAGGCGTCTACGAAGGCACCGATCGCCAGACCGGCAAGGTGAAGTGGACGGCCACGCCCGTGGACCTGATGTTCGGGTCCAGCGCGGAACTGCGAGCCATCGCCGAGGTCTACGCGGCGGCCGATGGGAAGGATCTGTTTGCCCGGGACTTCGCCAAGGCTTGGGCCAAGGTGATGAACCTGGACCGGATCGATTTGCGCTAGTCCGGAATTGTGGGGACGCACTTCAGTCTTTGAGGTGCGTCTCAGCGACTCCTTCAAACCTCAACTAATCCCCGCAGGCCCCGTGCTTCAAGCGTGGGGCTTCTGCTTTGTGCAACTTGCCAGGCATACTCCTCGAACGGGCACAAGTAACAGACTTCGGACCGGCCTTATCCGCAGTGCTCCGTTGATCGGGTGCTACTAGCCGTGCGACTCTGGAAACACGAGACAATAAACGAAATGGCTCCATTCACTGTTCTCGATGACGAGTTCTTCGCAGCAGTCTCCAAGGCCTGCTCAGAAGCCCGGGCAGCAGCGCTTGGTGCGGGTCATTCGGTCGTTTATAGGGATGTAGCGGGCCGCTACGTTGAAGAGCGCCCCGGAGGAATTCGCTTCGAAATTCGTTTTGATAAGGCAAGCCCTCGGGAGTCGCACATCGTGGTAGTGCGCGAGTTGACAGCACCTCGTTAAGTGCCGACACTGATTTTGGTCGCCGGGCCGAACGGCTCAGGGAAGAGCACGCTCTCCGCGGAGATTTCGGCTGGCATGACGGTCGTCGATCCAGACGCGATCGCCAGGACCATTGAGGCGGCGGAACCATCCAGCGCCGCGATCCCGGCAGCGCGACGGGCGATCGGGATGTGCCGGACGCTCATTACCCAACGAGCCAGCTTCATCGTCGAAAGTACGTTGGCGGGCCACGGGGCAATGTCCCTCATGATGACCGCTAAACGCGCCGGCTACCGGACACTCCTGATCTATGTTGCGCTCGGGGAACCAGAGCTCCACATCGATCGCGTCCGCCTTCGCGTCGCCCAAGGGGGCCACGACATTCCAGACGTGGATGTGCGCCGGCGATACTTCAGGAGCATCTCCCGCGCTCCGGAAGCAATCCGACTGGCGGATGAGGCCATTGTGCTCGATAATGCTGGATCCAAACCCGAGCGCGTGCTTATGTCGCGGAGCGGCCTTATCACTTGGAAATCGGCTTCACTGCCGGAGTGGGCGCGCGAACTAGTCCGGCGACTGGGGTGACCGACCTCCCGCAAATCCGTGTACAAACTGATATCCGGCACCCGGCATCCCATAACCTCCTGCGGCCAATTCGCTCGAGCTGATTTAAAAAACTGATATAGTGCACGCGGTGCCTGACCCAATCGGGCGGTACTGGGGCTGACGCCGCCCGAATGCAGTTCCAGTTTTGAGTCAGGCAAGAGCAGGAGGTTCCATGTCGAGAGTCCGGTGTACGACATTTCTCATCGCGGTGGCCGCAATTTCGCCGGTCACTGCCCAGACTTCCAAGGCACTGATATCGGGGACCGTCACCGATGCCAGCGGCGCGGCGGTGGCCGGTGCCAAGATCACCATCACCGACGTTTCCCGCAATCAGGACTTCAAGGCCGAAACAAATTCGTCCGGTGTCTACCGCGTCATCGAGCTGACGCCCGGTGCCTACCGCGTGACCGCTGAAGCCACCGGTTTTCGCACCTACGTCCTGGAATCCCTGCGGCTCTCCACGCAGCAGAATGCCACCGTCAACATCAAGCTGGATATCGGCTCCGTTACTGAGCAAGTCCAAGTCACCGCCACCGGCCCGCTGCTGGAAACCTCGAACGCGACGCTGAGCACGGTGGTCGAGAACAAGAAGATCGTCGATCTGCCGCTGAACAACCGGAACATCTATTCCCTGCTCCGGCTGGTGCCAGGCATCACGCCCTCGACGCCCAACAACGTCGAAAGCGACTTCTTCACTTCGACCATCCGCTTCTCCATCAACGGCGGCAAGGAATCGCAGAACGACATTCAGCTGGATGGCGTGACGGCAATGGTGCAAAGCGACATTCAGGGGATCTATGGCGCTTCCGCCATCCCCTCAGTCGAAGGCATCCAAGAATTCCGTGTCCAGACCAATTCCTACACGGCGGAGTACGGCCGCTCCGGCGGCGGGCAGGTGACGATGCTCACCAAGTCCGGCACCAACCAGTTCCATGGCTCAGCTTTTGAGTTTTTGCGCAACTCCGCGCTCGACTCCAAGAACTTCTTCCTCAACCGCAACAACGGCCGCAAGGCATCGCTGCAGCAGCACCAATATGGCGTGAGCGCCGGCGGCCCGGTCATCAAGGACAAGACATTTTTCTTCGCGCTATACGAAAAGAAGCTGGTGAAGTCCGGCAGCTTCTCCACCTTCACCGTGCCCACCGC
>JAPKYX010000074.1 GCA_026394075.1 Acidobacteriota bacterium
CGGCATTTCGCTCAAGCTCCTGGATGAGGCCTGGCAACAGACGCTCGAACTCAAGCGCGGCACCGTGGGCGACAACGTGACGTACTTTGAGACCGGGCAAGGCAGCGCACTTTCGGCCAACGCGCATCATGGCGTCGATCAACAAACGCTGGAAGCCCGAGCCTACGCCGTTGCGCGCCGCTACCGGCCGCTGCTCGTGAACACCGTGGTCGGCTTTATTGGTCCCGAGTATCTCTACAACGGCAAGCAGATCACCCGCGCCGGCCTGGAAGATCACTTCTGCGGCAAGCTGCTGGGGCTGCCGATGGGTTGCGACGTCTGCTTCACCAATCACGCTGAAGCAGACTTTGATGATCTGGACACGCTGCTGACGCTGCTGGCCACCGCTGGCTGCAACTTCGTGATGGGCGTACCGGGCGGCGATGACACGATGTTGAGCTATCAGTCAACGTCGTTCCACGACGCGCTCTATGTGCGGCAACTGCTGGGGCTGAAGCCGGCACCTGAGTTTGAAGAGTGGCTGACCAGAGAACCGGAGCGGGAATGGCGAATGATCTCTTAACCCGCCTGCGGGCGTTGACCGATTCCCGGATCGGGCTGGAACGGGCGGGCGGATCGTTGACCACCCGCGATTGGTTGGCCCTGCGCGCGGCCCACGCGGCGGCTCGCGACGCCATTCACGTTGACGGTGGATGGCCCATGATTCCGCCCCCGGTCGGCTATGTTCACAGCCGCTGCCAGGACCGTCAGCAATACCTGCTCCGGCCGGACCTGGGACGTCGCTTGGCCGATGACGCTGAGCTGCCCGCCGGGCCATTTGATGTCGCGCTGGTCATCGCCGACGGCCTGTCGCCACTGGCGGTCGCGCACCATGCCGGTCCACTGGTGGGCGCACTTCGGAACCTTTTGGCCGAAGCGCAGCTGACCGTCAGCCCCGTCATCCAGGTCTCGCAAGGCCGTGTGGCGATCGGTGACGAAATCGGCGAGCGGCTGCAGGCGCGTCTGGTCGTACTGCTGATCGGCGAGCGCCCCGGCCTATCCGCCGCCGATAGCTTGGGCGTCTATCTCACCTATGCACCCCGCGTGGGCCGCACTGACGCGGAGCGCAACTGCATTTCCAATATTCGTGGGGGAGGCCTCGATATCCCGCTGGCCGCGCGCCGCACGATGGCCTTGATCCAGGCGGCCTTGACGCGGCAGTTGACAGGCGTCGAACTAAAGGAGTCCACCCAAACTCTGACCGCGCCTACCGCTCCGGCCCTGGCTGAATCTGCGGCCGCCCCATCTCAGGCAGAGTAGTTCCGGCGCCAGCGACACGCTGCTCCGTCCGCTCGATCAGCCGCAACCAAAGCTTCTCCGGGTCCACGGCGAAAATCAGTTCAGCGGTGGCCGCCACGACATGCCACGCCCCCAGCCGTACTTCGTTCTCTAACTGGCCCGGACCCCACCCAGCGTAGCCCTGAAACACCCGATACTCCCGCGCCGAGTTCAGCTGCGCGCGCTCGCTCATCAGGTAGACGTCATCCACAATGGCCTTCTCGTCGGGCTTCTTCTTCGGACTCCGGAGCAGGGCATAGACCTGGCGAGGGCTCACCGGGCCGCCCTGATAAACCGTCCCCTTCAGGTCGCTGATGATGGAGGAGACCTCGCGCTCGGTCGCCCGGTTTAGGATCAACCCCATTGCCCCCTCCTCTGAATGCCGCACCACCAGCACGACGGAGGTGGAGAAGTTGGGATCGGTCAACTCATGGCGGGCTACCAAAAGGCTGCCCGTGGCCAAACGCTCCTGCGCCAGTGTCGAGACGGTCCACAGCAGCCAGCTCAGGCGCATCATGCCTGATACTCTACGCCACGCAGGTGCCTCCGTATAAAGCGGGCGCCGTCTCCAACAATGCCGTACGCTGGATGTCTATGGAGCACACCCCAATTGACCGTTCTTAACGCCAGCAATGCCGACCAGGTCGGTTCGGCCTCGACGCTGGAAGTCCTGCTGGGCGAACCGAGCCGCCGCATGATGATCTTCTCGGGCATCGCGCGGCCGGAGATTCGCGTCAATAACGATGAAGAGACCTACCGCAACGAGGTGATCGTCAAGCTGGGTCCAGTGGTGTCGCATCTGGAATCGGCCGTGGCGGAGGTCGGGTTGGCCAGCATCGGCAACGATGAGACCGCCTTCACCTTCACGCTCAGCAGTGCTCGCGTGGAAGTTGAACCGGCCACGGGGCAGTTGCAACTGCGGGTGATGACGGAGCTGCGTGGGGAAGATACCTGGCTCCACCGGTTCAGCTACCAGATCGTCGCCCACGTCGTGAAGGCCGCTGCCCGGATCTCGGGCACCATCCGCCTCCCGCACGACATTCTGGATGCCCGCCAGTTTCCCGCGGCTGAAGTGGCCTCCTGGTTTCGCGTAACGGCCAACCGGGTGGATTCCATCCCGGCGGGCGGTTTCTCCTTTGAACAACTGGTGCCCCTGGCCGCCGCCCGGTTTGGCGAGGTACGGCATGACGACCTGGATAGCTT
Organism: Acidobacteriota bacterium; assembly: GCA_026394075.1. Taxonomy (GTDB): domain Bacteria; phylum Acidobacteriota; class Terriglobia; order Bryobacterales; family Bryobacteraceae; genus JAPKYZ01. The sequence goes on from JAPKYX010000074.1 coordinate 2,521, forward strand.
TGTCGACTACACCATCGACGGCTGCCCCTTCGCGCTGCCGCTGCGGGTCACTTGTGATGCCGGCCCCACGCTGCAGCGGGCGGGTGCCACCTTCGTCCAAGTGTCCGGACCGCGGCCCGTCTTCTTGAGCAATGTGGAACCCGAAGCCAATGGCGTCGATTTCGCCGCCGCCCGCGCGGTGATCCGGTAGCCATGCCCATCTACCCGGTTCCCCAACCTGTCTTCACGGAATTCATCCGGATCCCCGCCGCTGGTCCGGACCCCTGCAATACGCTCGCCTTCCTGCGCTGCGCCGGAGGAGCCGTGGCCACGCCACCCACTCCCGGCCGCGGCGGCCTGCGCGCCGGATTCCGGTTCGAGACCCGATTCCGCATCGATGGCTTCCAGCAGTCCAAGTACGATTGGTACCTGGAGAACACCCTTGTTTCCGCCACCGCTCGGCTGCGCGATATCAGCGCCAGCACGGACATGACGTTTCAGATCGCCGTTGAATCGGTGACGCCGCACCTAAGCCCCGATGGCGTCATCGGCTTCGATTGTGATCTGGTGGGTGAAGGCGAAGTCAACCATGAAGTCCACGTGGGCTACGACGTATCCGCTTACGTGTTGCTCTATGAGCCTCGTGTCGATCCGCCGCGCTCCGGCGGCTTCAGCCAGCGTCTCCACCGGCCCGATCAGTTGGCACCGCTGACGCGCATGTCTCAATCCGGTCCCGGCTGGACCACGGTCCGCCGGGCGGTGCTTGCGCCAGTGCCTAAGCCCTGCGAATAGCCGTATTGCAAGTGTGTTCGGGCTGGCCGTAAGGGCTCAGCCCAGAATTTTATACGTCACCATCCCGAACGCCGCCAGCCGCTTCTTGGCGTCCTTTACCTCCACGCTGGCCACGGTCAGTGAACTTCCCGCCCGCAACACCTTGGCCCGGGCCGTCACCTTGCCTTCGGTGAGCGGCAGGAAGTAGCTCAGCTTCAGGCTGACCGTGGTCGCCCTCTTGCCGGTGACGTGCATGGTGGCCACTCCGGCCGCAACGTCGATCAGCGTGGCGGTCACCCCGCCGTGCAGCGTACCCCAGGCATTCCGCAAGTCCTCGCGGAACTGGCAGACCACCGTCACCCCGTCTTTGTGGGTGGCCGTCACCTTGATCCCCAACAATTCGTTGAACGGTGTCGTGAAATCTCTTACATTTGTATTCTTCATGATTGGTTTGAAACAGCCGATGAACTCCCAGAGGCTAGAATAAGGGCATATGTGCGGAATCGTAGGCTACATCGGTGATCGGAAAGCAGTCCCCATTATCCTTGATGGATTGAAGCGGCTGGAATACCGGGGGTACGACTCGGCCGGTATCGCCGTACTGAATGGTCAGGATAACCTGTCCGTCCGCCGCGCTTCCGGCAAGCTGCGCAATCTGGAAGACGTCATCCAGGCCAGCCCCATGGATGGCTTGTATGGCATTGGTCATACGCGCTGGGCCACCCACGGCCGGCCGACCGAAGAGAACGCCCACCCGCACCGTGATTCCAAGGGCAATATTGTTGTCGTCCACAACGGCATCGTCGAAAACTACCTGACCCTGAAGCATGAGCTGCAGAGCGAAGGCCACGTCTTCGCGTCCGAGACCGACACTGAAGTCATTGCTCACCTGATCGAGAAGTATTTCACGGGCAACCTGGAAGAGGCCGTTCGGGCCGCCGTCAAGCGCATCACCGGTGTGCTGGCGATCTCTGTCATCTCCAAGCTGGACCCGCAGAAGATCGTCGCCGCCCGTCAAGGTCCGCCCGTCGTCGTCGGCATTGGCCAGAACGAATACTTCGTCGCCAGCGACATCCCGGCCATCTTAAGCCACACGCGCGACATGTTCTTCCTGCAGGACGGCGACATGGCCATCCTGACGCCCCACGGCGTCCACCTCACCGACTTTGAGGGCAAAACCGTCCGCCGCCAACTCCAGCACATCCTCTGGGACCCGATCATGGCGGAGAAGGGCGGCTACAAGCACTTCATGCTCAAGGAGATCTTTGAGCAGCCGCGCGCCATCCGGGACACCATGCTGGGCCGCATCGGCCAGGAAACCGGCCGCGTGTTTTTGGACGAGATGGACATCACGCCGGAGGAGTTTAAGAACTTCAAGTCCATCAAGATCATCGCCTGCGGCACCAGCTGGCATTCGGCGCTGGCCGGCAAGTTCATGATCGAGAAGCTGGCGCGGATCCCGGTGGAAGTCGATTACGGCAGCGAGTTCCGCTACCGGGACCCGATCATCACCGCTGACACGCTCACCGTCGTCATCTCGCAATCCGGCGAAACCGCCGACACGCTGGCCGCTCAGCGTGAAGCCAAGCAGAAGGGCTCCAAAACGCTGGCCATTTGTAACGTCATCGGCTCCATGATCACGCGCGAAGCGGCGGGGACGTTGATGACCCACGCCGGCCCCGAGATCGGCGTCGCCTCCACCAAAGCCTTCACCGGCCAATTGACCGCGCTCTTTGTCCTGGCCGTCTACCTGGGCCAGGTGCGCGGCGTGCTCAGCGATGAAGAGTCGATGCGGCTGACGCAGGAAGCGCTGAAGCTGCCTTCGAAGATGGAACGGATTCTCTCGGAAGAGGATATCTACGAGGAGCTCACCAAGCGCCTCCATCGCGCCAAGGATTTCTTGTTCCTGGGCCGCGGCATCCATTTCCCGATTGCTCTGGAAGGCGCGCTGAAGCTGAAAGAGATCAGCTACATCCACGCTGAAGGCTACCCGGCCGGGGAAATGAAGCACGGCCCCAATGCCTTGATCGACGAAAGTCTGCCCGTGGTGGTGCTGTGCGCCTACGACCCCAATAGCGCCGAAGGCCGCCAACGCTACGAGAAGACGCTCTCGAACATCCAGGAAGTAAAGGCCCGTTCCGGCATCGTCGTCGCCATTGCCAACAAAGGCGACGAGGAGATCGGCAAAGTGGCCGATCACGTCATCCGCGTCCCACCCACGGATGAGATCCTGTTGCCGCTGCTGGAGATCGTGCCGCTGCAACTGCTGGCCTATCACATTGCCGTCCGCCTGGGCTGCGATGTCGATCAGCCTCGCAATCTGGCCAAGTCTGTCACTGTGGAATAGCGATTCTCGAGGCCTCACAACGCGCTACCGATTTCAGTATCGCGTTTGTGATAAAGCCGAGCGAGCCTATATTTTTCAATAGTTTGCACGCGTACCGGGCGTGCGGCCCATTACTGAAATTCATAAGATTTTACAAAGTTCGCGTAACGCTTGACTCAGATGCATCGTCGGCGCAAAATCGCTAGAGGGCTGCTCTTTCGCAGCCATGGGATTTTGCGACTTCAATTTCAGTTGAAGGAAGGGGCTTATATGGTTCTAGCGCGTTTTTGCGCTCTCCTGCTCGTGCTTTCATTAGCCGGGCTTTCCGCCTACGCTCAGGTGCTCTACGGCACGCTGGTAGGCAATGTGACGGATCCGCAGCAGGGTGCGGTGGCGGGTGCGACAGCGACCCTGTCGAACAAGGCGACTGGGTTCACCCAGGAAACCAAAGCCGACGACCGCGGCGCTTACGAGTTCCGCAACGTGCCTCCCGGTACCTACGACCTGAAGATCACCGCCGCCGGGTTCTCCAGCTTTGAGACCACCCAGCTGTCGATCGTGGCCAACAACATCTCCCGCGTCGACGCTGGCCTGAAGGTCGGTAACGTCAGCGAAGTGATCACGGTCGGCGCGGAAGCCGCGCAGTTGCAGACCGACAAGTCGGATATCCACACCGACGTCGGTGCCAAGCAGTTGACGGAAATCGCCCTGGGCGGATACCGCAACTTCCAGACCATCATCGACTTCATCCCGGGTTCCACGCCGTCGGCGTTCCAGAATGCCTCCAGCGACACCCCCGGCCGCGCCTTGACCACCAACGTCAACGGTACGTCCCGCAACTCGAACAATACCCGTATTGATGGCGCGGGCACGGTGATGCCCTGGTTGCCCCACCACACCCTGTACGTTCCGCCGCTGGAATCGATCGAGACGGTGAACGTCTCCACCAACAGCTTCGATGCCGAACAGGGCATGGCCGGCGGAGCCGCAGTCAACGTGATCACCAAGTCGGGAACCAACCAGTTTAAGGGTGTGGTCTTCGCCTACCACTCGAATCACCTGTGGGGCGCGAAGAACCTCTTCTTCAATCCCAACACTCCGGCTGGACCGGGCACCCCGCAGCGTATTGACAATCAGTACGGCGGTGCCTTTGGCGGCCCCATCAAGAAGGACAAGCTTTTCTTCTTTACCTCCTGGGAAGGCACCACCACCGCCGAGCGCGGCAATGGTCTGTTGAGCGTTCCCACTTCCCAAGTGCGTGGGGGCTCCTTCGACGGCCTAGCCACGATTTTCGATCCGACCACCGGCAATAACCTGGGTCAGAACCGCACGCAGTTCCCGAATAACCAGGTTCCTGCTTCGCGCTTCAGTCCGCAAGCGGTGACGCTGCGCAACTTGGTACCGCTGCCGAACACGGGTACGGGCCAGTTGAACAATTACTTCGCTTCCGTCCCCTACTACTTCAAGCGAGACATGGTGGACGCCAAAATGAACTGGACGCCCAACTCCAAGACCAACGTCTTCGGAAAGTACAGCGTCATGATCGCCCCGGTTATCTCCGGCGTGCCGCTGGGCGAAGCGCTGGGTGGCTATCCCGGTGGCGCGGCGGGCGCGGCGGGTATTGGCAACAGCAACAACAAGACGGACCTGTTCGGCGGCGGCATCAGCTATGTCATCTCGCCCACGTTGCTGTTCGATGCCAACTATGGTGGCGTTTTGATGCACCATGACACCAATGGACCGGATTTCGGCAAGAACATCGGTACGGATGTTCTAAGGATCCCCGGCACCAACGGTGCGGATGTCCGCCAGTCTGGCTTTCCGGTCTTCAACTTCAATGGGTACACCGCGTTGGGCAACACGAACACCTGGAGCCCGGTGGTCCGTGATGACCGCACGTTCACCTATGTGGCCAACCTGAACTGGACCAAGGGTGCCCACAATATCCGCGTGGGCGTCGACCTGATCAGCCTCCAGATGAATCACTGGCAGCCGGAACTCGGTGGCTGGTCTCCTCGTGGCGGCTTCAACTTTACGTCCAACGGCATCACCGGCCTGAATGCCACTGGAGCACCGGCCTCAAACCAGTACAACGCCTATGCCGGTTACCTGCTCGGCTTGGCTAGCAGTATGGGCAAGGCGTACCAGAATTATGACCCGATGCGTACCCGTGAGTTCCAGCAGGGCTACTATATTCGTGACAACTGGACCGTCAATCGCAAGCTCTCGTTCAACATCGGTGCCCGGTTTGAACGGTTCCCGATCATGAATCGCGGCGAGTTTGGTATCGAGCGTTACGATCCGACCACCAACCAGGTGCTGATCGGCGGTCGTGGCAGTGTGCCGCGCAACGCGGGCACCACCGCCGCACCTATGATGTTTGCGCCTCGCATCGGCATGGCCTATCGCGCTTCGGAGAAGACCGTGATCCGCATGGGCTATGGCATCACCAACGATCCGTACCCGGTCAGCCGTCCGATCCGCAGCCCCTTCCCGGCCGTTATCGTGGATGAATATATCCAGACCAACTCGTTCATTGGTGCCACTCCCACTGGCGTTCCGATCAGCCTCGCGTCCGGTATTCCGGCGGCGACGCTGCCGAATCTCTCGACGGGTGTCTTGAGTATTCCGAACACCATCTCGACCAACTCGCTGCAGGCCGGGCGGTTCCGCCGTGGCTACATCCAGTCCTACAACTTCACCCTTCAGCGTGAACTGGGCTGGGGCTTCGTGTTGCAGTCCAGCTACGTCGGCACGCGTTCGATCCGTCAGGCCGTCACCTACTTCGAGGCCAATGCCGGTCTCGTCCCCGGTGCCGGTGCGGCGGGCCGTCCGCTGTTCCAGCAGTTCGGCGTTCAGACTTCGCGCCAGTTCTTCATCCCGATGGCGAATCAGCGTTACGACGCTTGGCAGAACAACATCACCAAGCGCTTCTCAAACGGCCTGTTCTTCACCGGCAACTACACGTGGTCCAAGTCGATCGGCATCAACGCCGGCAACTCCGACAACGGCCTGCGCTTCTACGTCCCCAGCCAGTTCTCCAAGAACAAGGCCGTGGCGGACTTTGACCGCACGCACACCTTCACGGCAGCAGCCAATTGGGAACTCCCCTTCGGCAAGGGCCGTAAGTACGTCACCTCCGGCCCCGGCGCTTTCATTCTGGGCGGCTGGCAGCTGAACCCGACGTTCCAGTTCTACACGGGCCTGCCGTTCATCGTTTCGGCGGACGGTTCTTCGCTGAACGCTCCGCAGAACACGCAAGTGGCGGACCAGGTGAATGCCAATGTGGCTAAGTTGGGCGGCGTCGGTATCGGCGCTCCGTTCTACGACACCACTGCTTTCCGTCCCGTATCCGAAGTCCGCTTCGGCAACATGGGCCTGAACGCGATCCGTGGCCCTTGGCTGGTCTCGTCCAATCTGGGCGTCTTCCGCAGCTTCACCATCTCCGAACGGTTTAACCTCCAGTTCCGTGGTGAAGCGCTGAACTGGACCAACACGCCGGCGCTCAACAACCCGAACGCCAACGTGTCCAACCCGGCCAACTTCATGGCCATCACCGCCGCCGCCACCGGCCAGTCTCCGCAGCGCACCATGCGCTTCGGGCTGCGCCTGGCGTTCTAAGCTCCGGCGACGGAAGCAAGAAAACAGGGCCGTTGTGCCATCCCTTCGGGGTTGGTGCAACGGCCCTTCTGTTTCTTGAGTGACTACTTCCCGTGTAGCCCCATGCGTCAGCTTGGGGCTTCTGCGCGGTTATGGAGCAAGCCCCAAGCTCACGCATGGGCTGGTCCTCAGGCGCTCTGGTGCCAACCGTCCGTCGGCGTGTACCGGATCCCGAGCGCCGGCGTCTCGACGCGCTGGTAGCGCTTCAGTTTCGAGTCGAACAAATGGGCCAGGATGCCCGTGGTCAGCAGTGTGCGCTCCACCGGGTAGGGAGGACGCCCAGTGACAAACATCTCCTCAATGCGCGAAACCAGGCCGTCAAAGTGCGGCAACGGGCGGGTCTCATGGCTCATGTTGAACAGGCACGAAAGTGGCTTCAACTGCCCCCGCACCCGGGCCGCAAACGTAAAGTGTTGCGCCGCGCCATTCAAGATGTAGACGCGCGTCTTGAGGCCATCCCGGTACTCAATGTCGAAGCGGATCGGCTGACGTGTTGCCATGTTGGTCCGGCGGCCCGGCTGGCACGCCATTGCTTCCTCGGCCAACGGGTCATTGTTGGGGGCCGCTTCCGGACCCTCCACCATGCGCACCGCCGCCACGCCCGTTTCGCCTCCCTTGCGCCGCTCCACCATGCATTGCAGCACTTCCAGCAAGTGGAAGCCATAGGCGTCAGCCTCTCCAAAGCCGATCACGCAGGCATCCTCCACCTCAACGCCCACCGGAAAACTGACGTCCGGAATGCGCACCGTCACCGGCAGTGACGAGCCGGCAAACCACGGCACCTTCAACGCCGCCGCCTCGTCGTAGAGCTTCTTCGCCTTCTCCCATGAATAAGAGAGATGCTTGTCAAAAAACGTCGGCACGCTCCGGCCGCTGTCGCGATAGACCGCCAGCACCTCGCTGAACAGCTCAAAGCGCGGATAGAGCTTTTGCCCCAACTCATTCGTGGGGTAGCTGCCATGTTCGCCGATGAACACCACGGCGTCGACTGCCAGCGTCGAGCCGCCCAGCGTCAGCGCTTCCCGGATCGTCTTGTAGAGCGGGATGCCGTGGCGGGAACAGAGCTCGCGAGCCATGTCGTTCTCCGGCGTCTGCGCCGTAAACATCGACACAATGTCCGTCCGCGGCGCCTGCCGCTTGCCGTTCACGGCATAGCCGTCAAAGATGCGCCCGCAGACCACGTCGGCGTGGGAGTAGTAACGATACTCCGTCACAATCGCGGCCACACGAGGCCGGGCGGTGGCAGCGTCCGCAGAGGTCGCCGCGGCCCCCGTGCCCACTGCCGCCGCACAAATTCCGGGAAAGGCTCTTCTCGTCAGCATGACAACGATGATAGATATGTTGCATGCCCCTGTGCACGCCGGAAACTCAGGGCACGCCGAAAAGGAGCTTTCAACCGTGAAGCGAATCGCCCCCTGCCTTGCCGCCGCGTTTTTTGTCACGCTATCAGCCATGGCCCAGACCCGTTCGCCCCAAGTGAAGCCGCTTGTCGCCATCGGCAGCATCATGCACGAATCGAACTCCTTCAACTCGGAAAAGACCGAGCTGAAAGACTGGAGCTATCTTGAGTTCAAGGGCGAGGACAAGCTGGTCACCTGGGCGCGCACGCCATCCGAGGTGGGCGGCATGGTGGCGGGCGGACAGGCGGCGGGCTTTGAACTCTACCCCACGTTCCTCGCCTCCGCGACGCCCAAGGGCCCGGTCACCAAAGAGGCCTTCGAGAAGCTGACAGGCGACCTGATCGCGCAACTGAAGGCTGCCCCCCGCAAGCTGGACGGCATCCTGCTGGCGCTCCACGGCGCGCTGGTGGCGGAGCATTACCCGCAGGGCGATGAAGAGATCATGCGCCGCGTCCGCACGGCCTTTCCCAAGATCCCCATCGTCCTGACGCACGACTACCATTCCGCCATCTCACCCGACATCGTAAAGCTGTGTGACGCGCTGGTGGGCTACAAACAGACGCCGCACTTGGACACCAAGGATCGCGGCCTGCAGGCGGCCAAGATCATGGCCGGGATGCTGAACGGCACGGTGAAGCCAACCCAGGCCATGGTGAAGCCGCCAATGGTCTACAACATCATCTACCACAACACCTTCGCCGGACCCATGAAGACGCTGGTGGACGAGACCATCAAGCTGGAACGTGAGAACCCCAAGGTGCTGGCCGCCACCGTCGCCGGTGGCTATCAGTACAGCGACGTGCCTTGGATGGGCCCGGCAGTGGTGGTGGTCACCAATAATGACCAGGCGCTCGCCGATCGTGAAGCCAAGCGCATCGGTGACATCATGTGGGCCCAGCGGGACTATCTGGTGCTGAACATCCCGGATTCCGCCGGGGCCGTCAAGCAAGCCATGGCCGAAACCAAGTTCCCCGTCGCGCTGATGGACACCGGCGACAACATCGGCGGCGGTTCCGCCGGTGATTCGACGTTCATCCTGGACGAGTTGCTGAAGCAGAAGGCGGAAGGCTGGGTGTTCACCGTGGCCGATCCGGCGGCGGTGCAAGCGGCGCTGAAGTTGGGCATCGGCGGCAGCTTCGACATGGAAGTGGGCGGCAAGACCGATTCGATGCACGGCAAGCCAGTCCGTGTGCGCGGCAAGGTACGGAGCTTCCACGAAGGCACCTACATGGAGCCGGAAGTGCGCCACGGTGGCCACCGCTACTTTGAGTTGGGGCTAACCGCCGTCATCACGGTGGAAGGCTCCACGCGCGATCTGGAGAGCTATCTCGTGCTCACCACCATCCGCTCCAGCCCCAACAGCATCCGCCAGTTGACCTCCATTGGCATTGAGCCGCGGATGCAACGCATTCTCGTCGCCAAGGGCACCATCGCCCCGCGCGCCGCCTATGAACCCGTGTCGGCCAAAATCATCATGGTCGATTCCCCCGGCGCCACGGCCATCAACCCGGCCCGGTTCACGTTCAAAAACCTGCGCGGGCCCATGTTCGGGTTGAAGTAGTCGCACGGCAAGCTCCGCGCTGCGATATAGTTTTAAGCCGCTATGGCATTGCCCGCATATTTGGCCCAATCGTCCCCCAACCCCGCCTCCAGCCGCGGGCCCTGGTACTTGAATACCGCCCCCAGCTACGCGGGTGTCTTCCTCTGGGTGGCCTTCTACCAGCAGATGGCCGCGGGCACGATTGATCGCGCTCCGCTGGTGGTGTGCCTGGCGGCGCTGGCCGTGGCGGGACTGTTGAGCTACGCCCTCTACTACTACGTGCCCGCCATGCTGGGCATGAAAACCGGGTACCCGCTCTACGTCGTCGGCTCTTCGACGTTTGGCACCACCGGCGGCTACTTGATGCCGGGCCTGCTGATGGGCCTGCTGCAAGTGGGCTGGTTTGCGGTCGGCGCGTTCTTCTCCACCAAGTACATCCTGCAAGCCATCGGCTCTCCGGCGGAGCCGGGCTCCGCATTGTTCACCGGGGTCGCCATTGCCTGGAGCTATTCGATGGCCGCCATCGGCATCATGGGCATTCAGTACGTGGCCCGCGCGGCGATCTTCCTGAATGCGATACCGCTGCTGATGCTGGCCGTGGTGCTGTACAAGACCAGCCCGGGCATCAGTTCCTACAACGCCACCCCCACTGATCCGGTGGGTGCGTTCACCTTGATCTTGCAGGCGGTCATCGGATTCTTCGCCACTGCTGGCGCCGCCGGAACCGACTTCGGCATGGGCATGCGGAATGAGAAAGACGTCCGCTGGGGCGGCTTGGTCGGCATCTCGCTGGCGGTGCTCTACGCCGGTGGCCTGCCGCTGCTGAGCGTCGCCGGAGCCAAGGGCCTCGATCCCACCATCACGCCGTCATCGGCTCCATGGGCGGCTTCCTCGCCACGGCGATGTTCGCCCTGTTCGCCGTCGCCTCCATCGTCCCGGCCTGCTTCTGCGCCTTCATTGCAGGCAATAGCTTCTCCACCATGATCCCCAGCGTCTCCCGCACCCTCTCGACTCTCGTCGGTGTCACCATCGCCGTCGGCTTGGCGGTGACCGGTGTGGCGGCGAACCTGGTGGGCTTCTTCTCCATCGTCGGTGCCTCCTTCGGCCCCATCTGTGGAGCCATGGCGGCAGATTGGTTCCTGTCGGGCAAGAAGTGGGCGGGCCCGCGCGAAGGCATCAGCATTGCCGGCTACGGCGCCTGGGCCATCGGCTTCCTGGTGGGCATTTTGCCCTTCATCGGCTACCCCAACGTGCAACCGGCCGTGGTCTACAGCTTCCTGACGGGCTTTGTGGTCTACATCGCGCTGGCCAAGGCCGGCTTTCAACCCAAGACCGTACCGCTGGGTGCGGCCCAGCATAAGGGCGCGTAATGTCCGGGCTGAACCGTCGCGATTTTCTGGCCGCGCTCAGTGCCACTTCGGGTCTGGCGGCGGACCGTAAGCTGCGGATGGGCATCGTGGGCGGCCGCTTCGGCACGTCGTTCTACTTCCACGAGCACCCAAACTCTACCGTCGAAGCCGTCGCCGACCTTCGTGAAGACCGGCGTGCGCAGCTGCAAAAGACCTACCGTTGCTCCAAGGCCTATTCATCGCTCGATCAGCTCTTGCAGGACAAGGCGGTCGAGGCGGTGGGCCTGTTCACGCCCGCGCCACTGCACGTCAAGCACGCCGTCGCAGTGATGAAGGCCGGTAAGCACGTGCTGTCCGCGGTGCCCGCCGCCTACACGCTCGAAGAATGCCGTGAGCTCGCCGACACGGTGAAGCGCACCGGCATGACCTACATGATGGCCGAGACCAGCTACTTCCAGCAGCTCACCATCTCGGCGCGGAAGCTCTATCGGGAAGGCAAGTTCGGTCAGCTTTACTATTGCGAGTCTGAGTATCACCACGCGGGTCTGGATGAACTGTTCTTCGAAGACGGCCAGCGCACCTGGCGCTACGGCTTCCCGCCCATGCATTACCCCACCCACTGCACGGCCCACCTGATCAGTGTCACGGGTGAGCGGCTCACCGAAGTCTCCTGCCTGGGCTGGGGCGACAACGACCCCGCGTTGAAGGACAACCCCTACGGCAACCCCTTCTGGAACGAGACCGCGCTGTTCAAGACCAACCGCGGCCACGGCTTCCGCGTCGCCGTCTGGTGGAAAGGCGCGCATCGTGGCACGGAGCGCGCGCAATGGTACGGCGACCAGATGAGCTTTTTCATGAGCCATCCCCACGGCGTCCCGCCCACGCTGGTCTATTCCAATGACCGCCGCGAAAAAGACTCCGGGGGCTTCAATCGCCAAGCCACCCGCATGGAGCGCTACGAAGAAGTGAAGTGGTGGTCCACTGACCTGCTGCCGGAGCCGCTCCGCCATTCTAGCGGCCACGAAGGCTCACACACGTTCCTGACGCACGAGTTCGTCGAAAGCGTCCTCGCGCAGCGCAAGCCCGTGGTGGATGTGCATGAGGCGCTAGCCTACACCGCGCCAGGAATCGTCGCTCACCAGTCCGCCCTCAAAGGCGGCGAGCGGCTGACGATTCCGTCGTTCGACTAGACCTCTCGCATCAGCTTAGCGCCGCCGCCGGTAGTCCAGCCGGTAGTTGGCACCGTCCTGGGTGAATTTTCCGTTGTCATTGTTCACCTGTGGGTTAGCGGGTGGTACACCGTCCAGCTTCTTGATGACGACAGTGCCCAGATTGTCCAGGGCATTGCCGCTGGTCACGTCGTTCTTCAGATCAGACCCATCCTGATCAAAGATGGTGATCGTCACATCGCCCTTCACCCAGTTCAGGCCTAGTTGCGTGTGCCCGGAAAGGTTCACATCCTGTCCTTCGTCAAAGTCGCCCAGGTCGATGATCTTGAGCACCTTGCCGTCGGCGGAGTACGTCATGCGGACGCGATCGTCCCCGGTTGCGTCCTCCTGTTCGATACACTCCAGTACCTTCAGCTGAACCTCCTGGTGGTCGGTGATCACGCGGAAGTCGAGTGATAGGCCTTGCGCCGGGTTAGCCGGTGGCTCTCGCTCGATCACGAAGAACATCTCGGTCTCGGTGGCACCGCCAAAACCTCCGGCGGGCTTCGATCCCCACACCCCATCGAAGCCAGCAATCCAGGTGACCGGAGGCGGTGAACTGCCTACCTGTGCCGTGCCCACGCGGACCTTGCTTTGGTGCGCAAGCATGACGGAGTCCAAAGAGTGCGGTGCTTTCGAGAATGTTCTCGGCAATTTCACCAGCGTCCACAGCAGATTGGTCGGATTCATGCCGTATTGGTTGCCAAAAGCCACCTTTGAGAAACGGTTTAGTGACAACACCACGGGATGCTCGGGGTCGGCTCCGACGTTCGGAGCTATCTTGATGCGGTAATCGCCCGTGCGGTTCGGGTCCAACCAGCACACCTTCAGATAAAACCCCTTGTCCACCGCCACCTGTGCCTCATCTTTCTTCTCAACGTGGCCCAACTCAGCATCGCCGCGGAAGAATGAGATCTCTTCTGAAATGTCGTCAGCCAGCCAAGCGCTGATGCGCACTGGATCGCTGGTGTAGCTGGTAACGGTCCAGGTGCCGGGTTCAACACGCAACCAGTGGCAGGCACCGGGCGAGCGCAATGCGCCCTTCATTTCGGCACTGGGCAGCAGGCTCTCGACGGTGCGGGCCTTGCTGGGGCTGCACGGCTCGACGCTGCTGCCGTTCGGATCGCGATCACGCGGCCGCAACTCTACACCGACGCCGAAGTGATCAGAAAGATCGATGGTGGCACCACTGGGCCGGAGCACATCGAACTTCCGTTCGACAAAAGGATGCTGGGCGCACATGTCGTCGCCCTTCCGGTCACGCCACAGGATATAGTCCAAACGCTCCTGCGGCGTGTTGGATGGCACATGGTCGTTGCGGTGTGACCAGGTGAGGCCGCGGTCGTCTTTCGGTGCGGACTCTGCCCAGAGATCGCGGAAGCCAATTCCGCCCAACAGACTGTCTGGCCCGGCCTGGATGAGCTTCTTGTATTCGTCTTCCAGTTCCTTGTCGCCGTTGACATTCAGATCGCCCAGGATCACCGCGTCACGCTCGCCCATCGGTGACCACTGCTTCACCATGCCCGCCAGTTCCTTCAGCTGACCTTCGCGTTTCGTCAGGAAATTGGGTGGCTCACTGTACTCGGGCGGCCGCAGGCTAGCCTGCGTGTGGCTCCAGAAGACGTCGAGCTCTTGGCCGTTGACTTGGCGCAGACGGACATAGCCGACACCTTTGCCGGCATCGCACTCCGCGCCAATGCCGAGATTGAAGCCATCCGGTGCTTCGCTCGTGCAGGCGCGATAGCGGTGAAACGCGATTAGGCAGTTGGCGCTGGCTCCTGGCACCCAGGAATCCACTTCACCGTCGTTCGGCTGACCTTTCCACCAGACATCCATGGCCGCGCAACTGCGAGTGTCCAGGTAGTCGTCGGTGCCCGGGTATGGCTTGGCGAAACCGGGCAGGTTGAACAACGAGGCGTGCTGATTTGAGGTTGGCTCCGGTGCCGTGAATCGAATCGGCTCCAGCCGGGATAGCAACACCAAACCAGAATCTTCCATGCCGCCGCCATCCAGGTCTTCCACAACGAACCGGAAAGCATCCGGGCCAGACTCGGCCTCTTCGATCAGCGCGGCACGCACCGTTTCATCGAAGACCTCGTTCAATGCGATCACCTGGTAACCGGACCGCTTCAACAGTTTGGCCACCAACCGGCCGCGTTCCTTCTCGTCGAGATTGATCTGGCCCTGCTCTCCTGCGATTGTAGGGAGATTGAAAGTGTTCCAAGTCAACACCTTCAAGACGCCCTCCGGCGCCTCGACTTTACGGCAGGAGGAGGCCAGCCCAGTCAGAATCGCAAACAAGAGTAATCGTTTTAGCATCGCCGGGCAACCAGCGTATCATTGAACGCTACAATTGCTCCCGGTGCCGCCTGGGCCTCCCAATGTCGCCCATTGATCGGTCACTTATCCCTGCCCGAGGAACCGCTGACCGGAATCGCGAAGCGCTACCGCTGCCCGCCCGGCGTTGGCTTGCGGACCTTGGTTTTTAGCACCAGCGGCACGCCTTCAAACCCGAACCGTTTGCGCAACTGGTTCACCAGGAAGCGTTCGGTGGAGAAGTGGAGAGGCTTGTAGCCTTCCGTGAACAGAATGAACGTCGGCGGCCGGATGCCGGCCTGGGTGATGTATTTGATCTTGACGTCGGTTTCGGTGTGGAGCAGTTCCACAAAGCGGTTCAGTTCGCCCGTGGTCACGCGATGCGTGGCGGCGTCGTAGCTGTGCCGGATCAACTCGAATAGCTTCGAAACGCCGCGGCCGCTTTTGGCGGAGATGAAGTGGATGGGCGCGTACTCCAAGAATTTCATTTGGTACCGCACGCTCTCTTCAAACTCAGTGCGGTTGAAGTTGGGCACGGCATCCACTTTGTTCACCACCAGGATCACCGGCCGCCCCGCTTCATGCGCGTAGCCGGCAATGGTGGCATCCTGGGCCGTTACGCCTTCCACGGCTTCAATGATCACCACCACCACGTGGGCCATCCGGATGGACCGGCGAGCCATCACGACGCTGAGCTTTTCCGCCATCAAGTGCGTCTTGCCCTTGCGCCGGATGCCGGCGGTGTCGACAAAGACAAACTCACGGCCGCCGCGGATCACGGTTTCATCTACCGCGTCGCGCGTCGTGCCCGCGATCGGGGTGACGATCACCCGTTCTTCCCCGGCCAGGGCGTTCAGGAGTGTGGACTTGCCCACATTCGGGCGGCCAATGATGGAGACTCGAACCGGGCGCGGCGGTTCATGCACGGGCACGGACTCGCCCTCCGCCCCATCTTCGGTGCCGTCACCTTCTTCAAAGTTGTCTGGGTCCGGCTCCGGCTCCTCGTCCATCTCGGGGAAGCCTTCCGTGATGTGCTCCAGCAGTTCGCCCACGCCCAGGCGATGCTCCGCGGAGACTGCGGCCACATGGCGGAAGCCGAACTCGTGGAACTGGTCGGTCAGGTTGGCCCGCTTGGGCACGTCGATCTTGTTGACGGCCAGCGTCACGGGCTTGCCCAGCTTGCGGAGCATGATGGCCAGGTCGCGGTCGGCGGAGGTGATCTCGGTGCGGCCGTCGATCACAAAAATAATCTGGTCGGCCTCTTCGAGCGCCGTCTGGGCCTGCTTCAAGATGTTGGCCGGGATCAACTCCGCATCGTTGGGGATGATGCCGCCGGTGTCGATCAGCTCAAAAGGCTTGCGTTGGTAAGTGGCCTCGCCGTAGATGCGGTCCCGGGTTATGCCCGGCTCATCGCCCACAATCGACTTGCGCTGTCCGATGATGGTGTTGAAGAGAGTGGATTTGCCTACGTTCGGGCGGCCGACGATGACCACCGAAGGCAGGCGTACGTCGGACGGTATGCGTGACATCAAATATTGATGGTAGCAGTGTGGATCAATGCGTGACGCATTATCCGGTGTTTCTCAACCTGCGCGGGCGGCGCGTCGTCGTCGTTGGCGGCGGTCCAGTGGCCGTGCGCAAGGCCAAAGGGTTGCTCGAAGCCGGGGCCCTGGTGACGGTAATTGCCCCGGAGGTCTTGACCGGCCTGCCCATTCAGCAGAAGGTCCGCAAATACCGCCCCGGCGACCTAAAGGGCGCCGTGCTGGCCTTCACGGCAACCAATGACCGCGCGGTGAACGCGCAAGTCACTGCGGAGGCGAACAAACGCCGAATTCCGGTCAATGTGGCCGACGCGCCGGACGAAGGGGACTTCATTGTGCCCGCCCGAGTGCGCCGCGGACGCATACAAATTGCTATCTCCACGGGAGGCGAATCCCCCCGTTTGGCCAAGCAACTCCGAGAGAAGCTGGAATCCGTGCTGCCAGACGTGCGAACATAGAAGTTCCCCTCAAGAAATGTCAGCACTCGAAATCCGTAACATCGCTATCATTGCGCACGTCGACCACGGCAAGACCACGCTCGTCGACGCGATGCTCCGTCAAAGCGGCATCTTCCGCGCCAATGAAGAACTAAAAGACCGCGTCATGGACTCCAACGACCTGGAGCGTGAACGCGGCATCACGATTCTTTCCAAAATCACCGGTGTCCACTACCACGGGCACAAGATCAACATTTGCGACACGCCAGGCCACTCGGACTTTGGCGGCGAAGTGGAACGCGCGCTCAAGATCGTCGATGGCGTCATGCTGCTGGTCGACGCCAGCGAAGGCCCGTTGCCGCAAACGCGTTACGTTCTGATGAAGGCGCTGGAAGCCCGCCTGACGCCGATCGTCGTCATCAACAAGATTGACCGGCCCGACGCTCGCGCCCAGGAAGTGCTGAACGAAGTCTATGACCTGTTCATCGACCTCGACGCCGCTGAAGACCAACTGGACTTCCCGGTGGTCTACTGCATCGCCAAGGACGGCATCGCCAAGAACAGCATGGAGGAGGAATCGACCACCCTCCAGCCGCTGTTTGAAGCCATCG
Organism: Acidobacteriota bacterium; assembly: GCA_026394075.1. Lineage (GTDB taxonomy): Bacteria > Acidobacteriota > Terriglobia > Bryobacterales > Bryobacteraceae > JAPKYZ01. The sequence goes on from JAPKYX010000074.1 coordinate 19,659, forward strand.
TCAAGCACATCCCCGCGCCCAAGGGCGATCCCGACGCCACGCTCCAACTGCTGGTGGCCAACCTCGACTACTCCGACTACCTGGGCCGCTTGGCCATTGGCCGCATCTTCAACGGCACGCTGAAGCATGGTGATGAAGTTTCGATCGCCAAGCTGGACGGCAGCTTCCAGAAGACGCGTATCACCAAGCTCTACACGTTTGAAGGCCTGAAGCGGATCGACGAAATGTCTCTGTCGGCCGGTGACATCGTGTCCATCGCGGGTGTAGAAGGCATCACCATCGGCGAGACCGTCACCAGTGCGGAAAACCCCGCGCCACTGCCGCCCATCCAGATCGATGAGCCTACCATTGCGATGACGTTCTCGGTGAACAACTCACCGTTTGCCGGTCGCGAAGGTCAGTACGTCACCTCGCGCAACTTGCGGGACCGTCTGAATAAGGAACTGCTGACTAATGTTTCGATCAAGGTCGAAGAGGCCGGTGGGCCGGACGCCTTTAAGGTGATGGGCCGCGGCGAACTGCAGTTGGCCATCCTGATCGAAATCAAACCGGAGATCCTCACCAAGGAGATCGACAGCAAGCAGCATGAGCCGCTGGAACTGCTGGTGGTGGACGTGGGCGAAGCCTTCGTCGGCGTCGTCATCGAAAAGCTGGGCATGCGCAAGGGCAAGATGACCAAGATGGTCAACCATGGCTCCGGCCGCGTGCGGGTCGAATTCGAAGTGCCGTCACGCGGGCTGATCGGCCTGCGCAGCGAAATCCTCACCGACACGCGCGGCACCGCGATCATGAACAGCCTGTTCCATGGCTACATCGTGTGGCAGGGTGACATCCCGTTCCGGCCCACCGGTTCGCTGATCTCGGACCGCAACGGCATTGCCACCGGCTACGCGCTCTACAACCTGCAGGAGCGTGGCGACATGTTCATCGGTTCCGGCGTCGATGTCTACGAAGGCATGATCGTCGGCGAGAATGCCAAGGACTCTGACCTGACGGTGAACATCGTCAAGGAAAAGAAGCTCACCAACATGCGCGCCTCGTCTTCGGACGAAGCCATTCGCCTGGTGCCGCCGCGTTTGATGACGCTGGAAAAGGCGCTCGAGTTCATCAACGAAGACGAGTTGGTGGAAGTGACGCCCAAGTCGATCCGCCTCCGCAAGAAGATCCTGCGCGCGGCGCTGCGGTAAGCGCTACCCGGCGTCGGAGCCTAAGTCTTTACTAGGCAGTGCCACGCGCACGGCGTTCAGTACCGCCGCGACGTCGATCACTTCCTGGGCGATCGCTCCGGCGACGGGCGTCAGTAGCCCGGCGGCCGCCAAGCCCATGCCGATCATGCTGAGCGCCATGCCACCCACGGCGCTCTGCATGGCGATGCGCCGCATCCGCAGGCCGATGTGGATGAGTTCATCCACCTTGCCGAGCGAAGCGTCCAGCACCACCGCATCCGCGGCTTCAGCCGTCACATCGCTGTTCTGCCCAAAGGCAATGCCCACCGTGGCCGCCTGCATGGCGGGGGCGTCATTGATGCCATCGCCCAGAAACATCGTCGGCGCCAGTGCCGCTTCCCGGCGGACGATGGCCACCTTCTCTTCCGGGCTCTGGCCGAACAGAGCCTCGGTGATGCCCACTTCTTTGGCGAGATAAACCACTTCACTCTCCCGGTCGCCGGAAAGCAGCATCACCCGGTTCACCTGATGCTTGGGGCCTAGATGCCGGATGAAGGAGCGGCTTTCCTTGCGCGGCGTATCCCGGAAGCGGAACGTCGCCGCATAGGCTTTGTCCACCAGCAGGATGCATTCCATGCCCGGCGCGGCCGGGGGCAGCATGGCCGCCACTTCGGGTCGACCGGCCAGTTGCTTGCGGCCGACAATCTGGATCAACCGGGCGCCAGCGGTGGCCGTCAGTCCTTCGCCCGGCTTCTCGTGGATCTCCGCCACTTCAACCAAGGCCAGCTTGGCGGCTGCGGCAGCTTCTCGAATGGAGGCCGCCAGGGGGTGCTTGGAGAATTGCTCCAAGCTGGCGGCGAGCCGCAGGGCTTCGGTGGTGTCAAAGCCGGGCGCGCTGAGGGTCTCGGTGAGCGCAGGCTTGCCGTAGGTGAGGGTGCCCGTCTTGTCAAAGATCACCGTCCGGCAGGAGCCAATTCGTTCGAGCATCGCCGGGTTCTTCACAATGATCGCCCGGCTGGCGGCGGCCGAGATGGCGCCGATGATGGCCACGGGAATTGCCAGCAGCAACGGGCAAGGCGTCGCGATCACCAGCACCGCCAGAAACCGGGCCGGATCGTTCCCCAGCCACCAGCCCAACCCCGCCACGGCCAGCGCGAGCACCGTGTACCAGGCTCCCAGCCGGTCCGCCACGCGGCGGAACTGCGGCCGGTTGCTTTCGGCCTCCTTCATCACCTGGATGATCTTGGAATAGCGGGAATCGACTGGCAGTTGCGTGGCGGCAATCGTCAAAGCACCTTCGCCATTGACGGCACCCGACAGCACGGGCGCGCCCACGATTTTTGAGATCTGGTAGGGCTCGCAGGTCAAGTAGGATTCATCCATTGCGCCGCGGCCTTCCACCACGGTGCCGTCCACCGGGCAAATCTCATGCGGCAGCACCACCAACTGGTCGCCCAGGCGCACGCTGTCCAGGCTGACGTCTTCGAGACCCGCCGCGGTCCGCCGGTGGGCGATGCGGGGCATGCGCTTGGCCAGCGCGCTCAGCACGGCGGAGGCGCGGCGCGTGGCGTACTGCTCGATCGCCACGCCGCCGGAGAGCATCAGCACGATGATTGCACCCGCCAGGTATTCCCCCACGACGGCGGAAGTAATGATCGAGATACCCGCCAGCAAATCGCTGCCCAGTTCACCCGCCACGATCCGGCGCGCCAGGCTGACAATCAGCGGCGTGCCGCCAATGGCGAGTACAGAAAGCAGAATCCAGCGACTCTGTGTTTCCGGCCAGTGGAGCCCGAAGCGAGCCGCAAAGTAAGCGGCGATGCCCACCGCCGCAATGATGGCGACGACGGTTTCCCGAGATAGCCAACTGCTTGACGCCGGGGCGTCGGTGACCGGCGCGATGGGAGGCGCAGGAGCAGGGGCCGCCGCCTCCGGTTTCAATTCCATGCCGGTACTCGCCATTACTGCCTGCTTCCTATTGCTCTTGGGCGGACCTAGGGGGTCCCGCCTTGAGTGTAGCGCCGGAAGGCAGGTAGCTGGCCGAAGCATCAGCTTCTGGCGGATTAGAAAGGCCGGCCGAAAACTACCCCTACAGAAACGCCCCTGCGTCCAGTCGGAAGAACTCGCCCAACTTGCGCGCGTGGTTCTTGCTGATCGCCCGGCGGCCATTCAGCACGGCCGAGGCTACGGAACTGGAGCCGAACACCTCAAGCAGGTCGCATTGCCGCAAGCCGTGCTGCGACATCAGGAGCTTCAGCACTTCCAGGGGTGATGCATCGGGCACGTTCACCGTCACACGCTCCTCGTAGTCGAGAATCAGCCGCTCCAGCAACTTGGCCAGGGCCTGCTCTTCGGGCGAGAGCTGACGCTCCGGGAAGTCGAGCTTCTCGAGCGTGGCCACCGCCTGATCATGATCCCGCGGAGTCTCGATAATGCGCGGCAGCGCCTGGACCAGCAGCTGCGCATATACTCCTGGTTGAAAGCTTGGCGCGATCCGGTGAGTTAGGCCCATTTCATCCACTCCTTACGGTTGTATTGTGCGTGGGTTAGCAGTGCCTTAAAGTACACGCGTTGCCCCGGATAGCTGATGACAGCAATCAAACGGAACCGATTGCCACCCAAATCGAAGATCGTTACCCGTCCGACGCGATCCGCGGACCGGAAGCTGTGGCGGAGATCTTCAAAGCTCTGCCAGTGAGCTTTCTTCACCACTCGGTACCAAGCCATCGCCAGTGCCAGTTGGTCTAGCCTCAATGCGCTGGCCACCAGTTGCGGCTTGCTGATCACGTTCAACTTATGATGCTAGCAAAATGCTAGGTACCCAGCGGTGTTCCCCGCTCCCCAACTTCTACGCCCCAGCTAGGCGAAACCGGGCGCGCCGAATACACTGGAGTATGACCTCGCAACAACCCGCCTCCGACGCCGGATTCTGGCCGTCGATCCGTGAAGCGTTGCGCGGCACCCACCGCGACTACACCACCGGCTCGATTGACCGCGCCATCTTGCTGTTGGCAATCCCCATGGTGCTGGAAATGGCGATGGAATCGCTGTTTGGTATCGTCAACGTCTTCTGGGTCTCGTCCCTGGGTGCCGATGCGATTGCCGCCGTCGGCGTCACCGAGAGCATCCTCACCCTGGTCTTTGCCGTCGCCATCGGGTTGTCGATGTCGCTGACCGCCACCGTCGCCCGCCGCATCGGGGAGCAGGATCACGAAGGCGCACGCGTCGCCGCCGGACAGGGCATCCTGCTGGGTAGCATTCTGGCGCTGGTGATGAGCGCGATCGGCATCATCTGGGGCTCCGATATTCTGCTCGCGATGGCGGAAACGCCCAGCGTCGTCAAGGCGGGCGCCGGCTACACGCGGCTGATCCTGGGGAGCTCTCCAGCGGTGATGATGCTGTTTCTGATCAACGCCATCTTCCGCGGTGCGGGCGACGCCACGGTGGCCATGCGGAGCCTCTGGATCGGCAATGTCGTCAACATGATTCTCGACCCGCTGCTGATCTTCGGCTGGGGTCCGGTGCCTGCCATGGGCATCCAAGGTGCCGCCATCGCCAGCACTATCGGACGCAGCTGTGGCGTGGCTTATCAGTTGAGCCAATTATTTGCGGGAAGTGGCCAGCTGCGGGTGACGGCAGCCCATTTCCGGCCGCAGCCTGCGGTGCTGAAAACGCTGCTGACAGTGGGCCTGCCCGGCGTTTTCCAGTTCATCGTCGGCCATGCCAGTTGGATCGCCATGATCAAGGTGGTGGCGATGTTCGGCGCCCAGGCCATGGCCGGCACCACCATCGCCATCCGCATCATCATCGTCACCATCCTGCCCAGTTGGGGACTCTCCAACGCCGCCGCCACGCTGGTGGGGCAGAACCTAGGCGCCGGCCACCCGCGCCGGGCCGAACACAGCGTCTGGCGCTGCGGCATCTACAACGCCATTTTCCTGGGCTTCATCACGGTGCTGTTTATCGCCTTTGCCGAACCGATGATCGGCTTCTTCTCCACCGACCCGCTTGTGGTCAGCACCGGTGTCGATTGCCTGCGCTACATCGCCTACGGCTACGTCTTCTACGCCTTCGGCATGGTGATGGTGCAGGCCTTCAACGGCGCGGGCGACACCTGGACGCCCACCTGGATCAACATGGCCTGCCAGTGGGCCTTCCAGATTCCGATGGCCTATCTGCTCGCTAAACCCATGGGGCTGGGCCCACGCGGTGTCTTTATGGCGATCACCATTGGCGAATCAGTGCTTGCGGTAGTGGCGGCCATCGTCTTCCGCCGTGGAAGCTGGAAGGACCGCAAGATTTAGCGGATAGAAGTGCCGGACACCGTTTCTCATTCCGGAGGGCGACCCATCTCGGCGAAGAAATTCTTCGGCAAGAAGGGAGTACTGTCGGAATGGCACCCCAATTTTGAGTTCCGCCCCGGGCAATTGGCCATGGCTGAGGCGGTGGAGAACGCGCTCGACGAGAAACGCCACCTGATTGTCGAGGCCGGTACCGGCACCGGAAAGACGCTCGCCTATCTGGTGCCGGCAATTCTTTCCGGTAAGCGCGTCGTCGTCTCCACCGGCACCAAGAACCTGCAGGAACAGCTCTACTTCAAAGACATTCCGTTCCTTCAGCAGCACCTGACGGCTCCGCTGCGGGTCTGCCTGATGAAGGGCCGCCAGAACTATCTCTGCCGCCAGAAGGTTTACGACGCCGAGCGCGAGCCGATTCTCGAAGGCCTGGAGGAAGTCACCGACTTCAAGGTGATCCGCGAGTGGGAAGAGAAGACCGAAACCGGCGATCGCGCCGAGCTGAAAACGTTGCCCGAGACGTCCCGCCTGTGGGAGAAGCTGGACGCCCGCCGCGAACGCTGTACCGGCCAGCGCTGCACGCAGTTCGAACGCTGCTTCATCACGGAGCTGCAGCGCAAGGCTGCTGAATCGGACGTCATCATCGTCAATCACCACTTGTTCTTTGCGGACCTGGCGGTGAAGCAGGAGGACTTTGGCGGCGTCATCCCGCATTATGCGGCCGTGATCTTTGACGAAGCGCACGAGATTGAGGACGTGGCCGGTACGTACTTTGGCGTTTCGATTTCGAATTACCAGATCGACGACCTGATGCGCGACATCGGCGATCTGTCGCGCCGCAAGAACTTCGGTTCGCCCGAAATTGACCGCGCTCTGATTGCTGCCAGTGACCGGGCCGCCAAGTTCTTCTCCCTGTTCGGTGAGCAGGAAGGCCGCCAGGGCTTCTCGCGGCAAGCCGCGTTGATCGCCACCCATCGCGAGATCTACGAAGATGTGCTGATCTCGCTCGAACTGGTGGAGACCATCCTGAAGCTGGTCGATGATGCGCCCGACGAGCTGATCCCGCTGGTCCGCCGGGCCAGCGACATCCGCGACAAGGTGAAGTTCTGGATGGAATCCGGTGACCAGCAGTACGTCTTCTGGATCGAGAAACGTGGCCGGGGCCGCTTCCTGCAAGCGACGCCCATCGATGTCTCCAGCTTGCTTGACCAACGCCTGTTTGACCAGATCGATACCGTCGTGCTCACCTCCGCCACGCTTGCCGTCGCCGGCGGTTTCGAGTATGTGCAGAAGCGGCTGGGTTTGCGTCAGGCGCGGACGCTGGCTGTCGAAGGCAGTTTCGATTACGAGAACCAGGCGCTGCTCTATGTGCCGCAACATCTGCCGGACCCGCGCAATGCCGCGTTCGCCACGGTGGCCGCCCGCGAGGTGCTGCGGATCCTCGAACATTCCCGTGGCCGGGCCTTCGTCCTGTTCACCAGCTACGCGCAGATGCGGACGGTCCACGATGCGGTGGTGCCGGATCTGGAGTACCCGGTGCTGCTGCAAGGCACCCGGCCGCGCAACGCACTGCTCGAACAGTTCCGAGCCACACCCAACTGCGTGCTGTTCGCCACCAGTTCGTTCTGGCAGGGCGTCGATGTCCAGGGTGACGCACTCTCTTGCGTCATCATCGACAAGCTGCCCTTCGCCGTGCCGTCGGACCCGGTAGTGGACGCCCGCCTGCGGATGATCCGGGAAGCCGGCGGCGACCCCTTTTCTGAATACCAGGTGCCCGACGCGGCGTTAACCTTAAAGCAGGGGTTCGGGCGGCTGATCCGCAGCCGGACGGACCGCGGTGTGCTGGTGCTGCTCGACCACCGGATCACGCGCACCCGCTACGGCCAGATGTTTTTCGACAGTCTGCCGCCCTACGGGTTCTCGACCCGGATCGAAGATGTCGAGAAGTTTTTTGAGAGCTGAGGAAGAGGATGTTCGAAGTAATTGTAGAAGCCAGTTTTGCCGCCGCCCACAGCCTTCGCGGCTACCAGGGCAAGTGTGCGCAGCTGCACGGGCACAACTTCCGCGTGCGGGTGACGGCCGAAGGGGAAAAGCTGAATGAGCTCGGCTTGCTGGTGGATTTCACCGTCCTGAAAGGACGGCTACGGCAACTGGTGGAGCGGTTTGATCATGAGAACCTCAACCAGATCCCGCCCTTTGATGACCTAAATCCGTCCACCGAAAACCTCGCCTACTACATCGCCACGGAAATGCAGGTGGGAATGCCCGAAGGGGTCCGCGTCAGCTCCGTTTGGGTACAGGAAACTGACGCGAATATTGCCGTGTACCGGCCGTAACAGCACTCGTTGTTCAAGCCCCATGCGTCAGCTTGGGGCTTCTTGATCGACGCGAAAAGCCCCAAGCTCACGCATGCCCCCTGTGCGGCAATACGAAAAAGCCCCAAGCTGACGCATGGGGCTGATCGAGTGGCCGAAGGGATAATCGGCCGCCAAAACTAGATTCGTGTACGGAAATAGGCAGCCAGGACTAGCGGCCGTACCATTCGGCGTTCTGCCGCGTAAAATCAGACCACTTCTCCGGCAGGTCGTCCAGCGCGAAGATGGCCGAAACCGGGCAAACAGGAACACAAGCGCCGCAATCAATGCACTCCACCGGGTCGATGTAGAGCATTGTTTCGCCCTCAAACTTGGCTTCATCCTTTTTCGGATGAATGCAATCCACGGGGCAGGCGTCGACACAGGCGGTGTCTTTGGTTCCAATGCAGGGTTCAGCGATGACGTAGGCCATAACCCTTGAATTCTAGCATGTGCGCCCTGCAAGCTTGTGTCGTACGACGGCAGATTGGTACCTGGCCCGGCCCTAGTACCTGATGGACTGCCGCCATCAACCGGCGGCCCGGTAGAATAGAGCTACATGCAAGTCTCCGTGCGCAAAGCGGTGATTCCGGCTGCGGGTTTGGGGACCCGGTTTCTTCCGGCCACCAAATCGATCCCCAAAGAGATGCTGCCGCTGGTGGACAAGCCCATCATTCAGTACGGCGTCGAAGAGATCGTCGATTCCGGCATTCCCGAGGTGGTGATCATCACCGGGCGTGGCAAGTCGCCCATGGAAGACCACTTCGACCGCAGCTTTGAGCTGGAGCACGTCTTGCGGACCCGCCAAAAGCACGAACTGCTGGCCATCGCCCAGCATCCATCGCAGTTGGCCCAGGTATCGTATACACGCCAGCAGGAGGCCCGCGGCTTGGGCCATGCGGTCCTTTGCGCCAAGCCATTGGTGGGCGACGAACCGTTCGCGGTGCTGCTGCCGGACGATGTGATCCAGGCCGCAACCCCCTGTATCCGCCAACTGCTGGACATCCATGATCAATATCAAGCCTCCGTCATTGCCCTGATGGAGGTGCCAAAGGATCGTATCTCGGCCTACGGCGTGGTGGCGGCCGAAGATCTGGGGAACGGACTTTACCGCATCACCGATCTGGTGGAGAAGCCCAAAATGGAAGATGCGCCCAGCAATCTGGCGATCATCGGGCGTTACGTGTTTACGCCTGCGGGCACCCGTTACGATGCCGGCGACAAGCTGGGTTTCCTGCAGGCCAACGTGGCCTTTGCTCTCCAGCGGCCCGAATTTGCGGGGCCTCTGAAGGAGTTCCTCCGCACCCAGGATTGGGGCGCATGATCCCCTTCCAACTGCCCATCGATGCAGGTGAAGCGGTGGCGTTGGCGGATCTGATCCTGGAAGTGGGCGGTCACGCCGGGCGCCTCAAGTCGCGTCTGCCCGTCCTGAAGCTGCAGCGCATCGTGCCCGACCCCGCCACCCTCACCGCCGACGCTACTCATCCGGAAACCTGGTATATCGCCGTCCAGGCCAAGGAGGCGTTGATCCTGCACATCACCGCGTCCTCCGCGCCCGCGGTGGTTTTGTTTCCCAAATCGATGATGATTTCGCGCACCCACAAATTGGTGATCAGCGCTGTCAGCGATACTCCGGAACACCGCGCCGTCCTGAAAGCTGCCGCCGCCGCCGGCCGGTAACCACTCCCCATTTCCCGCCGCGCGCCATTATGATGGAGGGCATGCGCCGCCGGGACTTTACTGCCGCAGTAGCGGCCGCTCCACTTGCCATGGCCTCCACTGATACTCCCCTGGGAATCGACCTCTTCAGCATCCGTAGCTCCGGCTACACGGCCTTTGAGCATCTGGACTACTCCGCCAAGCTCGGCGCCAAAGTGGTCCACTTCTCTGAGATCCGCTTCCTCGGGTCACTGGAAGATGAACACCTGAAGAAAGTGAAAGCGCACGCCGACCGCCTGGGCATTCGCATCGAGGCCGGCATGCGCTCCATCTGCCCGGGCTCTAAGTTTTTCGACGCCAAGGCCGGTACCGCGGAAGAGCAGATCACCCGGATGCTGCACGCCGCACAACTGCTAGGCTCGCCCATCGTGCGCTGCTTCCTCGGCATGATGCAGGATCGCGTGCCGTCCATCGAGGCCCGGATCGAGGAGACCGTGAAGGTGCTACGTTCGGTCCGCTCCCGCGTGCTCGATTCCGGTTTGAAGCTGGCCATCGAAAACCATGGCGGCGACATGCAGGGCTGGGAACTGCGCACGCTGATTGAGCAAGCGGGAAAAGACTTCGTCGGCGCCGTGCTCGATTCCGGCAACCCGCTGTGGACCATTGAGGACCCGCATGTCACGCTCGAAGCCCTGGCCCCCTACGTGCTCACCAGCCACATCCGCGACACCGCCTTGTGGCGTGTGCCGGAAGGCGTGGCGGTGGCCTGGTGCCGCATGGGCGAGGGCAATGTCGGCATCGACGAGTGGGTCCGCAAGTACCGCCAGCTTTGCCCCGGCAAGGCGCTCTCGCTGGAAGTAATCGTCACTGCCCCCCGCACCTTTGCCGTGCTGGACCCCAAGTGGTGGGAAGGCTACCGCAACGTCCCCGCCTGGAACTTTGCCCGCTTCCTGGCCTTGGCCGACAACGGCCAGCCGTTGACGGTCCCGGCTGTGCCTAAGGAGCAAGCCGCCCAAAAGGAACGCGACGACCTGGAACGCTCCATCGCCTACACCAAGAAGCTGCTGGCATGAGCAAGCTGCGCAACAGCGTCATTCAACCGAATCAACGCCCACTCCGAGCCGCGACCAGCAGGAGCGGGCTGTTGACAATTTTGCCCCCGCCCCCCAACCCGACATCGCCCGCGGCCAAGCGTCCCCACCCGGAAGGAAACCATCCATGATTCTCAAAGACAAAGTCGCCGTCGTCACCGGTGCCAGCCGTGGCATAGGCAAAGCCATCGCCGCCACCTTCGCGCGCGAAGGCGCCACGGTCTTCATCTGTGGACGCAAGCAGGAGACGCTGGACGCCGTCGCCCAGGAACTGGGCCCGGGCATTGTCCCGGTGGCCTGCCACGTGGGCCGCAATGAAGACATCGCCCGTTTGGTGGAGCGCGCCGGGGCCGTGGACATTCTGGTGAACAATGCCGCCACCAACATCGCCCAAGGGTCCTGCCTGGGCTTCGAAGACGTACAGTTCGACAAGATGGTGGAGGTCAACCTGAAGAGCGTCTATCGCCTGGTCCGCGCACTGGCACCGGGCATGTGCGAACGCGGCAGCGGCTCCATCATCAACATCGCCTCCGTGGCGGGCCTGAAGCCTCAACCCGAGAGCCTGCTCTACTCGATGACTAAGGCCGCGCTGATCATGATGACGCGCAGCTACGCGCTCGAATTCGGCCCCAAGGGCGTACGCGCCAACGCCATCGCCCCTGGGCTGATCCAGACGCAGTTGAGCGAATATTTTTGGAAAGATGAATCGAAGCGCGGCTTGTTCATGGACCGTCAGGTGATCAAGCATCTGGGCCAGCCGCAAGAGATCGCCAATATTGCTTTGATGCTGGCCAGCGACCAGGCCTCGTATCTGACCGGCCAAACCGTCACCGTCGACGGCGGCTTCATGCTGATGTAATCAGGAGACAATAGTTCATGCTCAAGCGTTTCGTCCTGGCAATCTTAGGCACCGCTCTCGCGCTGCCCGCCGCCCTCATCCCGGAAGTCCGCGCGCTAGCCAACAAGGCCGATTTCCCGGCGGCCCAGCGTCTGTTGGCCGAATTCAAGGCCGCCAGTGGTGAAACGCCGGAGTACCTGGAAGCCATGTCCTGGCTGGGCCGCGGCGCGTTGGCCAACAAGCAGTTTGACCAGGCCGCTACCTTCGCCGCCCAGACGCGTGACAAGTGTCTCGCCGAATTGAAGAAGCGCCCCATGGACTCCGAACCGCGCCTGCCCATCGCCTTTGGCGCCTCGCAGGAAGTGATGGCGCAAGCGCTGGCGGCCACCGGCAAACGCTCCGAGGCGGTGACGTTTCTCAATCAGGAGATCAAGACCTACGGCACCACCTCGATCCTGACGCGCATGCGCAAGAATCTCAATCTCTTGACACTGGAAGGCCGCCCCGCACCTCCGGTCGCCGCCAAGACCTGGGCCTACATGGGCAAGCCCACCATCGTTTTCCTGTGGGCCCACTGGTGTGGCGATTGCAAAGCCCAGGCACCGATCCTGGCCAAGTTGCGTGACGAATTCAGCGCCAAGGGCTTAACCATCGTGGCCCCCACCAAGCTCTACGGCTACGCCAACCGCGGCGAAGATGCCACGCCGGAGCAGGAAAAGGCGCACATCCAAAAAGTGCTGGACCAGCATTACGCCATGTTGAAGCCGATGCCGGTGATCATCGACGCGGATACCTTCGCCCACTACGGCTCCTCCACCACTCCCACCCTGGTGCTGGTGGACCGCAAAGGCATCGTCCGCCTCTACCACCCCGGCCAAATGACCTACGACGAACTCGCCGCCAAGCTGAAAGAATTGCTGCCGGCCAGCTAGAACGACATCGCCGCCTCAGCCTCAAGACCTCGCCACGATTGGCCGATACGTCCCCTGAGGTCCACGCATGCCGCCGTCAGAACAGATCCACCCCCACTTGAGCGCGCTCTCCCGCGCGGCATCGGAAGAAGCCTCAGCCGGAATGGTCCGGCCACATTCCATTCCGCAGGACCCGGAGCTGGCCCGGCAGTTTGAGGCGCTCTCCGAGTCGATCGCCGAAATGCTCGTTGAGCACAAAAAAGTAGTGGCCGACACCGTGCGCCGCGAAGTGGACCGGATCCTCTACATTCTGCTGGGCTGTGCCGGTATGACGATGGGCGGCGTGCTCTGGATGATCCTGAAGCCCTAGCTGTTGCGCGACCCTAGCCATTGAAGACCGCTCCCTTGCGGTCACGGCTCGGTAACGCTAACGTCCACCGAGCCGCGCGCCAGCAAGCGGTCTACCGCGACTTTCGCCCCAGCCCTACCCCACGCGATACTTCGCGATCGCATCCTCGTCCAGGTCAATCCCCAGCCCTGGAGCATCCGGAATGTCCAGATAGCCATCCTTGGCCCGGAACTTCTGCTTGGTCAGCGATTCGCGCAGGTTGGTCTCTTCCTCGGCCACAAACTCGCAGATCAGGGCATTCGGAATCGAAGCCAGGAAGTGCAGCGCGGCGGCCACATTGATGTAGGTGGTGAAGCCGTGGTTGGCCACCGGCAGGCCCCGATCCCAGGCCAGCGCCGCAATCTTGATTGCTTCCGTAAAGCCACCGCAGCGCGTCAGGTCTACTTGCAGCAGATCGACTCGGCCCTTGTCCATCAGCTCAATAAACGTCGCCCGGCAGGACTCTTCCTCACCCGCCGCAATGCGCAACGACGTGGCCGCCGACAGCTTGGCGTAGCCTTCGTAATCGTCCGGCCGCAGGGGTTCTTCCAGCCAAAACGGATGGTACTGCTCGAATGCCTTGGCTCGCTGGATGGCCGTCTTGGCGTCCCACGGCAGCCCGGCATCGATCATCAGGTCCACGTCCTCGCCCAAACCCTTGCGCGCTTCGCGGACCAGCGCGATGTCGGTTCTCTCGTCCTGCCCCATCGGGTCCCAGCCAAACTTGACTGCCGTGAAGCCCTGATCCCGGTAGCGGCTGGCGAGCTCGCGCGTGGCATCCGGCGTCGGACCCCACAGTGAGCTGGCATAGCAGCGGATGCGCTGGTTCTTCCACGGGCGATTGCCTTCCGCCCACGGCAGCTTCTCTTCGCGATGGAACCCGCCACCCAGCAGCTTCCACACCGGCATCCCCAGCGCCTTGCCCTTGATGTCCCACAGCGCCATATCCAGGCCGGACATCGCGTGGATGGCCACGCCGCGCCTGCCGCCGTAGATATTGGCGCGGTACATCTTGTGCCACAGCCGCTCCGTTTCAAAAGGATCCTCGCCGATCAGCACGTTGGCCAGGCCGGTGGCCGTCGTGTGCGAGAACGGCCCCTCGATCATGCCCTTGGCGGCTAGCGGATTCGAGTCCACCTCGCCAATTCCGGTAATGCCCGCGTCCGTCTCAATGCGGACGATGAGGGCGTCCTGCCCGCTATCGCACTGTTCTTTGACAACATTCTGCCGAAGATAAATGGCTTCGACTTTGGTGATCTTCACTTAGGCGTTCTCCATGTTTGATCCAGCGCCATCACCTGGATGGCGCATCCTCATCGCAGTATTCTATCGAGTCGAAGCCAGCGCTCAGCGGTCAGGCCTGGGTCCGCACCCACCTTGGCTCAGGACCCCTTGGGCCGGAACAGCAGTGGGGTTAGTTCGGCCAGGTTGCGGCGCCATACCAGCCAGGTGTGCGCACCCGGAGTTTCAATCGCCGTGTGTCGCACATCTTTAGTCTTCAGATACTCGATGAACTTGCGGTTGGCGTCGATCAGCCGGTCTTCGGTGCCACAGGCGATCCACAGCAGGCGGAGCTGCTCATTCGCCTTGGCGTCGAGCTTGGGGTACGTTGCGGCGTAATCGTTCGACGCGCCGCCCGCGCTGAACGAACCCACCCACGCGAAGCGGTCAATCGCATTCAAGCCGACATAGAGCGATTCCGCGCCGCCCATCGACAAGCCGGCAATGGCGCGAGACTCACGGTCGGCCTTAGCGCGGTAGCTTTTTTCGACGGCCGGAATCACTTCGCTGAACAAAGCATCGCGGTACCGGTCATAGTTGCGCTTGACGAGGCTGGGATCGCGGAAGGCGCCCACGCCCGCGCGAGAAACAATCTCCGGCGCGCCGTAGCCCAGCGTCATCACCACCAGCATCGGCTTGGCCTTCCCCTGCGCGATCAAGTTGTCGAGGATCACATTCGCCTTGCCCACCGCCGTCCAGCCGCTGGCGTCATCGCTGAAGCCGTGCAGCAGGTAGAGCACGGGGTAAGTCGTCTTGGCCGTCGGGTCATACCCGGCGGGCGTGTAGACGTAGAAGTCACGGTCGTCGCCCACGATGCCTGAATGATAGAAGTGGCGGTGAATCGCACCGCGTGGCGCACTGGTCAGTTCCCATGCGAGCGGCGTCGCGCTGGGGACGTGCACCATGTTCGAGGGGTTCAGCAGGTTGGGCGTGAGGACGGAGTTCAACGGGTCCATCGCGCTCACGCCATCGACGTTGAACGAGTAGCCATAGATATCGGGCGGCAGGGGATCGGTGGTGACGCTCCAGACGCCCGCTTCATCCCGCTGCATGGCCAGCTTCGGCGATCCGGCGCGGTTGACGGAAACTTCCCTCGCGTTCGGGGCACGCAGGCGAAAGGTGACGCGCTTATCCGCATGCACTTCGGGCGAAACGATCGGCGCGGGCGGGGCAGCCGGTTGCGCCCACAGTAAACCCGCCAGCGCGGGCAGCAACAGAAACTGACGACCAGAGATTGGCATGACCAAGATCATTTCGCATTTTGGGCGCGGACGCCAGTGGTCAACGCGCATAAGTGGAATCCGATAAACTTCCCCCATGCGCTCACTCATTACCCGCCGCATACTGATGGCCTCCACGTTCCTGCCGGTCGCCGGTAAGTTTCGCGTCTGGGCTCACCCGGTCGCGCAGACCCTGGCCACGCGTCCGCTGGGCCGCACCGGCCGCGAGGTGACGACGTTTGGCCTCGCCGGCGGCAACAAGGTGATGTGGGATTTGCCGGGCGAGGAAGGCCCGTCGATCGTGGTGAAGGCCGTCCGCAGCGGCATCACCTACCTCGAAACCGCCAACAACTACCAGTTGAGCCAGCTCAACTACGGTAAGGCCTTCCGCATCCTGAACCTGATCCCCGGCCAGCCCGGCTACGACGCCAATCTCCGCGCGCGGCTTTTCCTGGCCACCAAGACCAGCCTTCGAACCGCCATCGTCCGCGGCGATGCTCAGCCGGTCGGCCGCGCGGGCAGCGGCATGCGCCTGGCGGTAGAGGACCTGCTTCGTTCGATGACGCAGTTCTTTGGCGACGGCAAAGGGTACATCCCCGATGGCGCCTACATCGACCTGATGCAGATCCACACGCTGGTGAATGAGTCCGATGTCGATGCCGCGTTTGAAGGTTACGACAACCCCGGCGAGAAATCTCTACCGCGCGTCGGCTCGGTGGCCGCGCTGAAGGACTACCGCGATGGCACCAACCTGACGGGCCTCAATCCCGGCCAGAAGAAGTACATCCGCCACCTGGGCATCACCGGCCACTCCAACCCCTACGTCCACATGTACGCCATGCGCAAGGACAAGAACAACGATCTGGAGACGCTGCTGGTGGCGCTCAACCCCAACGACAAACACTTCGCCTGCCACCAGCACAACTCCGTGCCGGTCGCGCAAGCCAAGGGCATGGGCATCATCGGCATGAAGATCTTCGCGGATGGCGTGATGTACGGCCTGGAAAAGAAGTACGCCTCACAACCGGGCCAGAGCGTTCCCACCGTGGGCCAACCCGGCAAAGTGGACCATCGCGACTTCCTGCGCTACGTGCTGTCGATCAACGGCGTCTCCACCCTGATCACCGGCATCGGCCTCACCGACAAAAACGACGACCCCGCGCGCGACCAGATCGCCGCCAACCTCGCGGCCTGCCAGATGCCGAACCTCGACCAAGCCCGCATGCGCGTGATCGAAGATGAAGTGGCGGCCAAGCATTCCACCGACACCAACTTCTTCCAGATGGCCGCCCGTGGCCTGATGGCGCCGCAACTGGAGCTCCGCAAGCGCAACTCAGGCGATGTGCAGGTGCTGTGGAACACGGGCTTTGCCGGGGCTGACCCGCTGGTCCGCTATGAAGTCTTCCGAAAAGGCGTCAAGGTCTTCACGCGGCCGTTCGAACCGCAGACGACGGAAGAGCCATGGGACTTCTTTGATAACTCCGCCACCCCGGGTGAAGAAGAGTACTTCATCCGCGTGGTGGATAAGGCCGGGAAGACGGCGGATTCGAAGACGGTGAAGCTGTGAGGCTTCCCAAGCTTTCTTTCGGCACCATGACCTTCGGCTCGCAAGTCAGCGAGCCGGATTCGCACCGCATCCTCGATTTCTGCCTGGATCACGCCATCACGTTGATCGATACGGCGAATGTCTACAACCTGGGCAAAAGCGAAGAGATCATCGGCAACTGGATCGCGGCGCGAGGCAAGCGCGACGATTTCTTCCTCGCCACCAAAGTCCGGGGCAAGATGGGCGATGGGCCGCTCGACATCGGCGTGTCACGCGCGGCCATCTTCAAAAACATCGACGACTCGCTGCGCCGCTTGAAGACGGACTACGTGGATCTTTACTACCTCCACATGCCGGACCCGGCGGTGCCGCTGGAAGAATCGCTGGAGGCGCTGGAAGACCTGCGGCGCATGGGCAAGATCCGCCAGCCCGCCATGTCCAACTACCCGGCCTGGCAGATGGTGGAAGCCCGCTGGATCGCCGCCCGCCGCGGCTTTGTGCCGGTCACCGTGACGCAGCCCATGTACAACCTGCTGGCCCGTGGCCTGGAGCAAGAATACATGCCCATGGCCAAGCAGTACGGCATTGAGACTTGCGTCTACAACCCGCTCGCCGGCGGCCTGCTGACGGGAAAGCACCCCGCCCAGCCCGTCCAAGGCTCACGCTTTGACGGCAACCAGATGTACCTGGACCGTTACTGGCACGACGCCATGCACCGCGCCGTGGAAGTGCTGAAGCAATCCGATCGTCCGCTGATCAGCATTGCACTCAACTGGCTGCTGCACCATTCCGAAACCACCTCCATCCTGCTGGGTGCCTCCCGCATCGAACAGCTTGCGGAGAACGTCCGCGCGGCTGAAGACGGGCCGCTCGATGAGGCGACGTTGAAGCTGTGCGATGAAGCGTGGGCGATCTCGCGGGCGGTGGCGCCAAAGTACAACCGCTAAGGAGACGGACTCTCCGGCACGACCCGTCGCCGTAGCATACTCATCTGAGGATGCTCACTCGCCGAACCTTCGCCTCCAGCCTGCTCGCGGCGCCGCTGGCTGCCCCGTTGATGAACGCGCAGTCGTCGCGCCGGCCGAATCTCGTGATCTTGTATGCCGACGACATGGGCCACCATGACGTCAGCTTTAACGGTCGCAAGGAATGGTCGACGCCGAATCTTGACCGGCTGGGCGCTCAGGGCACCGTGTTTGACCGCTGGTACACCGCGTATCCGCTCTGCGCTCCGTCGCGCGCGGCGCTGCTCACCGGCAAGTACGGCATCCACAACACGGTTCGCAACAACGTCACCGACATCCCCAAGGATGAAGTCACCCTGGCGGAGGCCGTGAAGCCGCTGGGCTATTCGACGGCGCTGTTCGGCAAGTGGCATCAAGGCAAACTCGCCCAACGCAACGAGCGCGGCGAGACCTTCACGCATCCGCTGGAGCAGGGCTTTGATGAGACGTTCGGCTATCTTGATGCCCTTCACGCCTGGGAGCATTTCCCCAAAGCGCTCTGGCGCAACCGCACCTCGGAGCCGGTCAGCGGCTATTCTTGTGACCTGTTAGCCAACGAAGCCGTGCGCTTCATCAATCAGAAGAAGGCCGACCCGTTCCTGCTCTATGTGCCCTTTATCGAGCCTCACTTCTGGGTGGAAGCCCCGGAAGAGAACCTGAAGAAGTATCGCGGCAAGTTCCCTGAGAAGGACCCATCAAAGCCCGTCCGCGCCGCCTACGCCGCCATGATCGAACGCCTGGATTCCGCCATCGGCCGCATCGTCAAAACGATCGACGACGCTGGCCTGGGCAAAGATACGCTGATCCTGTTCAGCTCCGACAACGGTGCCACCTTTGAAGAGCGCACCTTTGGCGCGCCCTGGCATCACGATTACAACCAGCCGTTCCGCGGCCAGAAGCGGTCATTGGAAGAAGGCGGCATTCGCGTGCCCGGCATCGTCCGCTGGACCGGGCAGGTGCCCGCGGGCAAACGGTCGAGTGATGTGATGCACATGACCGATGTGATGCCCAGCATGCTCACCGCTGCCGGAGGACGCCCGGACAGCGCCTGGAAGGTGGATGGCACCAACATGCTCGATGTCTGGCGCGGCAAGGCCAAAGCGCCGGACCGCACGGTGTTCTGGGAGTTCACCGTCGAAGGCTGGAACATGCTGGCGGCCATGCGCGGCGATTGGAAGTATTTGGAGATGGGCGACAACCGCTGGCTCTACAACGTCAAGGACGACCCGCAGGAGCGCCGCACGCTGGCTGGCGAGTACCCGGAGGTCTTCAAACAGATGCAGGCGGAAACCCGAGCGTGGCTTGCGACTGCCAGACGGAGTTGATGGCCCGCACCAGCTTCCGGTACGAGAGCGGGTACGGTAGCCACTCGCCGTCCCGCCACGTCGAATAGAACCACTGCGCCAACAGCGCCGTGTGATCGTTCCGTTCCTGCACCGAAGTGCGGGTGGCCGACACCTGATCCAGCACATCCCGCAACCGCGCATCCATCGATTGCCCGGCACCGGCCAGGCTGAAGTTGATGGGGGCCTGCCACCATCCGTCGAAGAACGGTCGCAACCGGACAAAGCCCGGCTCCGGAGCAGGCAACACGGCCAAGCCCCGCAACTGGCTCAGATCATGCGCCAGCTCATCACGAAGCTTCAGCACCTCGGTCACTTTCTCGAAGCGCCGGTGCTGGCGTTGCGCTTCTTCAAACTCCAGTTCGTCGCTGGCCCGGTCCCGCGCGGCGGCAATCGTGTCCAGCAGCGTGCTGCCATTGGTGGCCAGAAAGTCGCCCGCGCGACGGACTTCGCTCAAGTACTCACTGGGTGTCACGGCCATCTGGCAAGGCCGCAGGCAGAGGTTCATCTCGCCATAGATGCAGCCCGGATGCGACGCCGCTGGTGCCAGGTCTTCCGGGCAGCGGCGCAACTGGAACAGGTCCAGAAACTGCGCCTCAAAGGCCTCGGCTGCGGCCCGCGTGCGGAAGGGCCCAAAGAAGCGGCCTTCGCCGCCGGTCAGCCGCGAGGTCACCTGGCTGCGCGGAAACTCATTGGAGAGCAGCAGCTTCAAATAGCTCGGCGGCCGCAACCGGATGTAGCGCGCATAGTTGGCCGGAAAGTGGCGGCGGGCCGCTTCGTAAAGCGCCAGGTTGCCATCCAGGCGCGACCCCGTCAGTTCCCACTCCAAGCGCCGCGCGACCGTCCGCAGCGAAAAAACGCGGGCATTCGGGCCCAGCAGCCGCTTCAAGCGGCGGCGTAGTTGGGAGGTTCGGGCCAGATACGGCTCGCCCTGATCAGCAAAGATCGAAAACACCGCCGCGCCTTCCGGGACAGTTTCCAGTAGTTCGTCCAGTTCCGCGCCGCTCGTTTCGCGGCCGGCCTGCGGCAGTTCCAGGGTCTCCAATGCAAAACTAGAATCTCATGCTTGGTAGGGCGAAATGAGTATCGTCACATTGAATGCGGAGTATCTGGAATCGCGCGGCTTCGATGTCCGCCATGCGGAGGAACTTTCGGGCGGTGTCTCGAACGTGGTGCTGATGGTGGAGACCGGCACGGAATGCCTGGTCTTCAAACAGTCGCTGGCCAAGCTCCGCGTGGCCGAAGAATGGCTGTTCGACCAGAAGCGCATCATCAATGAGCGGCGCTGCATGGAGATGCTGGGCGACTTGCTGCCGGGCTCCGCCCCCCGCGTCCGCTTTGCCGACGATGAGAATTTCATCTTCGGCATGACTTGCGCTCCGCCGGGCGGCCAGTTGTGGAAGACGGCTCTGCTGGACGGCAGTACCGACACGACCGCGGCCGCCAGAGTCGGGGGCATGTTGGCAGAAATGCACGCCCGCGCCGCCACGGATCCCCGCACCCAAACATGGTTCGGCGATCAGGAAGTGTTCATCCAGGGACGCATCGATCCCTATCATCGCTTCACCGCCCGGGCCCATCCCGACCTGGCACCGTTGATCGAAGCGGAGGTGGCGCGCATGCTGGCGCATCGGACCACGCTGGTCCACGGCGACTATTCGCCCAAGAATCTCTTTGTCTATCCCGACAGTGTGCTGATGCTCGATTTTGAAGTGGCGCACTTCGGCGACCCGGCCTTCGATGTCGCCTTCTGCCTGACGCACCTGCTGCTGAAGGTGATCCACTTCCCCTCGCGCCGCGCCGAATACTTGCGCGTGGCGGAGGCTTACTGGCAGGGTTACTCGCGCGTGCGAGGACTTGATCCCGACGTTGAACAGAATACGATTCGCGAACTGGCCTGCCTGATACTGGCCCGCATCGATGGCAAATCGAAAGAAGACTACATCACGATGGAACACGAGAAGCAGCAGGCCCGAGACCTGGCGCGGTGGCTCTTCGTCTCGCGGCCGGCCTCGCTTGAAACGGTGTGGGAGGAACTCGCATGAGACCCATTGAACGCGTCCGCGCGCTGGAAGTGTTGGATTCCCGGGGACGGCCCACGGTAGAGGCTGAAGTCTGGTTGACGGGTGGCGCACACGGCAGAGCCATCGCCCCGTCCGGCGCTTCCACCGGCAAGCATGAGGCGCTGGAACTGCGCGATCACGACCCCGCCCGGTACGGCGGCCTGGGCGTCCGCAAGGCCGTCCGCAACATCCACGAAGGCATCGCCCCGGCCATCATCGGCATTGCTTCACAAGTTGAGTTGGACGACCATCTGCGCCACGTCAAGCAGTTCGGAGCCAACGCCACATTGGCTGTTTCGATGGCCATGGCCCATGCGATTGCCGATGCCAAGCAGGTGCAGCTCTGGAAGTCGATCGGTGAAGGTCCGGCCACCATGCCCGTGCCCATGGTCAACCTGATCAGCGGCGGCCTGCATGCCGGGCGCAACCTGGACCTGCAGGACTTTCTGATCATCGCCGCTAACTGCGACACCTACTCGCAGGCGCTGGAACGCATTGTCCGGGTCTACAACAATGCCAAGCGCATCATCGATGCCCGCGGTTTGTCGTCACTCAAAGCGGATGAAGGCGGTTTCTCGCCCGCGCTTGAGTCCAATGAAGCGGCGCTCGACCTGGTGATGGAAGCAGCCGAAGGCATTGAGATCAAGATCGCGCTCGATGTGGCGGCCACTCACTTTTATGAAGAGGGCGTCTACCAGCTGGCGCGGGAATCCCGCTCTCTCACCGCCGCCGACATGGTGGACCTGCTGGCCGGCTGGTGTGACCGCTACCCCATCGTTTCGATTGAAGACGGCTTAGCCGAAGACGACTGGGATGGCTGGCAACTGCTCACCCAACGACTGGGGCAGCGTGTCCAATTGATTGGCGATGATCTCTTTACGACCAACCCCGGCCGCCTGCAACGCGGCATCGACTCTGGTGCCGCCAACGGCGTGTTGATCAAGATGAACCAGATCGGCACCGTCACTGAGACGCTGGAAGTGATGGCGCTGGCCAAGGCCAACGGCTATCGCACCGTCGTCTCAGCGCGGTCCGGCGAAAGCGAAGACTCCACCATGTCCGATCTGGCCGTGGGCACGGGGGCGGGGCAGATTAAAGTCGGCAGTGTGAACCAAAGTGAGCGGTTGGCCAAGTACAACCAACTGCTCCGCATCGAACGGGAGGGCTTGCCTTATGCGCGCCTATATTGAGCGGGTGCTTTCGCGCCTCGTGCAGATCAACTCCGTCAACCCAACACTTACTCCTGGCTCGCCGGGCGAACGCGAAGCAGCTGAGTTTGTGGCGGAGGAGATGCGCGCGCTGGGCTGCCAGGTCCAGTTGGTCGGCGGTGACCGGCCCAGCGTGATCGCGACACTCAAGGGCTTGGGCGGCGGACGTAGCCTGATGCTGAACGGCCACATCGATACGGTGGGAGTGGAAGCGATGGCGGAACCATTCAGTGGCCGCATCGATGACGGCAAGCTCTACGGCCGCGGAGCCTTCGACATGAAGGCCAGCGTCGTCGCTTCCATGGCCGCCATGCGAGAGTTGGCGAAGGCTCCACCGGCGGGCGACGTGGTGCTGGCGGCGGTGGCCGATGAAGAGTATGCCAGCGCGGGTACTGAAGAGGTGTTGCGGCATTGCGTGACCGATGGCTCCGTCTGCACGGAGCCGACGTCGCTCAAGACTTGCCTGGCCCACAAGGGCTTTGCCTGGATCTCCGTCACCACCCATGGCCGGGCCGCCCACGGCAGCCGGTTTGAGTTGGGCATTGACGCCAACATGAAAATGGGGCGCTTTCTGGCCAAGCTCGACTTGCTCGAACAAGAGTTGCGCCAGCGGACTCCGCATCGCTGGGTAGGGCCCCCCTCGCTTCACGCCGCGACCCTAAATGGCGGCCAAGGCTTGAGCACCTACTCCGACCGGTGCGTCCTCCAGATCGAACGCCGCACCATTCCCGGCGAATCGTTCGACCAGGTAATGGCCGAAATCAAGGCGCTGGGTGAAGCGGACGTCGAGCTGATCTTTGCGCGGGAG
>JAPKYX010000006.1 GCA_026394075.1 Acidobacteriota bacterium
ACCAGTTGCGCCGAAGGTGAGCGGGATGTTGATGTACATCTGGTCCCGCATGCGAACGGACGTACAGGGGCTGAACTGGTTTCCCGCTTCAAGCTTCGCCCCAGCCGGTGAGTTCGGCCGCGCCGACACCGACCGCCGCCATATGTTCAACTTCATGGGCACGGCAGAGCTGCACCGCTGGGCAACGTTCGGCCTCTCGCTGCAGTTCATGAGCGGCATCCCCTACAACATCACCACCGGTCGCGATGACAACCGTGACGGCTTGGCGAACGACCGGCCCCTGGGTGTCGGGCGCAACACCGGCCTCGGGCCGCGGCTGGATCAGGTCGATTTGCGCTGGTACCACGATTTCAAGGTGCGCCCCAAGCTGAAGGAGAAGAGCCCCACGGCCACGCTGTCGGTGGACGCCTTCAATCTCTTGAACCACTTGAACGCCACTGGGTACCTCGGCGCGGTGACGTCGCCCTTCTTCGGGCGGGCCGTCTCCAGTTGGTCCGGGCGGCGGATTCAGTTGGGTGGTCGGGCCGCCGGATTCAGTTGGGGGCTCGGTTCCAGTTTTAAGCCCCAAAACAAAAAGGGCGGGACCGTCCTCCGAATAGGACCAGTCCCGCCCCGCTGCCCAACGTTCGATTACTTAATGAACGTGGCGGTGACGGTGGTATCCGCCTTGATCGTCACCGAGCAAGCCGGCGCATTTCCTACGCAAGCTCCACTCCAGCTGGTAAAGGTAAATCCGGGGTCCGGCGTGGCTGTTAGTTGCACCACGGTTCCTGCCGCGAAGGACGTTCCGGCCGGGTTGGTGGTGATGGTCCCCTTGCCGCCCGCCGTCTTCAGGATCAGTTTGTAGGAGGTGGGGGGCACCGGCGCCACGCCACCGGTGAAGTTGGCCGTGACGGTCTTGGCCGTATCCATGGTCACCGTGCAGGTCAGTTGCGTGCCGGCGCAGGCATCGCCCCAGCTGATGAAGGCATTGCCGGGCGACGGGGAGGCCGTCAACGTAACGACGGTGCCGGGCAGGAACGACGTCCCGGCTTGATCCGCCAGGATCGTGCCCAAGCCGTTTACCTTCGTGCTCAGCCGCACCGGGATCACGAAGGTGGCGGTGGCGGTTGCCTCGGAACTTAGCTTGAAGGTGCAAACCAGCGCGGTGTGGGTGCAAGCGCCGGTCCAGCCGGTGAAGACGCCCTTGCCGGCCTTCGCGGTCAGGGTGACAAACGTTCCCTTCGGCAGAGTCTGGGTGCAGACGCCCGGGCATCTGATTACCTGGTCGCTGGAGGAGACCTGGCCGTCGCCTGATACGGTGACGGTGACCGGGAAGTTGGCGGGGACGTTGATGTTCGCCGCCGCATTCTGCGCACCGATGAAGCCACCCAGTTCGCCGGGTGAGGGCGCACTGCAGGTGAGGTCCGCGCAGAGGGCCTGGCCGGTGACCGGGTCCACGGGGCCGGAGTACTTGTAGAACTCAAAGCGACGGACTACCGCTTCAGAGTTGCCGCCCAGTTCACCGCGCTTTTGGCGCTGCCGGCCGTTGCTGACATCCAGACGGTCGTTTTGCAGCAGATCCCAGGCAGTTTCCAGGTGCGCTTCATCTTCCGGGACGATGGGGTTGTCGGCGATCAGTTCATCCAGAAACACCTTGCGGGCGTTCTCGGTCTTGTAGGTCTTCATCCACTGCGCCGGGCCAAACTGCGGGGGCGGCGGGGGCGGCGGACCCAGCACGACAGGCGGGGCTGGCGGAGGAGGCGGAATCGGCGGGTTGATTCGCACGGCTACAACTGGCGGCGCAGCCGGGCGGATGGGGGGCTGCATCACCCAATAAGGCATGGGGATCGCCACAGCCTGTCCGTAGCGGATCAGCTGCCCGGGATTGTTGGGATCTTCGATCAGCCAGTAGGCGGCCGAACTGACGCCCAGATTGCCGGATCCGGAGGCACCAAAATGCTCGCAGCCGCTGTTCTGGTAGTTGAAAGTGCCCATCACGCACTGGTGGCCATTGGTCGCGGTGGGATTCGGGGGGGCCAGCGGAGTGGTCTGCGTGAAGCGCTGGGTAGCGGCATCATAGCTGGACGCCCAGCGCAGCTTGAATCCGCTGGCAATCGGAGTGATCTGGGCGCTGCCGTAGCGGTTGCCAGAGAACGTATATGGTGCCACGTTGTTGACGTTGTAGAGCTCGATTTCGAACCCGTGCGTCACCTGGCCCGTGTCGTTGATCACGTCAAAGTTGGAGAGCGTGCCGTACAGCGTCGTCTGTGCCGGCAGCAGCAGCGGCAGCGCGGCCAGCGCCAGCAGTTTAGTGGAGGCGGCCAACGCCCTGCGCACCTGGCTCAGCCTTCCCTGGCTAAAATCTTGAATCATCGAAAACCTCCGCTTGTCTTTTCGGGATGCTCTCCGCCCTGGAAGGGCTGGATCAGTCATCTCGGTTAGGTATGACTGGAGGTGGGGCGGTGCGGAACAGATTGTTTGAAAAGGTTTTCCCAAACCGGAAGTCTTGCCGGGAGGATGGGCGGCAACGGACCAAGTTGGCCGCATGTGGCCACAAGATGTTGTGGTGAAACTGTGGATATCCCCAGGGGCAGGGGGCGACCTGCTTGCAATCGCCCTCGATCCGGTATAATCTGAGCGTACCCCCCCGAGAAGGAGCGGGACGTTGCAACGGAATGCCGTGGCAG
>JAPKYX010000075.1 GCA_026394075.1 Acidobacteriota bacterium
AGGCGCGGGAACGCGAGCACATCTTGCTCGGCTTCCAGCGCGCGCTCAACAACATTGATGAAGTGATCCAGCTGATCCGCGATTCGAAGACCCCCCGCGAAGCTCGCGAGCGTTTGCTGGCGTTCGATTCCCCGTCGGAGCTCGAATCCTACAAGGGCCTGGTGGGCGTGGCGCTGGACGAACTTCGTCTGTCCAACCGCTTCTCTGAGCGCCAGGCCCAAGCCATCATCGAACTGCAACTCCAACGCCTCACCGGCATGGAGCAGCAGAAGATTCTCGATGAGCTGGCCGAAATCCAGATCCGCATCAATGAGTACCTGGACATTCTTGGTTCAGAGACGGTACTGCGCGCTTTGATTGTCAAAGAGTTGAAGGACGTCGACACGGCCTACGGCGACAAGCGCCGCACCGAAATCATTGAGGACGTTGGCGACTTCCGCCTCGAAGACCTGGTGCAGATGGAGGACGTAGCGGTAACCGTTACCCGCTCCGGTTACCTGAAGCGCACCGCGGTTGACACCTATCGCCGCCAGACGCGCGGTGGCAAGGGCCGCATCGGCATGGGCACGCGCGCCGAGGATGTCGTGGAGTATCTGGTTGTCGCCTCCACCCATTCTTATCTGTTGATCTTCACCTCCAAGGGCCGCCTCTACTGGCTGAAGATCTATGAGATCCCGGACGCTGCCACCGCCGCCAAGGGCAAGAACATCTCGGGCTTGATCGCCCTGCAGCCGGATGAGACGGTGAAGGCGTTCCTGCCGGTGAAAGAGTTTGTCCCGGATAAGTTCATCGTGATGGTCACTAAGTCCGGCACCATCAAGAAGTGCGAACTGACGGAGTTCGACAATCCGCTGGCCCGCGGCATCATCGCCATTGGCCTGGATGAAGGCGACGAGTTGATTTCCGCCCGGATGACGACCGGCACGGAACAGATCCTGATCGCCACGCGCGAAGGCATCGCCATCCGCTTCAACGAAACCGATGTCCGCGCCATGGGCCGCCCGGCTTATGGTGTCCGCGGCATCAACCTGCAGGAAGATGACTACGTGATCGGTGCCGAGGTGGTCCAACCCGACAGCCTCATCCTGTCCATCTCCGACCACGGCTATGGCAAGCGGACCCCCGTCAAGGACTACCGCGAGCAGACCCGCGGTGGCAAGGGCGTCATCAACATGAAGGTGACCAAGAAGACCGGCGAAGTGGTTTCGATCCTTTCTGTGAAGGACGAATCCGAAGTGATCGTCATCACCAAGGACGGCAAGCTGATCCGCACCGACACGGGCGAAATCCGCAAGTCCGGCCGCTCCTCACAGGGCGTCCGCGTGGTCCGCATGGAAGACGGCGACGTCGTCGCGGCCGCCTCGGTGGTGCCGGATAGCGAAGTCGTCGAGGGCGACGAAAGCGGCCAAGGCGAACTGCCGCTTCAGTAGGCAAGGTTGAAGGTTGAATGGCCGGTCGCCCTCGGGTGGCCGGCCTTCGCTGTTTTCCCCCGCCATTACTCTCGCGTCCCAGGCTGCATAGGCCGGATGGCTTCAGTTCCTCATTTGCTGACCCAGAAGGGCGCACAATAACGGAAGTCTGATTCCTGCGCATCAGATCACGGCCGACGGCAGGTCGTTGCGGGCACCAGCAGGGCCCACAGAATCTCGCAAGTGCCGCAAACAAAGGCCACAGCCGTGCCGAGCCGCGACCAGCAGGAGTGGTCTGCCCTCCTTCCCAACACCCTCTCTGGCCCCCAATCCGGTCCCGTAGTGTCCTCAGTTAGAAGTTCGCGGTATATTCCTCTGGCTGGGCCAGCCGAGCTTCGTTAATAAACGACAGACCCGATCCGACTTATGCTGTTTAGTAAGGAACACTACGATAATGTATTTCGGGGAAATTAGTTGCTATTTGTCTTACCATGCCATAAGCTCTATTCACTAATGGATTCAGCGCTAGTACAGTGACTGGATGCCATAACTAAAGGATAAATGTGATGAGACACTTTCTGACCGCGGCTCTGTCCACGATCACCCTGGCTTTACTGACATCTAGCGCGAATCCGGCTATCGCTGGTCCGGTTTATGATTTCAACTTCGACATTGACACGCCAACTCCAACACTCGTCCGGGCCAAGTTGACGCTTGGCGCCAACCTAGGTGGGGGCTGGTATGAGATAGATAGCATCACAGGCACTTCCGAGGGCGTTCATCCGATTGCGTTATTGCCAGGAAGTACGCCACCCTTCTCTAATGACAACCGCTTCAACATCTACGGCAAGGACCCCGGAGCTCCCTACTTTGTGACGGGCGATGGTTTCGCCTACAAGGAAACCGATGGAACTGAGCTCTACAAGTTCTTCCATGATGGAACCGGCTACAAAGGTTGCTGGAGCCAAAACGATTGCTTCGCAATCCAGAACATTAACTTTGTGACGCCTGAGCCATCCAGCCTCTGGCTAATGGGTACCGGAGCACTGGGCTTGCTGGCGGCAGCGAGGCTGAGGCTCCGCGGGTCTCGTTAATTGAGCGGACGCAACCGCCATCCCGGCGGAAGCGCCGCTTCCGATTCTCCCATGCGGTTACCAGGGCGGTACCCCCGTTATCACCGCCCTGGATAGTACAATCGCAGCGATGACTGCACTCACCCGACGTGACTTCGCCAAGGCCGCTTGCGCATCGTCCGCGTTCGCCGCAACCGCCGCTACCTCCAAGCCGCCCAACGTCGTGTTGATCTATTGCGATGACCTGGGTTACGGTGACCTGGGCGTCTATGGGTCCGCCATCAAAACGCCGAACTTGGACCGGATGGCGGGCGAAGGCGTGCGCTTCACGCAGTTCTATTCGGCCAATCCGGTTTGCTCGCCGTCTCGGGCGGCGCTGCTGACGGGACGCTATCCGACGCGGGTGGGCGTGCCGCGGGTGCTGTTCCCCTACGACAAGACGGGGCTGCCCGATTCCGAGACCACCATCGCCCAGATGTTGAAGCCCCAGGGCTACAAGACGATGTGTGTCGGCAAGTGGCACTTGGGGCACCTCCCGCAATTCCTGCCCACCAGCCGTGGCTTTGATAGCTACTTCGGCATCCCCTATTCAAACGACATGTCGCCGCGCTGGCTGATGCGCGACACGCAGGTGATCGAGGAGCAAGCGACGCTGGAGACATTGACGCCGCGCTATACCGAGCAGGCGGTGCAGTTCATTGAACGGTCGCAGGGCAACCCGTTCTTCCTCTACATGCCTCACACGTATCCGCACATCCCGCTGGGGGCGTCGGCCAAGTTCCGGGGCAAGTCTCCGCAAGGGATCTATGGCGACGTCGTGCAGGAACTGGATTGGAGCGTCGGCCAGATTCTCGACACCTTGAAGCGCCGGGGCCTGGACCGGGACACGCTGGTGATGTTTTCGAGCGACAACGGCCCCTGGTTTCAGGGCAGTCCCGGCAAGCTGCGGGGGCGCAAAGGCATGACCTGGGAAGGCGGCGTGCGCGTGCCGTTCATTGCCCGCTTCCCGGGGCGCATCCCGCGTGGGGTGACCCAGAATGGCGTGGCGGGCACGGTGGACATTCTGCCGACGATCGCCCAGTTGTGCGGATCAAACAAGCCCGCGAAGCCCCTGGACGGCATCGATATCTGGCCGCTGCTTTCCGGGCGGCAGCAAACGCTGGACCGGGAGATGCTGCTCTATTTCGACGAGTGGAACGTCCAGTGTGCCCGACTGGGCAAGTGGAAGCTGCACGTGGCGCGCTACAACAACGTCACCTACAGTCCGGCACCGGCGGGCGGACGCCTCAACCTGCCGCTGCCTGCACCGGAACTGTACGACCTGAGCACGGATGTCGACGAGAGCTTTGACGTGGCCGCGGAGAACCCGCAAGTGGTGAAAGACATGCTGGCCCGGCTGGAGGGGATGGTGGCCACGTTCCCGCAGGAGGTGCAGCAAGCTTGGACGACGACCAGGGCGCGCCAGGTGGCCCCGACCGCCACCGGAGCAGTGCCGCGATTGAAGCCGAACTAGAGCGCGTGCGGGGCTGCCTTGGCCGCGAACGCAGGAAGAACCAGTCCCGGTTTACGCGGTTAGGTCGAGCTTGCCCGTGCTATCGCCGAAGTTCTCGGCTGGCACCCCGGCGCGGTCCATCATGTTGACGAACAGGTTGGTGACCGGCGTCCCGGCGGCGGCCCGGACATGACGTCCACCGCGCAGACCGCCCGCGTGACCGGCCAGCAACAGCGGCAGGTTCTGGTTCGAGTGCTGGTTCCCATCGCTCAGCGCGCCGCCGTAAAGAATGCTCGAATGATCCAGCAGGCTGCCATCGCCGTCGGGCGTGGCCTTCAGCCGCTCCACGAAATAACTGAATAGCTGCACGTGCAGGCAGTTGATCTTGGTCACCTTTTCGATAAAGTCCGGGTGGTTGCGGTGATGGGTGAGCGGGTGGTGCGGATCAGGCACGCCAATTTCGGGATAGGTGCGGACGCTACCTTCGCGGCCCATCATCATGGTCGATACGCGGGTCAGGTCCGCCTGGAAGGCGATCACCTGCAGGTCAAACATCAACTTCACGTACTCATCAAAGGCGAACGGGATGCCGGACGGCTTTTCGCCCATCGGCACTTCCGGGTCCTTCTCGGCCTTGGCGATGCGGGTCTCCACCTCGCGGATGGCGGTGAGATACTCGTCCAGCTTGCGCTTGTCGGAGGCACCCAGCGTCCCGGCCAGTGATTGCGTGTTCTGGCGGGTAAGGTCGAGAATGCTCTTGCGGTAGAGCGCGCGGCGCGTGCGGGTGGCGGGGTCGAGGCTGGGGTCCACCGTGCCGAACAGGCGTTCAAATACTGAGCGGGGATTCACCTCAACGGCCAGCGGAGTCTCCGGATTCTTCCAAGACAGGCTATTGGTGTAGGCGCAACTGGAGCCGGTGTCGCAATTGCCGACCATGCGCGAATCTTCGCAGCCCAACTGTAGGGATGGCACGCGGGATTCGGCGGCAAAGTGTTGTGCGGCGATCTGGTCAAATGTGACCCCGGCCCGGACATCGGCACCGGCCGTGTATTTCGGAATAGACCCCGAAAGAAAGCTTCCCGAGGCCTTGGCGTGGGCACCGCCCTTGGCCTTGGTGGCGGCATGATTCTCCAAGCCCGAGATCAACGTGATGTCGGAACGGAAACGTTCCAGGGGCTTCAGGATACGGGTGAACTCGAAATCCGAGCCCACTTTGGCCGGCAACCACTCGTTCATGGTGACGCCGTTGGGCACATAGACGACGCCCAACCGGCTGGCGGACTTCGCCGTCTTAGCCGGTGCGGCCAACGCCGGGTGCATGGCGTCGAGCAGCGGCAGGCCGAGCGCTACGCCAGCGCCCCGCAGCAAGGTGCGGCGCGAAAGATGCTTTTGGGTGAGGACGTTCATTCCGAATGGGCTCCTGCATGTTCTGCCGCGCGGCGCTGTTGGAACGGCAGACTATTCACTATCTCCAGGACGAGTGCCGAGAAACGATAGTTACGTTCCGGCAACTTGCCCGCAATGGCCGACACCACGGGCCGGTCGGCGCGCTCCAGGCCGCGGCCCAAGGCGTAGGTGAGCAGCTTATCAGTGAGGCCTTTGACGAAGGCTTCCTGGTCCTGCTTCAACAAGGTTTTCAGTTCCACCGGACCCTTGAACTTGTGGCCGCCGGGCAATTCACCGGAGGCATCCACCGGGAACTTGCCATCCAGGTCACGCCAGGCGCCGACGGCGTCCAGATTCTCGAGACCAAAGCCGAGCGGGTCCATGCGCGAGTGGCACGACGCACAAGTCGCATTGGCCCGGTGCGCTTCCATCTGCTGGCGCAAGGAGGCGGTTTGGCCTACTTTCGATTCATCCAGCGTCGGCACGGCGGGCG
Organism: Acidobacteriota bacterium; assembly: GCA_026394075.1. GTDB lineage: Bacteria > Acidobacteriota > Terriglobia > Bryobacterales > Bryobacteraceae > JAPKYZ01. The sequence goes on from JAPKYX010000075.1 coordinate 5,854, forward strand.
GAGGTGGCGGAGGCGGCGCGTTCAGTAGATTCTCGAGAATCCACTTGCCACGCAAGACGGGCGACGTGCGCGTGGAGTACGAAGAGATGGTGAGAATGCTGCCATGGGCCAACACACCGCCACCGCGGGCGGTCTGGCTCATGTCGACGCGGCGGAACTCTGGTCCGGTGACGCCCGGGACACCGTAGAAGCGGGCCAGGCGCTCATTCAAGTACGAGTGCTTGGCATCCAGGATGTCCAGCACGCTGCCATCTTCGCGGATCATGTTTTCGATAAACAGCTCCGTTTCGCGGCGCATGGCCACGCGGAGACTGTCTTCAAAATCCGGGAAGTTGCGGAAGTCCGGCTTCATGACGTCGATGTTTTTGAACTGAAGCCACTGGCCGGCGAAGTTCTCCACCAGGGCGCGGGACTTGGGGTCGCGCAACATGCGCTGCACTTGGGCGGTCAGCACGGCCGGTTGGCGCAGGCGTTGCTGGGCGGCCACGGCCAGCAGTTCCGCGTCCGGCATACTGCTCCACAGGAAGTACGACAGGCGAGAGGCCAGTTCATACTGGCTGACCGGCGCGAACGATTTCACGTCTGATTTCACGCTTGATTTCGCGGTGGCGATCGCGGTGGCTGGTGTCCGGTCCTGCTCGATGCGGAACAGGAAATGAGGCGACACCAGGACACCTTCCAGAGCCGTGACAATGCCTTCCTTGAAGCCATCGCCCTGCTGGCGGGCCAACTGATACAGCTTCACGAAAGGCGCGGTTTCAGCCGGTGTCACCGGGCGGCGGAAGGCGCGGCGGGCAAAGGTTCCAATGATCGTCTGCGCGCAGGCGTCCGTCTCCGGCTTGCAGACAAATACCCGCGCCGTGCTGGCCGGACTGGGTCCGTTGGGTTGCGTGAACGGGCCGCCGACGTCGATCGATTCAAAGCGATTGTCGACGCGCGTCTCCAGGCGATCGGTCTTGATTTTGGTGCCGTACTTGCGCAGGGTCTCGATGTCTTTTTCACTCAGCTTGCCGCGCGTCGAGATCAACGCCCCCGGGGGGCGCTTGGATGGTTCGGGGCCCTTGTAGCTGGGCGGCAGGCCGTGATAGTTCTTCAGATAGGACGCGGACAGCAGGTGCTCGCCCGCCTTCACTTGGGCGCGCACTTCGACGATCTGGCCTTCCAGATCCGTGGCGTCGTACTCCCAATCCTTGATCATCTGGCCATCGATCCAAAAGGCCGGGTGCGCCGGTTCAGACTGGTTGGGGCGGTGACCGTTCAAGACAATGCGGAAGTTGTACTCGCCATCCACCGGGAAGCGGTGGATAACGTGCGCGGCGTGGCGGGTGCTGAGGCCGGTCAGGTCGTAGTTGAACAGGTCCTTGGGCAGCGACGGCTTCTCTACGGTGTCGTTGATGCGGACCGGCGTGGGGTAGTGGATCATCGCCGGCTTCAGCTTCTCCGGCCCATAGACGGCGGCGCGCACCGCGCGTTCAGCGGCGTATAGGTACTTTTCCAGCAGCACCGGCGACAGCGTCAAGGCATCGGAGATATTGTCGAACCCGAAGGCGCTTTCGTCATTGGGAAAATCATCGGCGGGGCGAATGTCCACGGCCAGCAGATCGCGAAGGGTGTTGTTGTATTCGGCGCGATTCAGGCGGCGAGCCGTGACACGGCCGGGGTCCGGCTTGGCCATGCGGTCCTGGCGGGCGAACTCAGCTTCGAGAAACTTCACCACGGCTTGCACTTCTGCCGCCGGCGGCTTGGCTGCGGAAGGCGGCGGCATCTCGCCGGTCTTCATTTTGGCGGCGACCCGTTCCCAGCGGTCCCGCTCCTCATCAAAAGAAGCAGCGGTCCGCATCGCGGTGAGATTGACGTCGCCCGAGGTGACGGTGGAGTTGTGGCAGCCGTAGCAGTTCTTCTTGGCGAACGCGAACACGCCCGGGGCGTCGGCCGCGGAAATGGCGGCAACACCCAACAAACTCGCTATGCCCAGACGAACAAACAGGGAAATCACTTGATTAATAAATTATCACGATTAGGCCTTCACCTGACCTAGCTGCTGAGGTTCGATACACTGTCCGCGATGGCGAATTTAGCTTCATTTCTTGCACGAACCACGTTGGCCGCTGCTCTCGCTGCCACACTGGCCACCACATTGCCCTCCACACTGTGGGGCGCGGACAATTCCGCCACGCTGCCCAACTACAACATCCCACTGTGGGAACCCGGCAGTGTCCCCGGGGCAAAAGGCGACGGCCCGCTCGATGCGCCGTTTCTGACCGTCTTCATGCCGCCTGCGAACAAGCGCAACGGGTCGGCGGTCATCATCGCGCCCGGCGGTTCGAACATCATGTTGATGTACGGCGTCGAAGGCATCGAGGTGGCGGAGCGGTTCAACGACTGGGGCACGGCGGCGTTTGTCCTCACCTACCGCCTGAATCCGCGCTACGGCGAACCTGCCCGCGTGCTGGATGGCAACCGGGCACTGCGGCTGATCAAGTCGCGGGCAAGCGAGTGGAAACTGGACCCCGAACGCATCCTGTTTGCCGGCTTCTCCGCCGGTTCCAGCATGGCGCGGTCCGTGGCTGCGGCGGCTGGCTTGGGTGACCCGAATGCGCCCGATCCGGTGGATCGCTTGAACTCCAAGCCGCACACGCTGCTGATGGTCTATTCGGCCGGGCAGGCCACACCGGGCGAGAAGCTGAAGGAGTTTCCGCCGACGTTCCTGCTGGCCGCGGCCGCCGATCGAGGAGCCGCCAATGGGTCCGCCCAGTTGTTTCTCGACATGAACAAGGCCGGTGGCGTAGCGGAACTGCACCTCTACCAGCGAGGCCGGCATGGCTTTGGATCAGCCTACACCAGTCCTGAGTTTTCACCCTGGATGGATTCGCTGAAGCACTTTCTCAACCTCAATCACTTCTTTGGAGCGGCCAAATAGCAATGCGCGGGATGATCATGGTTTGTGCCGCGCTCAGCGTGGTGGCGGCTGACCTGCCGAAGACGGTCAACGACGGTTATGGCGACTTTCTGCTGGTGCCCGCCGGCTCCTTCAAGATGGGCGACAACTTTGGCGATGGCGAATCACGCGAACGGCCGGTCCATCTGGTGGACTTGGATGCGTTCTACATCGCCAAGTTCGAGGTGACCAACGGGGACTGGAAGAAGTTCCAGGCTGACCCCGGTTATGACGACACCAAGTTCTGGCCCAATGGACGAGTGGTGCCCAAGGATCAAAGTCCTTACTGGACGCAGGCCAATAATCACGGCGGCGCGACACCCGGCAGCGACAACTACCCCGTGCTCGGTGTGAACTGGGACGCGGCCACGGCCTATTGCAACTGGCTGAGCGCCAAGACGGGCAAAAAGTACCGCCTGCCCACTGAAGCCGAGTGGGAGAAAGCCGCCCGCGGCACCGACCAGCGGCGCTTCCCCTGGGGCAATGCCATTGATCCGACCTACGCCAACTTCACCGGCGCGCAAAAGTTTGACACCGGGCAACTGGTGGGCTACTACGACGGCAGCAAGCGCGGCGAATTCCAGACCCGCAATGGTGCCTCACCCTATGGAGCCATGGACATGGCCGGCAACGTGATGGAGTGGTGCCAGGATTGGTATCAGCGCGACTACTACTCGGTGTCGGCCAAGAAGAATCCCAAGGGACCGGAGAAGGGCGCGTATCGCGTGCTGCGGGGCGGGTCGTTCTTTTTTGAAGGGCAGGATCTGCGAACGTATGCGCGGTCCGGCGCGTGGCCGTCGTTTCAGGCCTTCCGCATGGTGGGCTTTCGGGCTGCGCGGGAGCCATAGGCTACGAAGCAGTGCGGCCCAGTCGTTCTGCAGCGGGGGCCGAACGTAGTAGCGGCTAGAGGCAGCCCGCTCCTGCTGGTCGCGGCTCGGATTTGGCATCTGATTTGACAACTGCTGAATCTCCATCAACAATAGGGTATTGGCGACCCTTTCTCATCTACGGGCACTGGAAGCGGAATCGATCCACATCATTCGTGAGGTGGTAGCCCAATTCCAGCGCCCGTGTCTTTTGTACTCGATTGGCAAGGACTCCTCTGTCCTGCTGCGGCTGGCCCAGAAGGCCTTCTACCCCGGGAAGATTCCTTTCCCGTTACTCCACATCGACACGACGTACGAGTACCCGGAAATGATCGAATTCCGTGACCGGTACACGCGCGAGATTGGCGCGGAACTGCTGGTCTACACGAATCAGGAAGCCGTGGCTGCTGGCGCAAATCCTTATGATCTAGGCACTTCCAAGTGCTGCCACCAGCTCCGTACCCGGGCGCTGGTGGACGGTTTGAAGCACTATGGCTTTGATGCCGCGCTCGGCGGCGCTCGACGTGACGAGGAAAAATCGCGAGCCAAGGAACGCGTTTTCTCGCTTCGGGACGCACACGGCCAGTGGGACCCCAAGAACCAGCGGCCTGAATTGTGGAGCCTCTACAACGGCCACATCAACAAGGGCGAAAGCGTCCGCGTCTTCCCGTTGTCGAACTGGACCGAGTTCGACGTGTGGCAGTACATCCACGAGGATTCAATCCCCCTGGTTCCGCTATACTTTGCCGAACCACGGGAAGTGGTGGTCCGTGAAGGCTCCCTGATTCCCGTGCAGCCGAACGTCAAGTTTCTGCCCGGCGAGGTCTCTGAGACGCAGGTTTGCCGCATGCGGTCGCTGGGCTGCACTCCGTGCACCGGAGCGATTCGCAGCCAAGCGGATTCCGTGCTGACGATCATTGACGAGCTGAAAGAGTTTAAGCGGAGTGAGCGCGAGAATCGCGTGATCGACCATGACCAGGACGGGTCCATGGAGTTGAAGAAGCGCGAGGGGTACTTCTAAGTCATGGCTGCCGTGTTGAATGTTCCCACCGTGCTGCCATTGCATAGTTTTCTGGCCCAGCAGGGTGAGCGTGACCTGCTGCGCTTCTCTACCGCCGGTTCGGTGGACGACGGCAAGTCCACGCTGATCGGCCGTCTGCTGCACGACGCGGGCGGAGCGTTTGAAGATCAGATTGCCGCCGTGAAGGCCTCCAAGATCAACCGAGCGGGCGAAGGTAAAGTCGATTTCTCGCTGCTCACCGACGGACTGAAGGCCGAGCGGGAGCAGGGCATCACGATCGATGTCGCCTACCGCTACTTTGCCACCCCGCGCCGTAAGTTCATCATCGCGGACACGCCCGGCCACGAAGAATACACCCGCAACATGGCCACCGGAGCCTCCACTTGCGAAGCCGCCGTGGTGCTGGTGGATGTCCGCCATGGCCCCACTGATCAATCCCGCCGTCATGCCCGCATTGCCCGGCTGCTCGGCATCCGCCACGTGATTGTGGCGGTGAACAAGATGGATCTGGTGGGCTGGAGCGAGGCGGCTTTCCGTAAAGTGGTGAACGCCTTCGAGGGCGCCTACCATGTGCCCATCAGCGCGCTTGAAGGCGACAACGTAGTGGCGCAATCGGCTAACATGCCCTGGTATCGCGGACCCGCATTGCTCGACCTGCTGGAGACGTTGCCCGTCGGGCAGGAGGCACAGACGGCCTTCCGGTTGCCCGTACAGTTGGTGATCCGCCCGGATGCGCGCTTTCGGGGCTTTGCCGGCCAGATCGCGGGCGGACGGGTCCGGGTGGGCGATATGGTGACGGCTCTGCCGTCTGGGCGTGAGGCTCAGGTGACGCGGATTGTGACTTACGATGGTGACCTGGCGGAGGCCGTTGCGCCGATGTCGGTGACGCTGGTGCTGGACCGCGAGATCGACTTGAGCCGCGGGGCGATGATCGTTTCCGGGGAGAAGCCCGAGTCCGCCCGGCGCATCCACGCGCAGGCCGTCGCCATGCAGCATGAAGGGCTGGTGGAGGGCCGCGAGTATCTGCTGCGGCACACCGCGCAGGTAGTTCCGGCGCGGCTGATCAAAGGGTCACTCGCGATGAACGGGATTGGCGAAGTGGAACTGGAGATCACCAAGCCGCTCTACTTTGACCCATACACGATCAACCGCTCCACCGGAGCATTTGTCCTGATCGACCGGCTTTCGAACAACACCGTGGGCGCCGGCATGATTGAGCGGGCCGCCCGCGCACCCCGCCGGGTGAGTGCCGCGCGGCAGGCGGCCGCTTGGCTGCGCAAGGCCGCTGACAAGCTGGAACAGTTTTCTGATGGAGCAGGCATATGAGTGATCCCCAGGTTGTGATCCGCGAGGCGTTAGCCGCTGGCGCGCCGGCCGCCTTTACGTGCAGCTTTCAGGCCGAAGACATGGTGGTGCTTCACCAGATCCGCCGCCAATTGCCGGATGTTCCGGTGCTGTTTCTCGAAACGGGTTACCACTTCGCCGAAACCTACGCCTACCGCGACCAGATGGCCAAGCTGTGGGGCTTGAACCTGATCAATGTGGAGCCGCTGGTCCCGTTGGCTGCGCAGGAAGCGGAGCACGGCAAGCTCTACACCACTGATCCGAACCAGTGCTGCGGCATCCGCAAAGTGGAGCCGTTGTTCCGGTCGCTGAATGACTATGAGGTCTGGTTCACCGGCCTGCGCCGCGAACAGTCACCCACGCGCGCGGGGCTGGAACCGTTTGGCACCCACCGCCTGCCGACCGGCAAGATCTTGAGCAAGGTCAGCCCGCTGTATGACTGGACCTGGAAGGATGTCTGGGCCTATATGACCATCGAGGAGATCCCGCACCTGCCGCTCTACGATCGCGGCTACACCTCGATTGGCTGCGAACCCTGCACGGCGGTTCCCGAATCGGACAACTTACGCTCCGGGCGTTGGGGTGGCAAGAAGCTGGAGTGCGGCATTCACATTGAGGCCGCCCCGCCCGCAGTCACACCAGAACAGGAGGTCTAGTGGTGGAAGCTCTCATCGGATTTCTGATCGCGGTGGCCGTCGGCATGACGGGCATGGGCGGTGGCGTGCTGGCAGCCCCCGTTTTGATTCTGTTCGCGGGAATGCCCGCCGCTGAAGCCGTGGGCACATCGTTGATCTTTGTCACTGTCACCAAGTTGGCCGCGGCACCGATGTACATCTTCCGGCGGCAGGTGAACTGGAAGATCCTGTTCCGCTTGCTGGCCGGTGGCTTGCCGGGCGTGATTCTGGGCTCGATCTTGATTTCGCGCCTGTCAAAGAAGAACCTGGAGCCGATTGTGCTGACGCTGGTGGGCGGGACGATTCTGGTGATCGCGCTGGTGACGCTCGTGAAGATGCTGCGTAGCGCCTCCGGTGCCACGGGTGTCGATCGGCCACACCTGCTGCCGCTGCTGACGTTTCCGATTGGGCTGGAAGTGGGCTTCTCCTCCGCTGGGGCTGGCGCACTGGGCAGCCTGGTGTTGATGCATTCCACCAGTCTGGCTGCCGCCACCATTGTCGGGACGGACATGATGTTTGGCTGGTCCGTGGCCATGGTGGGTGGCGGGATGCACTTGGCCTTTGGCGAAGTGAACCTGCTGGTCGTCGGCAAACTGCTGGCGGGCGGCATCGCCGGAGCACTGGTTGGATCCTGGGCGGCGACGCTGATGCCGTCACGGACCCTCCGCTATGGGTTAACCTGCTTTCTAGTGTTTCTCGGCGGACAACTCCTGTGGAAGGGCCTGGGCCTCTAAAAGGGTGAGCGGGCGATGATCTATCTTGTCGGCGCAGGCCCCGGCGACCCGGATCTGCTGACCGTCAAAGCGCTCCGGTTGTTGGAGCGGGCTGACGTGGTGCTGTTTGACCGGCTGATCTCCGCCGAAGTACTGGCCTGCATTAACCCCAGTGCCACGCTCATCGATGTCGGCAAGGAAGAAGGCCAACAGTGCGAGAAGCAGCGCCAAATCATCCCCCTGCTACTGCATTACGGCACGCGGCATGACACCGTGGTTCGCCTTAAGTCTGGTGACCCCATGGTGTTCGCCCGCGGCGGCGAGGAACTGGCTGATCTGCTGGACTCAGGGTGTGACGTAGAAGTTGTCCCCGGCATCAGTTCTGCCCTGGCCGCACCGGAGTTGGCCGGCATTCCCCTCACTTACCGCGAAGTGGCGCGCAGCTTCGCCATCGTCACCGGCCATGGCCGCGACGGCCTCTTGCAGGACTGGACCGCCTACGCCCGCATCGACACTCTGATCATCCTGATGGGCGTCAAGCACCGCGCCGAGATCGCCGCCCGCCTGATTGCGGCCGGTCGGGACGCCGGGCAATCCACCGCCTTCATCGAACGCGCCTCCACCCCCAACGAACGCCGCGTCTACGCCACGCTGGGTCAGATCGCTGATGGCACGGTGGAAGTGGAAGCTCCGGCGGTGTGGATTGCGGGCGATGTGGTGGGGCTAAGCTGGGGCGGGCCCACGGCGTACGATCGTACGAGCGGCGTCTTCCAACTACCGCGCCCACAACGGCAATAAGCTGGCTCTCTCCCGCCTACGGGCAGCGGCGTTTGCTTGCAGCCTCCCCGCGTTCTATCCGCCAACTCGGTACCGCGAGCAGAGTAGTGTTGCCAAGCAACGAATCAAGGTTTGATCTAATGGGCGTGTCTCAACATGCGTATCCTGCCGCTAGTTTCCGCCTCTTTGCTGGCCCCGCTGATGGCCTTTGCCCAACACCCCGACATTGACCGGGGCCGCCAGTTGTTCACCAGGAACTGCTCGGCCTGCCACGGCGACACGGGCAAAGGGGGGCGCGGGTCTGACCTGACCACCGGGCAGTGGAAGCACGGTGCATCGGATGAGGATCTGATCCGGAACATCACCAAGGGTATTGCCGGAACCCAGATGCCCGCCATCCCGATGCCTGCTGACGATGCGCGCAAAGTGATCCTGTTCCTGCGCTCCCTGGGTGGCGACGCCGCCACGGCTGCGCTTCCGGGCAACCAGGAGCAAGGGCAGCAGCTTTTCTTTGGGGCGGGGCAGTGCAGCCAGTGCCACATGTTTGGCGGACGAGGCGGCGTCACCGCACCGGACTTGACCGATGTCCGGAACCGTCTCCGCGTGCCAGGTCTCGCAGCGGCGATCGGCGCTCCGGTGAAGTTGGTGGAGGCTCGCGGCGCAGGGGCCGTCATCCGTGGCGTCAAGAAGAACGAGGACACCTTCACGCTTCAGCTGCTGGACGACAAGGCCCACTGGCATTCCCTCGCCAAGCGCGACCACACCTTCAAGGCCATCGAGACGCCGCACCCTGCGCTCACCGCCGGCCAGCGGGACGACCTGACGGCCTTTCTCGTCAAGGCGCCCATCCGCTATGAGCCCAGCGCCACCTGGACCCCGGCCGCCGATCTAAACATCACGTTCGCCCGCCTGAAGAACGCCGCCGCGGAGCCGCAGAACTGGCTCACCTACTGGGGCGACCTGCGCGGCACGCACTATTCCGGCTTGAAGTCGATCACTCCGACCAATGCGGCGTCGCTCAAAAGCCAGTGGACCTACCAGCTTGGCGGCAACACGGTGGAGACCACGCCCATCGTCGTCGATGGCCTGATGTTCGTCACCGGCCCGTTGAATGATGCCGCGGCGCTTGACGCGCAGACGGGGCGGCCGCTGTGGCAGTACAAGCGGCGGCTGCCGCCGGTGGCCAGCCACTGCACCGTCATGACCAACCGCGGCTTTGCGATGCTGGGGGACCGGCTGTTTCTGGCCACGCTCGACACGCATCTGGTGGCGCTCGACGCCAAATCCGGCAATACCATCTTTGATGTCGAAGTGGACGACTACCGCAAAGGCTTCTCCATCACCCATGCGCCGCTGGCCATCGATGGCATGATCATCGTCGGCGTCACCTCCGGCGAATGTGCGCTCACAGGCTTTGTGGATGCTTACGACGCCAAGACCGGCAAGCGCCTGTGGCGCACGTACTCGACGCCGCAGCCGGGCGACCCGAACCGCAAGACGTGGCAGCCCGAAAAATCAGCCGATTTCGGCGGCGCTCCCACCTGGATGACCGGAACCTATGACGCCGATACCGACACGCTTTTCTGGACCACCGGCAACCCCGGGCCGGATTATGACGGCTCCGTGCGCCTGGGCGATAACCTCTATAGCTGCTCCGTGCTGGCCCTTGATCCGAAGACCGGGCGCATGAAGTGGTGGTTCCAGTTCACGCCGCACGATGTGCACGATTGGGACGGCAACCAGACTCCGGTGCTGATCGATGCCACTATCCGTGGCCAAAAGCGCAAGCTGCTCATTACCGCGCAACGCAACGCTTTCTACTACGTGCTGGATCGAACCACCGGCGAGTTCATCACCGGGCAAGCGTTCGCAAGCAGACCTGGGCGAAGGGGCTCGACGACAAGGGCCGGCCGATCGTGCTGCCCAACACAACGCCCACTCCTGACGGGAACTTTGTGTGTCCAGACGCGGCGGGCGCCGCCAATTGGGGTTCGCCCTCATTTGACCCCGCCACCGGCTTCTTCCTTGTCTCGGTCCGCGAAGCCTGCGCTATCTACACGAGCGTCACCAAAGATCCCCAACCCGGCGAAGGCTACACCGGCGGCGGCCAGGAGATTGACCCGAAGCAAGGCACTCCCGGAGCCGTGCGAGCGCTCGATGCCCTCACCGGAGCCGTCAAGTGGAACTTCCCCCTGCAGACCGGGTCATCCGCCACGGGCGTCCTGGCCACAGCAGGAGGCGTCGCCTTCGCCTCGTCCAACGACGGCAACCTGATCGCCCTCGACGCCCGCACCGGCAAATATCTCTGGCACTACTACACGGGTGCGAACATCGTGGCGTCACCGATGGCTTACGCCGTCAAAGGCAAGCAGTACGTCGCGATTGCTAGCCAGTCAGCGATCTTCGTCTTCGCGCTGCCGTAACCGTCGCGCAAACTCCGCCAACCGCATGCTGGCGCATGGCGGCTCAGAATCAGCGTCTCGGGTTTTCGTCGACCGCCGCTTACAGAGCCGTGACCGCAAGGGAGCGGTGGCCGGTGCCACTTCTGCGGCGGAATGGAGCTAGCCCTTCAAGCCCCGCGCCAGCAGATTCTGCGTCATCCGCTGCACCCGCGCGTCCGGCCCGTGCGGGCGCACCCAATGGGACCACGGCAGCACGTGGCCGGGCGGGGAACTCAAGCCCTGCGGCCACCAGATGGTGGAGGCCTGGAAGACGAAGTTCTTCTTGGGGCCGGGGTAGATGGTCGCGCACCAGTGGCTGGGCCGGACGCCGCTTTGCAGTGCGTCGCCTTCGGCCACGATTTCCAGACCCGGAATCGGTGCGGGGTCACCATGGAACTCCCAGCCCACCAGGCCCGGGATACGGTCACCGCGCTTCATGCCCGTGCCCTCAAACATCCAGTGTTCCGGCTTGGCGCAGACCCAATCGTCGCCACCATTCACCGGGTAGATCGAATGCGCGCCCATCAACGCTCGCGCCGACGGTCCGTGCTGTTTGAAGTCCGTTGCTTGTTGGAAGAACTCCGGGAAGTTGCCGTAGATGCCGCCGTAGACGCCTTCACGCGATAGCCAACGGTTGGGTCGCCCATCGGTGCTCGGCTGAAATGGCGTGACGCCCATCACCGAATTGCCCGAGAGATACAGGTGCGTCATGCCTTCCTTGATTGAGGCCAGTGCCGCGTCGTATTGGCGCGGGTCCCAGTATTCGTCATGGCCGACGCTTAAGAAGACCTTGCCGCGCCGCCATTCGGCCGGGTTCACCATGTCGGAGTTGCTGACGTAGCTGACATCGTAGCCATGCTGTTCCAGCCAGTAGCAGAGCGGGAACTCCCACAGCAGAAACTCGCCCGACCCGACGGCGTGCGGGTAGTCGAGAATCTGCGAGTACTTGGCGTAGGGCCGGTCAAAGCTGGCCGCCACCGCCGGGGCCCAGGAATGGCGCGGGTCCGTGTAGAGCGAATAATCGTCGGGCCAGCGGTTGTAGGCCTGCCACGTGTTGTCGCTCACCTGGAAGAGGATGCCCGCCTTCCGCTGGTCCTTCACGACGAAGACGATGTAGCTTTGCCAGGCATGCTCCGAGCGGGATTCCGGAATGGCATTCAGTTGGCCCAGGTAGACGCCGCTGGGCCAGTCGGCGGGAATGGGCAGTTCAAGTGACGGCTCCCACTGGCACTCCCGCAGCCGCTTCTCGCCCACGGGCGGGTCCGGCTGGACCTTCCCGCTAAACGGCCCCAGCTTTGTCATCAGCCGAGCCCCGGCACCGCCGTAGTAGCCCATGCGGTAGACATCCAGCGTGAACCGCCGCGCCGGATTCGTACTGACGCAGATCCCCAGCTTGTCGCCCGCCTTGACGCTCTGCCGCTGCGCATAGCCCTCAATTAGACGGGTCCGAAAGCCTTTGGGGGCGTTCGGCCAGATGCGGGTCAGTTGCCACTCCACGGTGCCCGGGCGCTGGTTCTCGCGCGCGATCAGCGGGGAGGCCGCAGCAGCCAGCAGAAGGTCTCGGCGTCGGGGCAGCATGGTCTGGTCTCGTTTAGCCCGGGAACGCCTTCGCCCGCTCCACCGTCTTCGCGACATCCTCCGGCGTATGGGCTGCCGACATGAAGCCCGCCTCAAACTGCGAGGGAGCCAGGTAGATCCCGCCCGTTAACATCCAGTGGAAAAACTGTGCAAAGCGCTGTGTATTACTTGTGCGGGCTGAGTCGTAGTCCGTGATCGGCTGCTCGGTAAAGAAGAACGTAAACATGGAGCCGACGCGGTTCACCGTGACTCCCGCCGGTGGAGTGGCGCAGAGTTCTTGTGCCCGAAGCTCAATCTGGTCATACACTTCAGGGTGAGATTTCAAGTAGCGCAGCATGGCTAATCCGGCCGCTACGGCCATCGGATTACCGGAGAGCGTGCCCGCCTGGTAGATCGGTCCGATGGGAGCCACGTGCGTCATCACGTCCCGCTTGCCGCCATAGGCCGCGATCGGCAGTCCACCGCCGACAATCTTGCCCAGTGCCGTCATGTCGGGCTTCACGCCAAACCGTCCCTGCGCGCCACCAAAGGCCACCCGGAACCCGGTCATCACTTCATCAAAGATCAGCAAAGCCCCGTACTTCGTGCAGATAGCCCGCAGGCCTTCAAGAAATCCCGGAGCTGGTGGAACGCAGCCCATGTTGCCTGCCACCGGTTCCACCATGATGCAGGCGATGTCGCCGCCTCGTTCAACAAATGCTTGCTCTACCGCCGCCAAGTTGTTGTAGGGAAGGGAAATGGTGGTTGCGGCGAAAGCTTCTGGAACACCCGCCGAATCGGCAATGCCCAGCGTCGCCAACCCCGAGCCTGCCTTCACCAGCAGGGAATCCACGTGTCCGTGGTAGCAGCCCTCAAACTTGATGGTCAGATTGCGACCGGTGAAGCCGCGGGCGACGCGCAGGGCGCTCATGGCCGCCTCGGTGCCGGAATTCACCAAGCGCACCATCTCCATCGACGGAAAAGCATCGCGGATCGCTTCCGCCAGGTCAATCTCACGCTCCGTGGGGGCGCCAAAGCTGGTGCCCACTTCCAGAATCTCGCGCAGGGCGTCCATCACCATCGGGGGCCGGTGACCCAGGATCAGCGGTCCCCAGGAGCCGACATAGTCGATAAACTCATGGCCATCCACGTCGTACATCCGGCAGCCCTCACCGCGCACGATGAACGGTGGTGTGCCACCCACACTGCGGAAGGCTCGGACGGGTGAATTGACTCCCCCGGGGATCACTTGACGCGCCCGTTCCAGCAGCGCGGCGCTCTTCGAAAAGTCCATGTCTTGAAGGTAGCTGATGTGAGGGGCCAAGTAGGGGAGACCCGCCGCCTATTTGGTGGCGCGCCAGCAGAGGAACAGCCCGTCCGCCGGGACGTCTTCCCAGTAAGAGATCGGCGCGGCCGAGGCATGCTGGCAGTGCCGCAGCAAGAGCCCGTTCAACTCTGCCGCCGTAAACCACTTTTCCCAGCGGGGCGTCTTGAAGCGGCCCCAGTGCTCGGCGTTCTTGTCGATGATCAGGATCTGCCCGCCCGGCCGGACGACACGGCAGAGTTCGGCTACCGCCCGGTCAATATCCACGGCGTGTTCCAACGATTCGGTGGCATAGACGCCATCGAAACTCGCGTCCGGGAAGGGAAGCGCCAGCATGGAGCCGGCGCAGCGGTCCAGATCGGGCGCGGCGGCCCGTAGCATGGCCACTGCAAGGTCAAAGGCCACCACTTGGACTTGCGGCACGGCATCTTTCACCAAGCGCGCAAAACGGCCTTTGCCGCAACCCAGGTCCAGCACCCGGCGGGCACCCTGCATGGCGTCAACCACCACCCGGACATGCAAAATCCGCGGATCGATGGTGGAGGGGAAGTGCTCCTCATCGGCCGCGGACTCTTCAAAGGTCTGGCGGATCTCTTCGATAGGGGCAGCGACGGGCTGGCTGTGCCACACCCGCCGCCACCACCGCGCAATTAGGCTCGCGTCAGGAATATCGGCAGCCCCAAATGGTTGTCGTACTTCGGCCGGTAGCGTTCGGTGTTGTACAT
>JAPKYX010000206.1 GCA_026394075.1 Acidobacteriota bacterium
GCACCCGCGCCATCGGTCTTGGCCGTGCGGCGCTCCGCCGTACCTTGGTTGATCAACGTAATGTTGACCTGCGGCATGGCACTACCGGAAGAGTCATTCACGGTGCCGACGATCGTTCCGTAGAACGTCTGGCTCCAGACAGAGAGGGCAACAGCAAGCGACAAGACGAGTGCGCGAAGTGTATTGACCATTTGGTACGCTTTCTATTCCCGAGGGAATTGCGAGAATTATATACCAGCAGTCATTTGATTGCAATGGGGGTGTCGAACAAATGCGGCACAAGAATTCCCGGCTGAATAAACGCGACACTCTGGCCAGCGCCGAGCCGTGAGCGCCTATTGGGGCGTCGTCTGTCCCGCAGCTTTTGGACTGGCACCAAGCACTTCTTCCAGCGTGTCCGCCAGGATGAAGTTGTCGAAATAGATCGAATCCACCGAAGGCCGGTGCGGACTGCGGTGGATGCCGGGCTGGCAGAAGTAGACCGTCTCGGCACCCTTGGTCTTCAGGTTGCGGTCCAGCACCAGCTGCCCATCAAACCAGAGCCGCACGTGGCCGCGATCTTTGTCCTCTGACCAATGGATATGCATGGCCAGCCGGTGCCACTGGCGCAGCGCGAAGTCCGCGGTCCATTCCGTGCCATTGCGGCCCAGGTTGCCGGTGCCATAGGCGATCTGCGCGCCGCCACCGGGCTTGGGTTCCAGCCACCAGGTCATGACGTTGTTCCAGCGCGGCGGCGGCGTGCCTTCCCAGTAGAAAAAGTTGTCGCGATCCTGCGGCGCTTCGGCCATGTAGAGGCCGAACGACATGTACGTGTCAGCCCCCTCCTCCACCGTCACCTTCGGCCCGCCCACCTGCACCCGCAGTTGCTGGGCGTTGAACATATCATCCTCATGGATGGTGAACTTAGCGGCGTACTTGCCTTCCTGCACAATGTCGCTCACCACCTGGATGTTGCGTGGCGTGGCGTTCTGCCCGCGCGTTCCGGTGGCGGCCCATTCGCTTAAGTCGCCGGTTTCAAAGTTGGCCTTAAACAGGATGCGGGCGGTCGCCGGCGGCATGGTGAGCAAGCCGGTCAACACCGTGGCGATCGCAAGACGGGTCGGCATGATCCTTGATGCTCCTTACTGCTTGGCCAACTGCGGGATCAGCCCGGCCTCACGCTTGCGCTTCAACTTTTCCGGGATGTGGAGAATGTCGGCCAGCTCCTGCCCCCGCCGCATCTCACGGATGATCCGCTTTTCAGCGGCCACAATTTCCAGCGCCCGCGCCGTGGCCGCTTCCAGTTGCGCCGCCGGGATCACCACCACGCCATCCTCATCACCCACTAACCAATCTCCGGGTTGCACCACCGTGCCCGCACATGCAACCGCGATGCCCAACTCACCGGGATACTCCGCGCCCCCCGCGTTGGGCACAATCGACAGCGCAAACACCGGCAGCGGGCTGCGCGAGATGGCGTGGCTATCGCGCAGCGCTCCGTTGATCACGACACCAGCCAAACCCTTGCGATGAGCCGCTTCGGTGGTGATCTCACCCCACAGCGCCGTGTTGCGTTCGCCACCGCCGTCAATCACCAGCACGTGCCCGGCCGGGCAGGCGGCTAGAGCCGGCGTCACCATCAGGATGTCCGCCGGATGCACGCGCACCGTAAACGCCGGACCCGCCATTTTGGCTTGCGCCGAACGGGGCCGCATCTCATGCTGCATCGCGCCCGTCTTGCCCAGCGCATCCGACAGCGTCGCCGAGCCAATCTTGATCAGCTGCTTGGGCTTTATGGGCATAGCATCACCTGCGCGGGATTGATGGCCTGAAACTTGCCCTTGTGCGCGGTGATCTCAAACGCGCGCGGCACTTGATCCAGGCCATCCAGAATATGCGTGATCGTCGGCTTCACCCGAACCCGGCCGGAGGCCACCAGGCTCACCGTGTGCTCCAGATGCTCAAACGTGCTGATGTCGGGGAACAGGTAGCGGAGGCTCCGTTCGCGCATCAGGTCGATGTCCACTTCAAAAGGCGCGCCAAACCAGGAGACGCCAATAATTTTGCCGCCGGACCGGACCGCATCCACCGCTTGCGTCACGCTCCGCGTGCCCGCCATGCCCTGCTGCGGGCTGCCCCCGGCGCACTCGAACACGATGTCGACGCCATTGCCGCCGGTGGCCTCGCGGATCGCCTCCACCGGATCCACGTTGCGAGCATTGATGGCCACATCAGCACCGAGTTCGAGCGACATTGCGCAGGCTTCGTCACGCACATCCACGGTAATGATCTGGCCCGCCCCACTCACCCGCGCCACTTGCAGGCACTCCAGCCCCATACTGCCTTGACCAATAATGGCCACCGAATTACCGATCCCGATTTGCGCGGTCTCGACCGCCGCCACGCTGTCGCTCAACGACTGCAGGCACGCGGCTTCGCTGTTCGAGATCCGGTCATCCACCTTCACCAGCGCAATCTCGGGTAGCACGGCAAACTCCGCAAAGCAGCCCGGCAGTTGAAAGCCAATGATTGGCCCTTTGCGGCACAAGTGCCCGCGACCGGAGGTGCACAGCGGGCAGGTTTCACACGGCAGCTTCGCCCGCGCCGCGACGCGGTCGCCGACACGGACGCGGGTGACGCCTTCGCCCACTTCCACCACGCGCACGCAGAACTCATGGCCGAACAATTGCACCGGCGCTTCCGTCTCCAGCCGCTTCTTGATCCGGTCATAGGCCAGCGTCCGGATGCCGGCCGCCAGTTGCGCCTCCGTGACGCTAGGCTGAACGCACAGCACCTCCACCAGCACGTGCCGCGGCTTCAGCTCCGGCATCGGAACGTCGTCCAACCGCATATCGCCAAATCCGTAGAACCGCCAAGCCTTCATCCCAAGCCTCCTGGCCTAAACGAGAATTTCCTTAACCACCCGCGCCGGATACTGGTCCGTCAGCCGGTCTTTCAGCCCTTCGCGATCAAACACCAGCTCGCGAGAATTCAAGCCCGCCAGATGGAGCATCGTGGCGTGCATGTCGTGCACACTCACCCGGTTCTCCACCGCCTTGTGCCCCAATTCGTCGGTGGCGCCATAGGCAAGCCCGCGCTTCACGCCTCCACCGGCAAGCCACATCGTGAACCCAGCCGGACCATGGTCTCGGCCCGTCACCGCGTTCTCGCGCGATTGCGACACCGGCATGCGGCCGAACTCGCCGCCCCACATCACCAGCGTGCTATCGAGCAGCCCCATGCGCTTCAAGTCCTTGATCAGTGCCGCCACCGGCTTGTCGGTCTTGCCGCAGGCATAGCGGAGACCGGTCTCCAGGTCCGAGTGGTTGTCCCAGATCTGCCCCTCGATGTAGAGCTGCACAAAGCGCACCCCACGCTCCACCAACCGCCGCGCCATCAGACAGCGCTTGCCATAGGATTGCGTGGCCGGATTGTTCAGGCCGTACATCTCGCGCGTGGCCTCGGTTTCCTGGGAGAGATCCAAGGCGTCGGTGGCGGTGATCTGCATCCGCGCGGCCAGTTCGTAGCTGGCAATGCGAGCATCGAGATCAGGCTGGTGATTGCGCTTCCCCCGATGCGCCTCATCCAGTTGCCGCAACAGCTTCCGCCGCGCTGCCGCCACTGGTTCCGGGGTGTCGGCCGGCGTCTTCAGGTTCAGCAACGGCGAACCCTCCGAACGGAAGCGCGTCCCCTGGTAGACCGGCGGCAGCCACCCGGCCTGCCAGTTCTGGATGCCATTGATCGGCAGCCCCTTCGGGTCATCCAGCACGACATAGGCGGGCAGATTGCGGTTCTCGCTGCCCAGCCCGTAGGCGAACCAGGAACCGAGCGCGGGCCGCCCAGGAATCGTGCGGCCGGTCTGCATCAGGTAGATGCTCGGTTCATGGTTGAAGTGTTCGCCGAACATCGACCGCACCAGCGTGACGTCGTCCACCACTTCGCCCAGCCCCGGCAGCAGCTCCGACAGCTCAATGCCGGACTTTCCGTAGCGCTGGAACCGGAAGGGCGAAGGCAGGATGCCGCCCGCCTGATCCGTAAACTCAATCTGTGAAGCCAGGTCACGCGGCGGCGCGGAGCCGGCAAACTTGGTCAGCGCCGGCTTCGGGTCAAACAGATCCACCTGGCTGGGCCCGCCATTCATGAACAGGTGGATCACGGACTTGGCTTTGGCCGGAAAGTGCGGGGCTCGCGGTGCCAGGTCATACACCCGGCCCGGCTCCGCGCCATAGAGATCCCGGCTCAGCAGCGAGGCCAGGGCAGCGCCCTGTAGTCCGTCCCCAAACCGCGAAAAGAAGCCCCGGCGCGAAAGCTCGACGCGGCCGCAGGGAGGCAGATCAAGCCGGTTAGTCGACATAGGAAAACTCCGCCGAATTCAGCAGGACGTGGATAAAGTCACCCAAGGCCATCCAGGCCGCCGTCGCCGTCTGTGGCGCCGCGTCATGGCGGGCGGCCAGTTGAGTACGCCACTGATCCCGAAAGCCGCGGATCGCCTCGACACCGGCGGCCACCTCGGCCGCACTGGCCGTGCGCGCCAGCACTCGGGCATAGGCGGCCTCCACCTGCCGCGCGGGCGTGGTGCTGGGCTCATCCATCAGGCGTCCGGCCAGATAGCGAGCATGACCTAGAGTGTCAGCACCGTTCATCAACGTCAGCGCCTGCGTGGGCACAGTGGACTTCGGACGCTCGACACAATTGGGCGACATCGGCGGCGTGTCGAACACCTCCAGCATCGTCACCGGGCTCCGCCGCCGCTGCAGCACATACACCGCCCGGCGC
>JAPKYX010000161.1 GCA_026394075.1 Acidobacteriota bacterium
CACCGCGCGCACTACTGGTTGGACGCGGCCCGCTATGGTGACACGCACGGCATCCACGTCGACAACTACCGCGAGATGTGGCCCTACCGCGATTGGGTGATCCAGGCCTACAACCGCAACCTGACCTTTGACCAGTTCACCGTTGAGCAACTGGCCGGCGATCTGCTGCCTAACCCGACTCTTGAGCAACGCGTCGCCACCGGCTTCCACCGCAACAACGTCACCACCAACGAAGCCGGCTTGATCGAAGACGAGTATGCCGAGATCTACGCCAAGGATCGCGCGGACACCACCGGCGCCGTCTGGCTGGGCATGACGGTGGGCTGCGCCACCTGCCACGATCACAAGTTCGACCCCATCCCGCAAAAGGACTTCTACGCCCTGGGCGCCTACTTCCGCAACACCACCCAACGCGTGATGGACGACAACATCCCCGATACACCGCCCATCGTGCTGGTGCCGGCGCTTGAGGATCGCGAGAGGTGGCCGCAAGTTAGCGCGCGTTTGGGAGAGCTCCGCACCACCATGGCCAAGGCCCGCCAGCAGGAGCCGGCCGCCTTTGCGCAGTGGCTCTCTAGTGCACGGCCCACGGACGCCCGGCCGCTTGACGCGGCCAGCGAGTGGTTCACCGCCAACCTGGCCAAGTTGGCCGACGGAGCCAAGCAAGCCAAGATGGCCGAATCGAACATCGCGGGCCGGACCGCGCTCACCTTTGTCGAAAACGAAGGCTTGCCTGTACCCAATAGCCCCAAGCTCGACGCTGACAAGCCGTTCACCATCGCCATTGACTTCCTCTTCCCTAAGGCCGAACAAGGCTACACGCTCGCCTCGCAACAGGTGACCGTGAAGGACCCGGTGTTGGGCGACAAGACGCAAGGCTGGGTGATCAACGTCGGTGGCCGCGTGGTGGGCATGAATATCTGGGGCGACAACGGGCAGAACATTGAGATCCGTGCCGCGCACCTGGAGCAGATCAAGCACGGCACCTGGAACCACCTGGTGGTCACTTATGACGGCAGCCGCCACCAATCCGGCTTGGGCATGTTCCTGAATGGCCGCGCCATCAATACGCAAGGCCGCGGCAATCAGAACGTGGTCCTGAAAGGCGCCATCGCCATTGACCAACCGCTGCTGCTCGGCCGGTCTTTGAAAGACGGCGCGATTGCTGACTTCCGCGTCATCAACCGCGTCATCAATGAGAGCGAAGCCTACCTGCTGAGCCGCTGGACCGCGATTGAAGCCGCGCTCCGCCGCCCGGCATCGAGCGCTGCGGACCGTGAGGCGCTGCTGGTCTACTACTTGTCCAAGCAAGACCCGGCGTTCGGCAAACTGGCCGGCGAGCTGACCACATTGAACCTGGAAGCCCGCGCCATCACCCGCCGCGGCGCAATCACGCACGTCATGAATGAGCGGATGGACCAGATGCCGTCCGCCAACATCCTCTTCCGAGGCGCCTATGACCAGAAGCGCGCCAAGGTGGAAGCGTCCACGCCGACCGTGCTGCCGCCCATGCCCGCCGATCTGCCGAACAACCGGCTGGGCTTTGCGAAGTGGCTGATGCGCCCCGAGAATCCGATGACCGCTCGCGTCACCGCCAACCGCATGTGGCAGGAAGTCTTCGGCACGGGCATCGTCAAAACCACCGACGATTTCGGCAGCCAGGGCGAACCGCCGACGCACCAGGAACTGCTCGACTGGCTGGCGGTGGACTTCCGCGAGAACGGCTGGGACATGAAGCGGTTCTACAAGCAACTGCTGCTGTCGGCCACCTATCAGCAGGCCGCCGTGACCACGCCGGTCAAGCTGGCCAAGGACCCCGAGAACCGGCTGCTCAGCCGTGGGCCGCGCTTCCGCATGGATGCCGAAATGATTCGCGACTACGCGCTCTCCTCCGGCGGCTTGCTCAACCTGAAGGTAGGCGGCCCCAGCGTCAAGCCGTATCAGCCGGAAGGCGTTTGGGAAGCGGTGGCGATGGTGGGCTCAAACACCCGCTTCTACCAGCGTGATGGCGGCGACAAGCTTTACCGCCGCAGCCTCTACACGTTTATCAAGCGCAGCGCTCCGCCAGCGAGCCTCGATATCTTCAACGCCCCTTCCCGCGAATCCTGCACGGTTCGCCGGGAGCGCACCAACACGCCGCTGCAAGCGCTGGTCACTATGAACGATACGCAGTTCATGGAAGCTGCTCGCAACCTGGCGCAGCAGGCTTATGTGGCCGCGCCGGTGCTGGATGGGCGGCTGGATTTCATGACCGCCAACCTGCTCGCCCGGCCGCTGGAAGGCGCAGAACGGCAGGTGGCGATGAAGGCTTACCGCGAATACGCCGCCTACTACGACACGCATCCCAAGGATGCGATGAAGCTACTGCAGGTAGGCGAGAAGCCCGCTGAGCGGGCGCCGGACATGATCGTTTCCGCCGCGCTCACCATGCTGGCGCATCAGTTGTTGAACCTGGATGAGGTGCTGACCAAGTGAGAAACCACGACGCGATTGACGTGATCGCCGCGCAGATGGCGCAGGAAGAATCGCGCCGCCAGTTCTTTGGGCGCGGCATCCAGGGCATTGGCGCTCTGGCGCTCGGCAGCCTGCTGGGGCAGGAAGCACGCGGAGCAACAGAGGCGAAGGTGATCGGTGGCCTGCCCGGCCTGCCGCACTTTGCGCCCAAAGCCAAACGCTGCATCTACCTCCACATGGTGGGCGCGCCGCCGCAGATCGACCTGTTCGACTACAAGCCCGGCATGAAGGACTACTTCGACAAAGATCTGCCGGAGTCGATCCGCCAGGGCCAGCGCCTCACCACCATGACCAGCGGCCAAAGCCGCTTCCCGATTGCACCGTCGGTGTTCAAGTTCGCCCAGCACGGCAAGAGCGGCACCTGGCTCTCGGAGCTGCTGCCCTACACCGCCAAGATGGTGGACGACATCGCGCTGATCCGCACCATGCACACCGAGGCGATCAACCACGAACCGGCCATCACGTTTTTCCAGACCGGCAACATGATCGCCGGTCGGCCCTGCATCGGCAGTTGGGTCAGCTATGGCTTGGGCAGCATGAACTCCGACCTGCCTTCGTTTGTGGTGCTGCAAGCCAAGCACACCCATCCGCGCTCCAATGTCCAAGCCATCTCAGCCCGCTTGTGGAGCGCTGGCTTCTTGAGCGGCCAGTATTCCGGCGTCGGCCTCCGCAGCGGTGGCGATCCGGTGCTGTTCATCAACAACCCCGATGGCGTGCCCATGGAGATGCGCCGCAAGATGCTGGATGCGCTGGGTGAGATGAACCAGCAGACCTTCCAGAAGCTTTCTGATCCCGAAACCAAGACGCGTATCGCGCAGTATGAAATGGCGTTCCGCATGCAATCGTCGGTGCCGGAGTTGACCGATGTGACGAAGGAGCCCGACAGCACCTACGCGCTCTACGGCGAAGAAGCGAAGAAGCCCGGCACGTTCGCCCAAACCTGCCTGATGGCGCGGCGGCTGGCGGAGCGCAACGTGCGCTTCATCCAGGTCTACCACCGCGGCTGGGATGTGCACGGCAGCTTGCCGGAAGTATTGCCCAGCCAGTGCAAGGACGTCGATCAAGGTGCCTACGCGCTGGTGCAGGATTTGAAACAGCGCGGCATGCTGGACGACACGCTGGTGATCTTTGCCGGCGAATTCGGCCGCACCATCTATTCGCAAGGTAAGCTGACGGCCACCGATTACGGCCGCGACCATCACCCGCGCTGCTTCAGCCTCTGGATGGCCGGCGGCGGCATCAAGGGCGGCGTGGTCCACGGCACCACCGACGAGTTCAGCTACAACATCACTGAAAACCCCGTCCACGTGCGGGATTTCCAGGCCACCATCATGCACCTGTTCGGCCTGGACCACGACCGGTTCTCCTACAAGTATCAGGGCCTGGACGTAAAACTGACCGGTGTCGAAAAGGCGTCGGTTGTGAAAGCAATTCTGGCGTAGGCCGAAGAAGCTCCCAGCTGACCGCACGGAGCTGGACCTCTTCAACGCAACGAAGCGCTTAAATCACAAGCGGTGGCTGATCGTTAGCAAAGGCACCCGCGTTCACTGCACCTACGGCGCCGCAGCAGGGGCGTAGCGCCAATACTTGCTGCTTCTTTATTCGTTCAAGCCATTCACTCGGCGGAGCGTGCCCGGTCGGTTTCACGTCCTGTTCTGCCCCCTCATGGCCGATTTTGGGGGCCCGCCCGGGGTGGTAATTTTAGTACAGAATGATGCGATTTGCGGTTGGGTTATCGGTGTTGGTTGTGGTGGCGAACGGGCAAGGTTTTAAGCCTGAGATTCCGAAGGTCTGGGATGACGAAGCGGTGGAGCGGTTTGAGTTGCCGCTGGCCCACCGGGATCGCTCGCCGAAGCACATGAGCTCCCAGGAATACTATGCGCTGAAGGTGCGACCGATCTACAAAACCTACCCGATGTATGAGCCGGGCAAGGAACCGTCCGGGTATCTCGAATGGCTGAAGCAGCAGGAGCCGCAAGTGGTGTTTGACCCGGCCCAGCTGAAGTCCAAAGAAGACTGGATTGCCGCCGGAAAGCTGGTGTTTGAGCACGAGCCCCTGGTGTTTCCGTACCGGCCGGGTGAGACGTTTTTCAGGAATCCATTGCCGGCTTCGAAGGAAGGGGTCCTGCCGCCGTTTATCCCGGGCAACCAATTCATCATTCGCAAAAAGGGCGTGCTGGAGATTGGCATCAATTCTTGTGCCGGTTGCCACACGCGGGTGATGCCGGATGGGAGCTATCTTGCTGGCGCGCAGGGGGTGGTGGATTTCCGTCGGGATGAAGCGGCGATTCAGCGGGCGAAGGATGTGAAGCCGGAAGTGCTGGCGCGGCGGCAGGAGGCGGCCTGGGTTCTGTATGGCACGCCCTGGTTAGAGAGCAAAGAAAAGTTCTTGGAACGGATGTCGAAAGAAGAGTTGGCGCGGCAAGTGGCTGCGCTGCATTCGGGCGTGATTGCGCGGCAAGGGACCAGCGGTAGCCACCCGCCTCATATTCCGTCGTTGATTGGCGTGAAGAATCACAAGTATCTGGACTCGACTGGATTTGCGCGGCATCGCTCGATTGGCGACTTGGCGCGTTATGCGGTGACCAATCAGGGTCTCGATACGCTGGCCCATTATGGCGGTTTTCAGCCGAGTGCGAACGAGACTCCCTTTAGCGCAGAGAAGGGGACGCGCTACAGCGATGAGCAGCTGTATGCTTTGGCACTCTACATCTATTCGCTGGAGGCACCGAAGAATCCGAACCCGGTGGATGATTTGGCCAAGCGTGGGCAGAAGGTGTTCTCGCAACAGGGTTGTGCTGGGTGCCACAATCCTCCGCTTTATACGAACAACAAGCTGACGGTGGACAAGGGATTTGTGGTGCCGGCGGACTTGCGCAAGAGCGATGACATTCTCGATGTGAGTGTGGGCACGGATACGACGCTGGCGTTGAAGGCCCGGCGCGGGACGGGTTTCTATAAGGTGCCTTCGTTGCGCGGTGTCTGGTATCGCAATGCTTTTGGGCATGGCGGGTGGGCAGACACGCTGGAGGAATGGTTTGACCCTTCACGCGTCAAGAGCGACTATGTGCCGAAGGGCTACTGGATGCAGCCGGGGCCGATCGAGGGCCACGAGTTCGGCTTGAAATTGTCGGCGGAGGACCGCAAGGCGCTGATTGCGTTTTTGAAGACGCTTTAGGCGAATAGCCTACCAGTGCAGCGCGAGGTCGACAAAGGTGCGGACACCATAGCCGGTGGGGCCTTTGGCGAGGAAGGGCTTGGCTTCAGTGCTCCAGGCGGTGCTGGCGATGTCGAGATGCACCCAGGGCTTGCCTTCGGTCCACTCTTCCAGGAACTTGGCGGCGGTGATGGCACCGCCCGCGCGGCCGCCCGAGATGTTGGGCATGTCGGCATAGGCGCACTTCAGCAGTTCCTTGTACTCGTCATCCATCGGCATGGGCCACATCTTTTCGCCCTGCATCTTGGCTGACTTCAGCACGCGGTCGAGCAAAGGCTGATCGTTCGTGAACGCCCCGGCATTGACGGCTCCGAGAGCCACCCCAATGGCGCCCGTGAGTGTGGCGGCGTCAATCAAGTGCGTCGCGCCCTGGCGGATGGCCCAGGTGATGGCATCGATCAGGATCAGGCGGCCTTCAGCGTCGGTGTTCAGCACTTCCACCGTCTTGCCCGACAGAGACTTGACGATGTCGCCCGGCCGCTGCGCGCGGCTGCCGGGCATGTTTTCGACCGACGGAATGAAGGCGGTGACCGGAATGGAGGGCTTCAACTGCGCGATCGCCTGCATGGCCCCAAGGGCTGCCGCGCCGCCGCACATGTCGTACTTCATCTGCTCCATGCCGTCCGACGGCTTGATGGAGATGCCGCCCGTGTCGAAGGTGACGGCCTTGCCGACCAGCGCCAAGTGCACGCCTTCAACGGGCGCGGCCGGCGTGTAGCGGATCACCATGAACGTGGGCGGCTCGGCTGAGCCCTGCGCGACACCCAGCAGCGAGCCGAAGCCCAACTGCCGCATCCGGTCCTCATCCAGCACTTCACAATCGAGACCATAGGTGGCCGACATGGCGCGCGCCCGGGCAGCGAGCACGGTGGGCGTCAACAGATTGCCCGGCTCATTGGCCAGGTCGCGGGCGAAGTTCTGCGCTTCGCCGATGATGCGCGCGCGGTCGAGCGCAGCTTCAAGCGTGGGCGCGCCTTCCGGCACCACCGCCGTGAAGGTCTCCAGGTGCTTCGAATCCTTGTTCAGCTTGTGGATATCGGCTTCCCAGTCGCCCAGAATCGCCCCTTCGACGGCCGCGCCCACATGCCCGGCTTCCGTCACGAGGGCAATCGATTTGATGGAGCGGGCCTTCAGCGTCCGCACCACGGAACCGGCCAGCTTGCGGGCATCCGCGCTGGTGAACTTGTCCAGCTTCCCTGCCCCGGCCAGCACCAGCCGCTTGGCGGCGAATCCGGCGGGTTGCGGAATGACGGAAAGCTCTGCCGGCTTGCCGGTGAATTCGCCGGATGATTCCAGCTCGGCGATCCAGGGGTGCAGCGCGGTGGGCAGCTCTCCCTCGAAAACAGGGATCACCAGGGCATCAGCGGCAACGCTAGCCGCGGCGGCGAGAGATAGTTGGACGTTCATCGAAAGTGTTCCTCGAAAATTTGCCGGCCTGGAAACTACTGGCGGTTCTTTTGGGCCATGGCTTGTTTGGCCTCGTCATTGGCTTCCTTGGCACGCTCAGAGGCGCGCTTGTCGTGAAGCTTTTTGCCCCGGCCGACGGCCAGTTCAATCTTGATTTTGCCGTTCTTCAGGTACATCTTGGTGGGGACAATCGTGAGCCCCTTTTGCTGAATGGCGGTGTGTAGCTTTTCAATCTCAGCCCGGTGCAGCAGCAACTTGCGCTCCCGCACGGGCAGGTGGTTGTAGATGTTGCCGTGGGAGTATTCGCTGATGTGCGCGTTTTTCAACCACGCCTCGTCCTTCAGGATGTCGGCGTAGGCGTCACGCAGCTGGATGCGGCCCAGTTTGGCGGCCTTCACTTCGGTGCCGGTCAGCACCATGCCGGCCTCGTACTTGTCGATCAGCTCGTACTCGTGCCCGGCGCGGCGGTTGTCAGCGAGAATTTTGATGCCGGTAGCAGACTTCAATACACCAGGATAGCGCTCAGCGGCGGAAACTGCGCTTGGGCGGACCTTTCCGGGCCTCCGCTGCCTGCGGGCGAAGGGCCGCCATTTCGGGTGGAGTGAGGTGCCGCCATTTCCCCGGAGCCAGATCAGCCAATGCCAACGCTCCAATGGCGCACCGGATCAGCCGCAGCGTGGGGAAGCCGACAGCGGCGGTCATGCGCCGCACCTGGCGATTGCGCCCTTCAGTAAGCGTCAGCGCGATCCATCCATCTGGAATTGATTGCCGGACACGAATCGGCGGATCTCGCGGGGCCACCGGCGGCGGTGGAATCCTGGCGGCCTGGGCGGGCCGGGACACGTAGTCTTGCACGGCCACCCCGCGTCGCAGCTGATCGAGCGCCCCATCGGTGATCTCGCCTTCCACCTGCACCCAGTAGGTCCGCGGGTGGGCAAACTTCGGGTCCGAGAGCCGGTGCTGCAGCGGGCCATCGTCGGTGAGCAGCATCAGCCCCTCGGAATCATGATCCAGTCGACCGACGGGATAGACGTCTGGAATGGCGATGAAATGACGAAGGGTCGGGCGCGTGCCGTCGCCCGAAAACTGGCTCAGGACGCCATACGGCTTGTGGAAAAGGAGATAAGTATGCACGCCCGTGGACTTTGGCTCGTCAAATGATACGTGAAGCTGCGAGGACCCGTGACCGAGAATCTGACAGTGAAGCTGCAAGTGTATCGTCTGACAGCCCTCCGTTGCCTGGCGCTGGCCGCCCTGGCCCTGGTGGTGATGGTGGGCATCGCCCAGGCCCGCAACAAGAAGGGCGACAAGTTTGTCAAGGAAGGGGACTTCGCCGAAGCGACGCAGGACTATTCCACCGCGCTGGAGCGCTACGAAGAAGCCTTGAAGACCGAGCCGCGCGATCCGGGCTACATGCTGCTGGTCCGCAAGTCGCGCTTCCGTGCCGGGCAGGCGCGCGTCGATGCCGGGCAGAAGCTCCGCAGCGAAGGCAAGCTGGAAGAAGCGCTGCGGGAGTTTCAGCGGGCGTTTGCTCTCGACCCGTCGTCCTCGATTGCCGAGCAGGAGCTGAGGCGCACGTTCCAGATGATCGAGAAGCTGAAGAGCGGTGAGACCAAGCAGGAAGACGCCGCGCTGACGCCCGCCGCCATTTCACGCAAGGATACCGAGGAACGGATGGCCTCGCTGCAATCGGTCCCGGAGCTGAAAACCAGTTCGCGATTGCCCGCCAATCTGAAGATCAACAACCAGCCCGCCAAGACGCTCTATGAGACGGTGGCCAAGCTGGCCGGGCTGAATGTGCTGTTTGACCAGGACTACATCAACCAGAACCAGGGCAAGAACTTCTCGCTCGACCTGAACAACTCGACGATTGACGAAGCGCTGGAGTATCTGTCCGTGCTGACCAAGGCCTACTGGAAGCCGCTGTCGGCCAATGCCATCTTTGTCACCCAGGATCAGCAGACTAAGCGCCGCGAGTATGAAGACAACGTGGTGAAGGTGTTCTATCTCACCAACGTCACCTCGCAACAAGAGCTGAACGAGATCGCGGGCGCCATTCGCGCCGTCACCAATCTGCGCCAACTGCTGACCTACACCGCGCAGATGGCGATTTTGGCGCGCGGCACGGCGGACCAGATCGGCCTGGCGCAGAAGCTGGTGCTGGATCTCGACAAGCCTAAGAGCGAAGTGGTGATCGACATCATCGTGATGGAAGCCAACCGCACCCGGACCCGTTCGCTGGCGGCGACGTTCACCACCAGCGGCAAGCCGGGCATCAACATCCCGGTTTCGTTTGGCACCACTACCGCCTCAACAACAACGACTCCCGGCACCACTCCCACGACGACCACCACACCCGCGTCCAACTTGACCTTAAACCGGTTGGGTACTTTGTCGACCAACAATTTCTCGATCGCCGGACCGGGCGCGCTGGTGCAGGCGTTGCTGGATGACCGCCAGACGCGCGTGCTACAGAATCCGCAGATCCGGACGCTGGACAACGTGAAGGGCACGCTGAAGATCGGTGACCGGTATCCTTACGCGACGGGCAGCTTTCAGCCCGGCATGGGCGGCGTCGGCGCGGGCTTCAACCCGCTGGTTTCGACGCAGTTCCAGTTTGCCGAAGTCGGCGTCAACGTCGACATCACGCCCAAGATCCACGGCAGTGAAGAAGTGTCGATGCACATCGAAATTGAAGTCTCGAACATCCGCGATCAGGTGGATGTCGGCGGCTTGCGGCAGCCCGTCATCGGCCAGCGCAAAGTGTTCGAGGACGTTCGCCTGCGCGAAGGCGAGGTGAGCGTCATCGGTGGCTTGTCCAGCTTGAACAACACCAGAACGCTGGGCGGCGTGCCGGGACTGGCCAGCATTCCAGGCTTTGGACTCTTGTTTGGCAGCCAGGGCAGTGACCGGAGCGAATCGGAGCTGCTGATTGCACTGGTGCCGCGCATTGTGCGGTCGGCTGACATCACCGAAGTGAACCTGCGCGGCGTGGCGGCTGGCAATGACCAGAATGTGAAGCTGACCTACGGCCCGCGTCCGGAGCCCAAAGTAGCCACGCCAGCACCGGCAGCGGCGGCAGCGGCCGGAATGGCCCCTGTGCCGGGCGTGGCTGTTCCTGTGCCGGGCATGCCGGTTCCCGTGGCGCCCAAACCAGTTACGCCAGTTCCGGCGGCTCCGGCTCCAGGAGCAGCAGCGCCCACCAATCCCCAGCCCGCACCGGGCGTTCCCCTGGGGCTGAACACGCCCCTGCCCACGCCCGGCGGGCCGCCACCCAACGCTGTTCCGCAATTGATCCCCCCGGGCGCGCGGCTGGATCTCCGGACGATAACCCCGGATGCGACGCTGAGCGGAACGGTCACCATCACGGTGGAGGCCTCCAACATGCATGACTTGGTGAGCGCGCCGTTCCGGGTGAACTTTGACAAGAACAAACTGCGCTTGATTGAAGTGGTGCGCGGCCCCGCGATGACGTCCGACAATCAGCCTGTTTCGTTCTCCCGGGACATTGCCAGCGGTGGCGTCAAGCTATCGCGCGTCACGGCTGGAGTGGCTGGCTTTACGGGTAGCGGAACGCTGGTGACGTTGACGTTCCAGACGCTGCAAAAAGGACCGGTGACGGTCTCGCTGGAAGATGTGCTGCTGGAGAATTCAAAGAAGGAGTCGATTCCCGTCACGCGTAACTCCGTGACGGTGAATGTGAACTAGCAATGTCCGCCCGAATGGCACAACGCTCGCACCGGCAGCGCGGCCTCACTTTGATCGAGCTGATTGTGGCCTTCACCATACTGGCGCTGCTCACCTCCATGGCCGTACCGCTGGCCAAGTACCGCGTCCGGCGGGAGCGGGAGAAGGAATTGCGCTTTGCGCTGCGCGAGATCCGCACGGCGATCGACAAGTACAAGGACGCCTCCGATCAAGGCCTGTTGGGCCAGGTGAAGATTGGCTCCGAGGGTTATCCCGAAAAGCTGGAGATCCTGGTTGAAGGGGTGAAGGTAGCCCAGGCGGCGACCGACAAGAAGATCCGCTTCCTGCGGCGCGTCCCCAAGGATCCCTTTACCGGCAAAGCGGAGTGGGGCTTCCGGTCCACCAATGATGACCCCAAGTCACAAAGCTGGGGTGGGCAGAACGTGTTTGATGTCTATTCCAAGACCATGGAGAAAGCCGCCGATGGAACGCCCTATGCCGAATGGGACTAGTGCGGGCCCGTCCGCAACGGCCGTCACCCGGCGCCGGGCTGGCTTTACGCTGATTGAGTTGCTGATTGTGATGGCTATCGTCTCCATCATCGTCTCCATCGCCGTACCTCTCTACCAGAAGTCGATTATCCGGGCCAAGGAAAGCGTACTGCGCAACAACCTGTTCACGCTGCGCACGCTGATTGACGAGTACACCTACGACAAACAGAAGGCCCCACAGACGCTGCAGGATCTAGTCGAGGCCGGTTATCTGCGACAGATCCCAATGGACCCTATTGCCGGTTCCAGCTCGGCCTGGCGGATCATCATGGAAGACGGCATGACCAGCGCCAGCCAAACCGAACCCGGCATCTTCGACGTCCGTAGCGGGTCCGACAAAAAGAGCTTGGAAGGCACCGCCTACAACGAGTGGTGAGCGGGCAAAGGTTCAGTTCGGACCAACTGTGACGCCTTCAGGCTGAGCGGAGTCGAGGTAGGCCAGAAAGGCCGCGATCAGCCGGAAGCTGTCATAGAAGTCATCCCGCCGGACTGCCTCCAGGCGGTCCATGGGCGAGTGCAGAATCCGCAACGTTGACGAAGTGACGGAGTGGAAGTCGATCACCGGAATCTTCCGATCGGCAAATGGATGGGAGTCGCTATCTCCCACCTGATCGACATTCACTCCGCTAACGGGTAACTGTAGGGCGTTGGCAACCTGGAGCACTTGCCGAACCTGTTGTTGATTGGCGCGCCGCACCCAGATCTTGGTGGGCGAAAGGCCAAGAGAATCGATGTTGACCATCGCCCTCACTTGGGCCGGGTCCTGCTGCTTGGCAAAAGCCCGGGCCCCGTGCGAGCCCGTTTCTTCTTCGGTGAAGGCCACAAAAGCAAACGTCAACGCACGAGGATGAGCGCCAAGCGCCTGATAGAGGCTGGGCAGCAGTGACACGCCCGTCCAATTGTCAACCGCTCCACTGCCTACGTTCACCTTGTCAAAGTGAGCCCCGACGATTACCTTGACGGCTGAACTGCCGGGCAGAGTGCAGACCAGATTGGGAGTCTGAATCCGCTTGACCGGGGCCACTTGAAGTCTATCCCCCGTGCAGCCAGCCTCTTCAAACAAGCGCTGCACTTGCTCAAACCGCGACTCATTCACACCCGGCAGGCTGTCCAACCGGCGCTCAACGACCGGACGATCCAGGCTGCGCAAACGGATTGTTTGGGCATGAGCGGTAAGTATCCACAGAACCAGCCCGAAGAGCTTGAGAGTCATGCTTCGCAGCATAACTCAGCAGATCGCCCTATAAGTGGACACCGTGCGACACACCCCGGCCGGGAGCGAGATAGGCCGGCGGCCCGAAGAAGCCACGACGGAGTGGCTATCTTCGGGCCCTGCGGTCTAAACAGCTTTTAGTAGACGAAGCGCAACCCGAACTGGATATTGCGCGGGTTGCCGCCGGTGACAATCTGGCCGAACAGCGGGCTGGCTACGTCCACGGTGGCACCACGGGCATCGAGCGCCGGGCGGTTGGAGATGTTGTACATCTCGGCCCGGAACTGGATGTTGTAGCGCTCACGGAACGGGTTGTTCTTGATCACCGAGATGTCGAAGTTCACACGGCCCGGGCCACGGAGGCTGGGCTGTGAAAGCGAGTCAGTGGGAATCGTAAATGGTGCCGCGCGTTCAAACGCGGAGGTGTCAAACCACTTGGTCAGCGTCTGGCCGGAGGAAAGCTCTGGATCCTTCAGCCGGTTGGCGCGGCCGTTGGTGGAGGAGAAGTTGAGCAGGTTGGTCTGATCGGGAGCGGTGATCAGCACGGGCCGGCCCTTCTGCAGCACGGTGATGCCGGAGAACTGCCAGTTGCCCGCGACGCGGCTGGCTAGGCCAGTGGTCATGTACTTGCGGCCGCGACCAAAGGGCAGATCGTAGAGATAGCTGACCACGACGCGCTGCGGGATGTCGTTGGCCTCGATGCCTTTGTTGTAGCGGGCGTTATAGAGGCTGTTGGAGGGGCCCACCACCCAGGTGTTCGATTGGGCGGTGGAAGCGATGGTCTTCGAGATGGTGTAGCCCACCGACACCGTCATGCCTTGCGAGTACTGCTTTTCCAAGCGGAAGGTCGCGCTCTGGTAGCTCAAGTCGCCGTAGGGGTCGCGGAAGATCAGCAGGTCCAGGTATTGCGGGAAGGGCCGCAGCGCCTGACGCCGTTGAATGGTGGGTCCGGACAAGGCGCCGGTCGAGATTTTGCCAAAGAAGGGATTGGGCACCGGCTGCAACAGGGACGCACCAAGAGTGGCATCTTCCGGATTGTTCTGGTTCCGCTGGCGGTTCCAGTAAAGGTGGGTGGTCTTGGAGCCAACGTAGGCGGCTTCAAACATCGTGTTGGAGCTGAGCATCCGCTGGATCGACAGCGACCAGTTGCCCATGTAGGCGTTGGGCCGGTAGCGCGTATCGGCGCGGACGTTTTGGCCCGCAAAATTGGTGTTGCGGTCCGGCACCGTGATGCCTCCGGCGAACGGGTTGGACCAGGAGCCACCGACGGGCGGCGTGTTCGGCAGCGCGTTGGGCTGCCCCAGGAACAGGGCGTTTGAAAGGAACCCGCCGTTGCCAAAGTCCGTCGCCGCGGCGTTGACGCCCAGGTAGGAGGCGTAGAAGATGGCGGCACCGCTGCGGATGACGGTCTTGTCGTTCAGCTGATAGGCGAGGCCGAGGCGCGGCGAAAAGTTCTTGCGGTTGGGATCGCTCTGATAGCCGCCGGGCTCGATCAGCTTGAAGGCTCCGCGAGCGCCGGTGACAGCGTCGTTCGTGTTCCAGTCAATATAGCCGATCTGGCCGAACTTTTCGGCATAGGGCGAGGTGTATTCGTAGCGCAGGCCCAGGTTCATGGTTAAGCGGTTGGTGACGCGCCAATCATCCTGGAAGTAGCCGCTGTAGTACCACTGCCACAGCATCAAGGGACGCGTGATGGTGATGGCACCGGTCTGCGGCACGCCCAGCAGGAAGCTGGCGAAGCCGTGGCCGCCATTTAGGGTGGTGGCCGTCGGGTCCGGACCCTGGGTGTAGAGCCGGTCAAAAATGTACTGGCCGGAGGACTGCTGGGAGTTGAAGGCGTTCAGCTTGATCAACTGCTGCTCATACCCCATGCGGAACTTGTGCCGGGACTTGATCACGGTGAAGTGATATTGGAAGTGCCAGGAATCCTGCGGCGCCAGGGTGCGGCCCACGCCGCCCAACTGGTCAAACTCATTGGGAGCCGCGCCGGTTACGGCCAGGCCCGCGCCCTGTGCATAGGTCTGCACTGAGATTTGCGGGAACTGGTCGAACAGCACGTTCCGGGTGACCGCCGGCGAAAAGCCCAGTGAGGCCAGCTTGAAGCCTTCGCTTAAGGGGCTGGAATCAAACTGCAGCCGCGTGTAGCTGACACGCCCTTCACCCAACACGTTCGGCGAGAACGTAGAGGTGAAACTGATCAGCGCGCTGTTGGCCGGGTTGGAGCTGAGCGTGCGCGGGGGAAAGCCCGGGTTGACCGCCACGGAGGTGGTGTTCTTCTGCTCGCGCCCGCCGTAGCGGCCATAGACGCGGTGCTTGTCGTTGATGATGTGATCGATGCGGCCCAGCCAAGCGTCCTGGTTCGAGACCGACTTGCCACCCCGGAAGTAGTTGTTGACCAGCGCCGCGCCCTCGCCCGGACGGTTGGATTCAGCCCAGAACGGGGTGACGTTCCGTGAGATCGGGTGGATGCGATCGGTGGGGATGCGATTGCCGGGGAAGGCGTCGCGGATAAACTGCCCAGGGCGGCTGGGATCGGCGCGCGTGGTCAGGTAGTCGTAGACCACCGTCAGCCGACCGGTCCGGTCCAGCGTCTGCGAGAAATCGCCCTGGCGTTGCGGTGCCGTCGGCACGGAGGCCAACGCCTGGTCCGGGCTGCCTTGCCGGATGCCTTCGTAGGTGACGAAGAAGAACGAACGGTTGCGCTTGATGGGGCCGCCCAGCGTTGCGCCAAACTCATTGCGCTGAAAGAGGCCTTTGGGGACGTTGTTGCGATTGTTCTGCCAACTATTGGCGTTTAAGTGATCGTTGCGAAGAAACTCCCAACCGACGCCGTGGTAGCTGTTGGTGCCGTATTTGGTAGTCATGTTGACGATGCCGCCGGCGGCACGGCCAAACTCGGCGGAGTAGTTGGAGGTCTCCACCTTAAACTCGCCGACAGCCTCGATCGGCACTGTGTAGGCATTGCCCGATTCCGTGCTGCCGCGGCTTTCGCCGCCATCGATCAGCACGCCATTCTGTTGCGCCAGGCCGCCGTTGATCTGGGCCGTGGTGCTGACGCCCACGATATCTCCGCCCGTGGGCCGCTGGCCGGAGGTGGGCAGCACGCCCGCCGCCGTGGCCGCTAGAGCCAGTGGGTTGCGCCCGAGAATCGGTAGCTCCACCACTCGCCGGGCCTCCACCACTTTGCCCAGTCCGGAAGTCTGCGCTTCCAACTGAACTTGCGACGCCTTCACTTCGACGGCCTCGGTGACCGTGCCCACTTCCAGCGTCAGGTTGATGGTGGCGGTCAGGCCCACGGTCAAGGTCAGCCCGGAGACACGGGCCGGACGGAAGCCGCTGCTATCGGCAGTCACCTCATATTGGCCGGGAGCCAGTGCGGGCACGTAGTAGAGGCCCGCGGCATTGGCCGTGGTCTTGGAGGCGATATTGGTTTGGATGTTCCGCACCGTCACCCCCGCGCCAGGAATAACGGCACCGCTGGAGTCGGTCACACTGCCCGTGATGGTGCAGCGCTCACCTTGGGCGAAGGCCAGGGCGGTTGCCGCGCAGGCCAGGAGAAAAGTCCGGGAGACGATCATGATCCACCTTTCTTAAGCGAGCATCATATCTCAAAACATACATCCGTCAAGTATTTTCTTCAGTGCCAATGAAACGGTCCATTTTGGGGGCTTTCGCCGCCCACTGGCCCGGGGCAACGACAGGCCGGGCGGTGGACCGCGGGTGATGACGCAATGGCCGGTTGGGCGCGGTACTATTCAGAAAATGCGCTTTGCCCCTCGTCCCTTGCTGCTGGCCCTTCGTTTCCCGGTGATCACCCTAGGTCTAGCGGCGGGGCTACTTGCACAATCGGCTCCTCAAACCGTGGCCGCCCGGCCTGACGTGCAGCGGGCGTTTGCGCACATTGAGAGCAACCAGGAAAAGATCTTTTCGGAATGGATCCGGGTGACGGAAATCTCATCGCCCTCCAAGCAAGAGCAGGCACGGATGGCCTATATGAAGGCGGCCATGGCGCGGATCGGACTTGAGGATATTCAGCAAGACGAGATCGGCAATACGTGGGGCGTGTGGAAGGGCTCCGGCGGCGGGCCGGAGACGGTGCTGGCCGCGCATATGGACACGGTGTTTCCGATGGAGACCAAGATCAAAGTGCGCGAGGACAACAACATCTATTACGCGCCTGGCATCGGCGACGACACGGGCAATCTGGTGGCGACCCTGCACTCGATTGACGCGATGAAGAAGGCGGGCCTGAAGCCCAAGGGCGACATCATTTTTCTGGCCACCGTCCAGGAAGAGATCGGCCTGCGCGGCGCTCACCATTGGTTGACCAAACGGGCCCGGAAGCCCGATCTGTTTGTGGCCGTCGACGGCGGCTTGGGTCAGGTTTCCTATGGAGCGTTCCGCATTGAGCAGTACCGGTTTGTGTTTGAGGGCGCACCGATGCATACCCTGTCCAGCCGGGGCCAACCCAACTCGGCCCGCGCGGCGGCAAAAGCCATTGTTCGCCTGGGCGAGATGAAACTGCCGGAACCGGAGGCGGGGTCGCGGATGCGGCTGCCGGTGGTGAATGTGGGAGTTGTCGGCGGGGGTACCGTTGTCAATGCCGTGCCCGCCAGTGTCTTCTTCACGGCCGACATCCGGTCACTCGACAGCCCGACGGAAGCCAAACTAGTCGCTGAAGTGAAAGCCATCGCCGAACAGGCGGCTCGCGACGAAGGCGTCCGCCTCCGCATCGAGCCGCTGATGGAGCCGATCGACTATTCGCAAGCCAAACCAAAGGAGGACCGGTTGGCCCACCCGCTGGTGCAGACCGCGCTGGCCGCCTCCGACCACCTGAAGCTGACCGGCGACCTGAAAGCCGAAGCCTACGACGCCGGCGCGGCCGACCACAACATCGGCGTCTCACTGGGCGTTCCGGCGATCAATGTGGGAGCGACGCGGACGCGGGGAGCACACTCGTTGGACGAGAGCGCCGAGAAACTCTCGATCATTCCCGGCGCTAAGTATCTGATTCTGCTGATGGCGTCGCTGGCGGGAGTAAACTGACCGGCGGCGGATTAGTTTCGGCAGCGCGCTGCCAGCTACTTTCTGCGCCGGAACGTAGCTAGAAGTAACGTTCCTGACGCCGCAGAGTGCCGAAGCTGCCGATGTTGGCAATCGACAGGGCAAGCCGGAACTGGTTTTCGTTGCGGGTGCCGAAGCTGAAGCGGCGGTACTGCACGGAGAACCCGCAGCAATCGGTGTTGTAAGTGATCTGGGTATTGGCGAACTGTAAGATACCCAGGCGGTAATCATAGATCGCAAAAAAGCCGGTGTTCCAGCCGCGGCGGTTCTCCTTGCCAAAGCCAACCAAGCCCCGGAACTGGTTGGCGGGGGGCGACAGAAACGTATCAGTCTTGACCTGATTGTGGCCCAGCGACAGGAAGAAGTTATCCAGGCGGCCATCGGCGGTAACGCCAGAGTTGATCACGCGCCCCTGCAGTGGATCATAGTCGGCTCGCCATTCGATGCCCAGGCCAGGCACCGGCTCCATGCGGAGGGCGGAGACGATCGGCGAGTAGCGTCGCTGGAGACCCAGAAAATTATAGGCCGACAACGAGGCTGTCGATTCGATGACGTTGCGTTGACCCGGTGTGACGGCACCGCCGAAAGTGGGATCGAAATAGCGCCGGTGCCAGACTTGCCACGACAGTAGCTCCCGCGTCACCGTGCCCTTTTTCGAGTAGAGCCGGTTAGTAAGAGACAGCTCGACTTCATTGGTATTGTTCAGCAGTTCGGTTTCATCAAACCGGATGATTCGTTTGAAATCCGAGACGCCCGTCACGTACCGGTGGCTCACCCGCGGTTCAATGACGTGCTTCACCTTCTCGCCCAGCCAGCCGTGTGCCTGGTAGACACGGGCGAGCGGCGGGAGGATGATCTCCAGGCCCGTCTCAAACGCATTCCGGACCACCATGTCGCCAATGGGATTCAACGGCCGGGCGGTATCGAGGCTGCTGCCCCAGATAGAGCCGCGGAGAGCGGCGCTGGGAATGATGGAGATGGGGCCCAACCGCAATGAGGTCATGATGCGGGGCGCGATATCGAAGCGTTCTACGAACTGACGGGTTTGGAACAATGGCTGGCTGCGCCGCACGGCAGCCGCGCTGCTCTCAAACGAGACCCAGACCGGCAGCGTGGAGCGAAGTTGGCGATCGGCCGACAGAAATTCCACTTGCGGGGCTTTCCGGACCGAGATCTTGTCGTTCTCATTGACACTCTGGAAGTTGTCGACACTCTGGAAGACGGCGTTGATGCCGTAGCCATTCCAGTGCTTGGCCACCACGGCAGTGGAGCCAACTTCGGAGAATACGGCTTCGTTAAACGTCTCGGTAAAGGCCTGGCGGAAGCGGAATGAACTGAGGTAGTTCAACAACGCCGTGGCGGTCCAGCCTCGGCCCAGGTCCGCTTTGCCGATAAAGTTTGCCGACACGCCGCCTTCTTTGCGTCCCCGGGTTCCATCGTTGAGCAACAGGCCCTTGTCGTTGACGCCGTAGACCAGCAGGTTGAAGTCCGATTTCTGGGTCGGTTTGCCACGGAAGTCACCCATATGCGCGAAGCCGCGCTGGGTGAAGTACTGGCCACGATAGGTGAGGTCGTAGCTGCGGTTGATGGCCCAGTAGTAACCCGCGCCCACCATCAACCCGCGGCGGGAACTGTTGCCCAGGTTGGGCATCAGGAAGCCGCTGCGGCGGGGCATTTTCTCGAGCGACTTGTAGAAGTACGGGACAAAGAAGAGCGGCACCCCCTTCAGCCGGAACATCGAGTTGCGCGTGATCACTCGCTGGCCAGGGATAATGTCGAACCGGGGGCCATGCAAGCGCCACCAGGGCTTGGGCAGCTTGCAGGAGGTGACAAAGCCGTCATAGAGGATGTAGCGGGTCTCGATGCGCTCCGCCCATTTGCCCTCAAACTGAAACGGATTGTCGGAGGTCATCACGCCGGGGCGGGCCTGGATGGTGGCCGGAATGGTGCCGGAAACTTCGTAGAACTTTCCGGTCTCCGTCTTGACGTCGTAGACAGCCCGGGCGCAGCGCAGCACTTCCCCGCCACTGAAGTTGCGATAACGGACGTTGCCCCGCGCTTCGGCGTCGCCCGTATCCTCGTTGTAATCGATCTCGTCGGCTTGCAGGAGCCCTTCAGCAGTTTCCACTTCAGCCGACCCACGGAGGTGATAAATTTTGCCCTCCACCTCGCTACGCAGGTAACGGACCAGCACTTCATCGGGAGCCGGCGCGTTGGGCCGGATCACCTTTACCCTTTTGTTTGGTTGAGGATCGCCGGAAGCAGCTCCAGGCCGGGGGATACCGAGGAGATTGGGGTTCAGTTGCCCCCAAGCGAAGTTGCCTGTTAACAATAGAGTAGCCAGGCTAAGTTGAACTAGCCGATGAGAAAAAAGCCCGTGACAACTAGTGCTGAATATGTTAAGCAAAGAAGCGGGGTATTTTGCGCGAGCCAGGAAATGAGACCCCAACTTTGAACGCTATCACGGGATCTACCCTGGAGCAACTGAAGCCAGCGGCCGAATAAAAGACATCGACCATGAACTGCCGCTACTGTGGGGCACAAAACGATACGGAGGAGAGCCGCTGCGGGCGGTGTGGCCGCCGCCTGGACGTAGCAATTGCACGGCCTGCTGAATCGTTCGTGCGTGGTACCGCTGATCTGGGTCCGCGTAGCGCCTCGGCGGTGGCGGTGAAGATGGCGCGGGTAGCCCAGCCACTTTCGTCCCCGCAAGTATCGCTTTTCCCCACAGCGCCGCCCAAGGCTCGCGTGGTGCCCATCACCGGACACCCGGCCGGACCGGACTCACCGGAAGCCCCGTCGGCACCCAAGCCGGCCCGGACGGCCCGCAAGATCACCAGCGTTGCGCCGTCGGCCCAGCAACCGCTGGCATTCTCTGCGCCGGGTTCCTTCCCGGCAGCGGGTGAGTTTGCCAAGGAAAGCGGCAACGGCCGCCCGGCGGCGAGTCAGGAATCAGAGATTTTTACCCAGGCACCCGTGGCCACGGCGGCTCACCGGTCACTGGCCATGTTGGTGGATGCCGGCCTGGTGGCGGCGGGCGTGGGAGTGATGTTGGCGCTGTTTGTCTATGGCGTCAAGACCCCGGTATCGCTGGACCGGACGACGGCCATCGGCGCGGTGGGCTTGACGGTGATTTCGACGATCCTCTACCAAAGCCTGCTTGTGATTGGGAACCGCGATTCCGTGGGCCTGCGCTTTGCCCGGCTCCGCTTGATCGATTTTGATGGCCGCTCACCTTCGCGCAAAAAGCGATTGGCGCGCATGGCGGCCAGCTGGCTGAGCTCCGCACCGGGCGCGTTGGGCATCGTCTGGGCACTTCTGGATGAGGAACACCTCACCTGGCATGACCACATCTCCAAGGTGTTCCCGACGCCGATTGATGTGCCCCGGATCGGGCGCTAAGCGACTTCCGTCAGTCGCGACGGCCGGCCCAGGTGGCCAGCAGAGACCGGATCATCACCCAGGTCTTCTCCGCCCCGCTCAACCGGATCCGTTGGGTTAGGACGTCATAGTCCGCAGCCTCAATGCGATGCAGCAGCGTCGAGTAGATCTCGATCAAAGCTCGCAGCGAGGCCCGGCTGGCGGGATGGATCATGTCGAGCAGCGGGCGGGATTCGTCGAAGTAGCCGCGGGCTCGCTGCCCTTCCAGGCGGAGCAGATCACGGAACGCCGGGGAGTCCGCCATCTGGGTGACGCCAAACCGGTCCAGGTCTGCTTGCGGCAGATAGACGCGCCCGCGGTCGAGATCTTCCTGGACGTCGCGCAGGATGTTGGTTAGCTGAAAGGCGAGGCCACATTTTTCCGCCAGCAGTGGCGCGCGGGGATCGGTGAACCCAAAGATGTGGATGACGCTGATGCCGACCACACTGGCCACCTGGTAGCAGTAACGGTAAAGCTCATCAAAGGTGGCGATGCGGCGTGGTTCCAGATCGCTGACCATGCCATCGATCATGTCTTCAAAGACGTGATGGGGGATCGAGTACCGCTGAACCGCGTCGGCGAAACCGGGCCAGAGCGCGTGCGGTGGAAGCTGCCCGGCCAGCGCACTACGGGTGTCCCGCCGCCACGCGGCCAGCGCCTCGCGCTTCTGGTCCACCGTCCGGCCGGTGTCGTCCGCCAGGTCGTCCGAGATGCGGAAGAAGGTGTACACCGAACAGATGGCCCGGTGCTTTTCCGGCGACAGCAGGCGGAAGGCGTAGTAGAAGTTTCGCGCTTCCCGCTTCGCCTCGGCGGCACTCCAGCGGTATGAGTCAGCCACAGTGACGGGCAAAGCAACGGTGGCCATGGCAGTGCGGGAGGTGGCGGTCAGGCGGCCCGGGACACAGCCCAGCCCGCCAATCCTTTCAGTAGCAACATGACGCGCTCCAGCTTGCTGATGCGGGGACGCGCTTTCAATACATCATAGCCCTGGCGTTCGATCTTGCTGAGGATCGCCAGACCGCCGCGCGTGAATAGCTCAATGTCGAGCGCTAGGCGCGGGTCGAGCGATCGGGCCAGTGGCGCGCCTTCGGAAAAGCTTTGCCGGGCGTGCTCCACGGCCTCGCGCATGGCGGCCTGAAAGCCCGGAGAGAAGCGCCGGGCGGCAATGTCGGCTTCGACTACGCCGTGCCGCGCCAGCAGGTCCTGCGGCAGATAAACGCGATCCTTGGCCCAATCAACCGTCACATCCTGCCAGAAGTTGGCCAGCTGCAGGCCGGTACAGGTGGCGTCGGACTGGCGGAACCGCTCGGCGTCCCGGTAACCACACAGCAGCAACACCAGACGCCCCACAGGATTGGCGGACCGCCGGCAGTAGTCCTCCAGTTCGGCCCAATCGGCATACCGGGATTTCACCTGATCCTGCTCGAAGGCCTGGATCAGATCATCAAACGGCTCGACCGGAAGATCCCGGCGTTGCGCGGTACCCCGAAGGGCGACAAAGACCGGGTGCTGCACTTCGCCCCGGTACATCGCCTGCAACTGCTGGCGCC
This sequence comes from Acidobacteriota bacterium, assembly GCA_026394075.1. Lineage (GTDB taxonomy): Bacteria > Acidobacteriota > Terriglobia > Bryobacterales > Bryobacteraceae > JAPKYZ01. The sequence continues at coordinate 22,624 of JAPKYX010000161.1, forward strand.
ACCAGGCCAGCATGCGGAGACTTTCCTGGCGATCACCCAACTCATCACCCAGATCATCCGCCCACCGGCAGAACGAGTAGACGTTGTAGAAATCCTGGTGCAGGTGCGGGGGCAGCAGAAAGCTGACTACGTGAAAATTTTCGTAGTGATGCGTGGCCAGCCAACGGGTGTAGGCTTCTGCTTCGCTCAGCGAATAGGCGCGCTGAAGCAGCTGGGGCTGACGGACAAAATCCTTGGGTTCGAGTTGCGGCGCGGGTCCGGCGGACACTGGCTTTACGGGATGATGGCCGTCTTCAAGTGGCCATTGTGCGACATCAGGTGCTTAAACACATCAAGCAGCTTCGACAGCGGCTCTTCGCGGTTTACAAACTGACGCGCGGTGACATGGCCGGCGGAGATCATGTCCAGCGCGGCCCGGATGTGCTTGGGCGTGTGGTGGAAACTGGCCTTCAGCGTGATCTCGGAATAGTGCAGATGCTGCGTGTCGATGGGGACAGTGGTGTCGGAGGGGCAGCCGCCGAAGAAATTCACCGTGCCACCGCGGCGGACCATCTGTACCGCTTCCTGCCAAGTCTGGGGTGACCCGACGGCTTCAATGGCGACATCGGCGCCATGATCCTTGGTCACATCGCGGACGGCGGTCACCAGGCTGAGCGAATCGTCGGCGGTCAGCAGTACCTGGGCACCCAGCGCCCCGGCACGCTCCAGTTGAGTGGGCCGGCGGCCGATCGCGATCACCCGCGCGCCACGGAGGGCAGCCACGCGGACAAACATCAACCCAATCGGCCCCAGACCAATCACCACGACGTTGTCGCCCGGATTGATCACCGTTTCCTCGACACCGCGCAAGACACAGGCCAGCGGTTCCGCTAGTGCCGCGTCCTGATAGCTGACATGCGGGGCCAGTTCATAGGTGTTCCGTTCGACAATGCGCGAGGGGATGCGAATGTATTCGGCGTAGGCACCATTGTTGAAGAGCAGGTCCTCGCAAAGGTTCTCAACGCCCTTCTTGCAATAGAAACAGTGGCCACAGGGGGCCGAATTGGCCGCCATGATCCGCTGTCCCGTGTGAAAACGCGTCACCTGATCGCCGGTAGCCACAACGTCGCCAGCCAGTTCATGCCCAAACAAGGCGGGCGGAACAATCATCCGGGCGTGGTAGCCACGCCGGAAGACCTTGACGTCAGTGCCACAGGTAAGGGCGGCCTTCACCCTGACAAGCAGATCTCCGGGCCCAATTTGGGGGACGGCTACGGGTTCGACTTTGACTTGCTCTTTGCCGTACAGCACTGCGGCGAGCATCTTGTTGGTGCGAGGTGAGATATCCACTACAAGCCCCTTTGAGGCTGTACTACGATTTTCAATGATTCCCCGGTCGGATGCAACGCCAGATCGAAGCCTTCTGCAATCCGCTCGAGCGGCAGGCAATGCGAGATCAACTCAGCCACCGGCAATTCTCCACTGAAAACAAGGTCCGCGGACTCCTTTTGCAGATCGACTGATGCTGAGTAACAACCATACAACAATCTCTCATCTTTGCAGATGTCGGCCCCGGACAAATCGATTCTTTCCTGATCAGAAGTTTGCGCAAATAACAGAATTTGGGCACCGGGACGCGACGCCCGGACAGCCTGCTCCACCAAACCAGGCGCGGAAGTGGCCAAAATCACCAAATCCACACCGCGTCCGTCGCTCATTTGTTTGGCCAGGGCGGCTACGTCCTGCTCGCGCGGATTGACAGCCTGCTCGGCACCAAAGCGGAGCGACAATTCCAGACGGCGAGGCATGGTATCGGTGGCCAGGATGCGGCAGCCCAGGCGGCGGACCAACATCGTGAAGATGAGCCCGATCGGCCCTTGACCGAGAATGGCCACGGTGTCGCCAGGTTGAGGCCGGGCCTGATGGATCGCCTTGACGCAGGTATTGACCGGTTCGACGAACGAAGCCTGCTCAAATGACACGCCATCGGGGATCTTTTCGACGCCCCGCGCCACAATCCAGTCCATCACCCGGACGTACTGCGAAAAGCCGCCGCCTGCCGCTTCAAAACCAGCCGTGACGCCAACCCTTTTGTAGACAGCACATTGGGCGTACAGCTTGCGCTGGCAATAGAAACAATCGCCGCAGGGGATGTGATGGAAAGCGATCACCCGGTCACCCGGCGCAAAGCGCGTGACACCTGCGCCTACCTGGGCCACGACACCCGCGGTTTCGTGACCGTATACCCGGGGCGGCGGCAGCAGGTCGTACTCCACCTTTTTCAGGTCGGTATGACAGATACCGCAGGCTTCCACCCGAATCAATATCTCGCCCGGGCCGATCTCAGGCAGCGCGATGGACTCCAGGCGGACTTCGCCCTGGCCACGATAAACGGCAGCCTTCATCAGCGCCGGAGTGGCGATAGCGGCCAGCTGTTCCGGCTCAGATTGAGCAGTTGACAATGAACTCTCCCAAGTTTTCCGCTGCTTGCCGGCTGCGGCCTTGCAACCGCCACAATTCCGGCAATCCTTTCAAGGGCTTACGTAGAGCATCCCACAAAATATGGCTGGTCCGGAATCGTCCGTCAGAGCCCCGGGCGGCGTTGAGATCCACCTGAAACCCTTCGCTGGCCAAGTCACTGACGGCCTTCACGCACCCAAAGGGGACTTGAGCCCCCAGGGCCACGCGAGCCACGGCCGCGGCTTCCATTTCCACCACGGCACCTAGTGAACGCAAACCCCGCTTCTCGTCCGCCGTGGACGCGACACGATCCTGGCTTACTACCACGATGGGTTTACCCGTCTCCTTCTTCCCGTTACGGCGGCTGGCAGGCGATCCACCGGCCGGGTATCTTGCCCCGCTCGATGCGTGAACCACTTCGGTGGCCGTCAAAACCTCCCCGGCAACCAGAGCGTCATCCAACGCTCCACAAAGGCCCACGCTCCAGATCAGGTCCGGTTGGAACCGCTCCAAAGCCACTTCGGCTGCCTTACCCGCCAACTCCGATCCCGGTCCATCGGCAGCACAGATCAACCGGTGTTTCCCCCATTGTCCCACGCGCACGAACCGGATGGGCATCCCCTCCGTAGGGGAGTGCGGCACCCGGCTGAGGACCCCCGCCAACTCGCGAGCCTCGGCCGCAATTAACACAATTGTCATTGCGCAGTGGCCTCTTGGATCCCCACGCGGCTAAGTGTAGCCATGCTCGCGAAACCATTCCACCGCGCGGCGCAGCGCCTCCCGAGCCGGGCCGGGCCGATAGCCTAGCTGCTGCGAGGCCTTCTCGTGCGAGACCCACATTTTCTTGGCCGACATGCGCACCGCGTCGATAGGCACGCGCGGCGGCTCACCACTGACTGACGCCCAGGCGGAACTGGCGTAACCGGCCAGGTAAGCCACCCAGAGCGGAATCCTGAGTTTCGGCGCGGGCCGCCCGCTGACCTCTTCCAGGATCTGGCAGATGCCCTCCAGCGTCAGGTTTTCCGCGCCCAGGATGTAGCGCTCCGCCGATCGGCCGTGGTTCAGCGCCAGCAAGTGTCCCTGGGCGACATCCCGAACATCCACCAGATTCAGGCCCGTGTCGACGAATGCGGGCATCTGACCGGTGAGGTAGTCCACCGTAATCTTGCCAGTGGGCGTGGGCTTAAAGTCATGGTCGCCAACCGGGGCCGTGGGATTGACGATCACCACCGGAAACCCGGTGTGGGCGAAGTTGATGACCGCCAGCTCGGCCAGATACTTCGACCGCTTGTACGCCCCGTGCATGCCGTCGAGCGTAGTGGCCGCCTCCTCCGTGCCCGCGGCGTGTCCCTCGACGCCGATGCAGCCAACCGTGGAAGTGTAAACGACCCGGTCCACCAGTGCATCGCGCGAGGCTTCCAGCAAGTGCATCGTGCCATCGACGTTGGAGCGGTAAAGCTCCTGCGGATCCTTGGCCCACAATCGGTAATCCGCCGCCACATGGAAGACGGCACCGCAACCGGCCACCGCGCGGTCGAGCGACGCCCGATCCCGCAGATCACCAGTGACCACTTCGACATCCAGCTCCGGCACGGGTTTGCCGCGGGTGAGCGCGCGGACCCGATGGCCGCGCTCCAGTAGAGTGCGGGCCACGTGCCAGCCGACAAAGCCGGTGGCTCCGGTAACGAGAGTAGGCTTCACAGGAAAAAAGTGTGTGGCCAAGCACCAGGGCGAGTCAAGGCCCCGGTTGATTGGCCCGCTGGCTACCTAGTCGGAAGGCGGCCGCCGTTTCAAAAATTCACCCAACGCCAGCACAGGGAACGAGTTCCGGTAAAGGTGGTAGTTGAGGTAGAAGACACGCGGGAAACCCGTGCCCGTCGCCAGGGCTTCGCGCCACAGCCCGTCAGCTTGCTGGGTTTCAGAAAGATGCTGTACGCCCTTCAGCACGCTAGAGGAGGTTTCGTCGCCGCCGGCGAGCAATCCCAGCACGGCCCAGGCGGTTTGCGAAGGAGTGGAGGGCGCGGGGACAAAGGAATTCTTGTCGTAGGATTCGCAGCTTTCGCCCCAACCGCCGTCGGCGTTCTGGATGGAGCGCAGCCATTCCCCCGCCCGCAGCACCGGAGCCTCGCGGTCGCTGTAACCCGCCGCCTTCAAGCCTCGCAGAGCCAGGAAGGTGCCATAGACGTAATCGACACCCCAGCGGCCATACCAACTGCCGTCCGGTTCTTGCGTTTTCAGCAGATACTCAACACCTCGCTGGATCGCTGGGTGCTCAGTCGGGACACCCCAGCGGCACAGTGCTTCGATGACGCGGCCCGTGATGTCCGGGCAGGTGGGATCCAGCATGGCATTGTGGTCGGCAAACGGCACGTCACTGAGGAACTGCCAGTTGTTGTCCACGTCAAACGCCGCCCAACCGCCATCGGAGGACTGCATGCCGAGCAGCCACTTCTTGGCCCGGTCGACGCAAGCATCCAGCGCCGCCTGATCGGACGCGCCCGTGTGCCACAGCGCCAGCAGCACCATGGCGGTGTCGTCGATGTCGGGATAAAATTCGTTCGCGAACTCGAAATACCAGCCCGAGGGCTCTAGTTCAGGCCGCTTCACTGACCAATCGCCCTTGCGGCGGCACTCTTTGGTCAGCAGCCAGTCACCACATCGGCGCATGGCGTCGGTGGGGGCCACCCCGGTTTCACCCAACGCATAGGCGGCGATGGCGGTGTCCCACACCACTGAAAAGCAGGGCTGGAAAAAGAACTTCGCCTCGGCGTCCATGCCGCCCGGCGCGGGTTCCTGATCCTCAACAATCAGCGCCTCAAACTGCCGCACCGCTTCCACCACCGCCGGATGATCGGCCGGGTAGCCCAATACATCGAGCGCCATGATGGCGTACATCATCGGCGGATAGATCGCCGCCAGGCCTTCGGAATGCGCGAACCGCTCCAGCATCCACTCTTCGGCCTTCTTGATTGCCTTGCGGCGCAGTTGCTCAGACCCGAAACGCTCCCAGAGCTTGAAGACTCGATCCACTTTGTGGAACAGGCTCTTCCAGGAGAAGAGGCTATCGGCCGGGGCAAACGCGGTGGAAACACCAGGAGCAAAGATCTCGCTTAGATCAAAGCCGGTGGGCGCGGGGCGGCCCGTGTTGAGGCTTTGAGTAATGGCCAGCGGGATCACGATCGCCCGCGTCCAGGAACTCATCTCATAGATGACGTCGCCGAACAGCATCAACTCCGGCGGCACGCTGGGCACATGCTCACGCGGGTAGAGGTTAAACAGCGAAAGGTTCAGCTTGGTGTAGCTATTGGCGGCCTGGATGCCACCGAGCGCCAGAATGCGCTGCCGCAGCCGCACCATGGGCTCAGCATCCACGTCCTGCCCGGACAGTTTCAGCGCGAAATAGGCCTTCACGCTGGCGCTGATTTCCGAAGGTCCAGCGACGTAGATATTGAAGCCGCCATCCGGCAACTGACGCGACAGGATGGACCGGACGGCCTTTTCGATTCTGGCCTTGGAAGGTGGGTTCCAGACGCTACCCTGCGGCGGGTGACGCCACAGTTCCAGCAGAATGTAGTCCGATTCGAGTGTCGTGTCCGCCGTGAGATCAGCCCACCAGAAGCCTTGCGGGTGCTGCTGCGCCATCAAGGCATCGACCGCGCGGAGGGAGGTTCGAGAGGCTCCGGCGGAGACCAGATCGCTTAAGTGGAGCGAGGGGCTCATGACGCCGAAACGCGGGGCGCGGCGGAGATCTGCATGAGTTCAGGTGGCAACGAGAAGCGGACGTCTTCCTCCTTCACGTCCATCTGCTCCAAGGCGCTATATCCGCGGCCCTGGAGAGACGCCACCAGTTCCGCCACCAGATTTTCCGGGGCCGAAGCACCCGCGGTCACAGCCACCGTGTTGACGCCAACGAGCCAGGCTGGATTGACATCGTGCTCATCGTCCACCAGATAGGCCGGCACGCCGGCTTTCTCGCAAACTTCCACCAGACGCCGGGAATTCGAACTATTCTGGCTGCCGACCACTAGCAGCAGGTCACACAGCGGGGCCACGGCCTTGACGGCGATCTGCCGGTTCTCCGTCGCGTAGCAGATATCCTGCGACTTGGGCCCGACAATGGCGGGAAACCGCTCATGCAAACGGGCCACGATGTCACGGGTTTCATCCAGTGACAGTGTGGTCTGGGTCAGGTAGGAGACCTTGGTGGGGTTGGCCAGTTCCAGTTCGTCCACGTCGGCCACCGTCTCCACCAGCACCATGGAATCCGGCTCTTCGCCCATCGTGCCGGCCACTTCTTCGTGGTGCTTGTGGCCAATCAGAACAATGGTGAAGCCCTGGCGAGCAAATTTCTTTGCCTCCAGGTGGACCTTGGTGACCAAGGGGCAGGTGGCATCGATGACGTTCAACTGGCGGGCGACCGCTTCCGCCCGGACGGCCGGCGAAACGCCATGGGCCGAGAAGATCGCCCGGGCTCCCACCGGCACTTCATCCAGTTCCTCGACGAAAATCGCCCCGGAAGCGCGGAGGTCGTCCACCACATGCTTGTTGTGGACAATCTCACGCCGCACGTAGATGGGTGCCCCGTAGGCTTCCAGTGCAATCTTGACGACATCGATCGCTCTGACAACACCAGCGCAGAATCCGCGCGGGCTTAACAAAACAATCCGTTTATCCGCAGTGCGGGCAGCGGTCCCCGTGGTGCTCATACGAGTGATACCTTCCATTGTATCAGTAACGGGAAAAATCCCATGGCTTCGATGACTAGTACGTTTGATCGAGACACTCCGTTCCCAATAGAACTCACGGCAACGCCGGCGGGCCTGACCAGAATTCGCATCCTATTGAAAAACAATGAGTACGATAAAACTCCGCCCACTCCGGAGGATAGCCAAAGCCAGGAAATTCTGACCGGGGCGCAACGCCAATTGGTGGAGTATTTCGCCGGACGCCGGCAGAGTTTCGATCTACCGTTGACCCCGGCCGGAACGCCGTTTCAGCAGCAGTGCTGGCAGGAACTGCAACGGATCCCCTTCGGCACCACCATCTCCTACGCTGAGTTGGCCCAGCGGGTGGGCAACCCCAATGCCTGCCGCGCGGTGGGTGCGGCCAATGGCCGCAACCCGCTGCCAATTGTCATCCCCTGCCACCGCGTCATCGGGTCCAGCGGCAAGCTGCACGGGTTTGCCTACGGCCTGGACATCAAGCGGCTGCTGATCGACCTGGAGATCGCCGCCAGCAGGTCTTCCGGCGACGATGTTTGCCCGCCCATCGAGACGGTATCCGGGCAGCTGTCGATCTTCAATACGTAGACCTCCGGCGCCCCGGGCGGCAGATTGGCGGCGTCTTTCTCGGTGGTGATCAGGGGTCCGGGGAGGGCACGTAGCTCCTCCAAGCGGTAGACGTGGTGATCCGGGAAGACGTGGGTTTGGCCCACCTCCACCCCGCATTCGCGCAGGGTGGCGAAGAACGACCCCGGATTGCCGATCCCGCAGAACGCCGTGTAGCGTCCGGGCGGCGGAGGGTTAACCGCCTTCTTGCGGACAGTCACCACCGCTCCGGCACGGGCGAGCGCCGCCATCGGCTCCCGCAACAGCCCGGCCGGGAAAACGCCGCCGCCCGCGAATGGGTCCAGCGGATCCAACAGGACGATATCGAAATCCCGTTCCAGTGCCCAGTGCTGAAAGCCATCGTCCAGCAGGAAGACGACCGCCCGGTTGGGTCCCACGCCCACGTGCGCCAGTCCTGACCGGACGAACAACTGCGCCTCGTCACCCGTCAAGGCAGCCGGAGCCGGGTCTCCGGGGGCGAAGGCGGCGGGTGTACGATCCTGCCGTCCATAGCCGCGCGTCAGAATGCCCACTCGATGGCCCCGCTGGCGCAGTTCACGGGCCAGCCAGAGCACCAGCGGCGTCTTCCCCACGCCCCCCATCGCCAGGCCACCCACCGAGATCACGGGCTTCGAAAGCAGGACCGGAGTGGTGAAAAGCCGGTCGAGCGTAACCCCGGCGCGCCACACCCAGGCGAGCATCTGCCAGACTGCGGCAAGCGGCCGGTGCGTCAGCGGAGCACCCAGAGTGATCTGCTCCACCGCGCGCCGGGTGGCACCGCGCTTCGATTCCGCCAGCGCCGCCGCACGGGTACCCAGTTCACTGCCCAGTTCACTGCGTCGTTCGAGAATCTCCTTCACCGCCTGGGCCAGTTCCGCCGCATCCCGGACAATGCGCACCGCCCCGGCCTCGCGAAACTCGCGGTCCATTTCGGCAAAGTTCTGCATGTGCGGCCCGGTGAGAATGGGCCGTCCGAAGAAGGCGGGTTCCAGGATGTTGTGGCCGCCCCAGTTCACCAGCGATCCACCGACAAACACGACCGCGTCGAGAGCAAACAGCCCAGCCAGTTCGCCGATGGTGTCCAGCAACAGGACCCGCTCCGGCCCCGGACGGAACTGGCTGCGGCGGATAAACGGGATCTGAGCGGCCTCGAGCAAGTCCGCGGTCAGGTCAAACCGCTCCGGTCGCCGCGGAGCCAGGATCATCCTCGTTCCCGGCGGCAGTTGCCGGTAGGCGTCAATCACCTGCTGCTCTTCGTCCGGCGGCATGGTGCTGGCCGCGATCAGCAACGGAGCACCGGCCACCCAAGCGACAATCTCCGGCGCGGGGGGCGCGGGGGGCATGAAATCGTACTTCAGGTTGCCGTGGTTGATGGCGTGCGTTGCGCCCAGTTCAATCAGCCGCTGCTGGTCCTGCCTGCTTTGCGCCAGCACTCCATCGGGCAAGCGAAGCAACGGCTGAAAGAACCAGCGCAGCTTCCGGTATTGGGCAATCGTGCGGTCCGCAATGCGGCCGTTCACCAGGTAAAGCGTGCAGCCGAAGCGCTTGGCCTCGTGCCACAAGTGAGGCCAGATCTCGGTTTCCAGCACCATCACGGACGCCGGCCGTAACGCCCGCAGCACCCGGCGGACGAACCAAGGATAATCGAAGGGAGCGTAGAAGACATGGTCGGCCAAGCCCGTCAGGCGCTGGTCGGCCATCTTGCGGCCCGCGACGGTGCTGGTGGAGACATAGACGGGACGGCCCGGGAAGCGATCGCGCAGTTCACGAACCAGCCCGGCAGCCGCAATCACTTCGCCGACGGAAACAGCGTGCAACCAGATGCCGCCTGGAATCGTCTGGCGGTAGGAGAGCTGGCCGAAGCGTTCCGCCAAGTGCGGACGCCAATCGGGCCGCCGGACCCAGCGCCACGCCACGTAAAGCGCAAACAGGGGAAACCCCAGCCAGAGCAGCAACCGGTAAAGGAACAGAATGAAAAACAAGTGCCTGTTGGTTATCTTAAGTGTTTCCGCGCTGGCGGCTGACAAACCCGCCTTCAAGCCTCGCCCGGTGGCAGAGTATGCCAACAAGGTCACGCTGGATCAAGTGACCATCGCGATTGAGCCCTTTGACGACGACGAGAAGCGCGCAGCGGCGTTTGGCAAAGTCCCGCTCGGCAAGTTTGACGTGATGCCCATGCTGGTGGTGATTGAGAACAACCGCAAGAATGCGTTGGACCTGAAGCGCGTCAAGATCACCTACCGCCCCCGTGGCAGCTCGGAGATCGAAGCCACGCCAGCCGTGGATGTCCGCTTCCTCGATGGCCCATCCCGTCCTTCGATGGGAGCCAGCCCTTTCCCGATCCCGCTGCCGGCGCGGGTAAAGAAGAGCAAGCTGAACGACCCCGTCATCGAAGAGCGCGCCTTTTCGGCCAAGATGGTGGCTCCGGGCGAAACCGCCAGCGGCTTTGTCTACTTCTGGACCAGCTTCCATGGCCAGACCACAGTGACGCTCACCGGCCTGCGCGATGCTCTGGCGGCGCAGGATCTGTTCTTTTTTGAGGTTCCGCTCAACCATCGCTAGAGCGTAACCTCCTGAGCTACTTACGCAGCCGGTAACTACTTGGCCGGAGGCGGCGTTGCGGCCTTCTTGGGCGCGGGTGCGGCAGCCGGAGCGGCGGCGGGTTTGGCGGGCGCGGGCTTCGCGGCGGTGGGCTTGGGCGCGGCGGGCTTGGCGGGGGCCACCTTGGGGAAGCGGTCAATGGTGACCGTCTTCATCACCACCGCGACGCGCGGTTTGTCGTTGTCGTCACGCTCCACGCGGGCGATCTTCTCCACCAGGTCCTGACCTTCGATCACTTCGCCGAAGATGGGGTGCTTGCCATCCAGGTGCGGAATGCTGGGCCGGTCGGTGATGAAGAACTGGCTGGAACCGGTGTTGGGTCCGGCATTGGCCATGGCCAGCAGACCGGTCTTATTGAAACGCAACTCCGGCGCAAACTCATCCTTGATCGCTTCCGTGCCGCCCATGCCGCTGCCCAGCGGGTCGCCGCCCTGGATCATGAAGCCGGGGATGACGCGGTGGAAGGTGAGGCCGTTGTAGAGCGGACGCTTCACCAGTTGACGAGTCTTGGGGTCCTGCCAGGCCTTGGTGCCACGGGCGAGGCCAATGAAGTTGGCCACGGTGAGCGGCTGCTCCTTCTCAAAGAGCCGGATCACGACGGCGCCCATGGGTTGGGCTCCCTGCACGATGTTGAAGGTGGCGTAGACGCCGTCTGGGCGCTGCACGGCGGGTGGCGCCGGAGCGGCTGCGGGCTTGGGCGCGGCAGGTTTCGGAGCTGCGGCGGCGGGCTTAGCGGCGGCAGTGGCTGGCTTGGCAGCCGCCGCGGCGGGCTTGGCGGCCGATGGCGCGGGCTTGGCCGGCGTAGCGGCGGGCGGGGCTGGTGCCTGCATCAGGAACGTCGTCAAAAATACAGTCGTAAGTACCATCAGTCACAATTATAGAGATGCGATTTCCAATTGTCGCGCTGCTCTCACTGGCTGCTGGAGGCCAGAGTCCGGACATCCAGACGATCGACATCCAGATCCTGGCCACTACGGATCTCCACGGTCACGCCCTGCCATGGGACTACTACGCCGCCCAACCGGCTCCGCGCGGTTTGGCGAAGATCGCCAGCCTGATCCGCGAGGCCCGCACGGCCAACCCCAACTCACTGCTGATTGATGTGGGGGACACGATCCAGGGGACGCCCATGGTGGGCCTCCACGCCAACCGCGTGCGCAGCGGCCAGCCCTTAGGTGCCGACCCGATGATGCGGGCCATGAACGAACTGGGCTACGCCGCCATGACGGTGGGCAACCATGAGTTCAATTTTGGTTTGAAGGTGCTCAACAAGGCCCGCGATGAGGCGAAGTTTCCGTGGCTGGCGGCGAACATCCTGCCGTCCGGCGTGGCCCGCCCGTTTGACAGCTTCATCGTCCGCAACGTGGGTGGCGTCAAGGTGGGCGTGTTCGGCATCATCACGCCCAATATCCCGATGTGGGAGAAGCCGGAGAATTATGCCGGATACACCTTTGAGTCGCCCATCGACGCGGCCCGGCGCGCGGTGGCGCAGTTGAGGGCGCAGAAGGTGGACCTGGTCATCGGTGCCGTCCACGCGGGCCTGGCCTCCCCCAACGGCGACAAGAACGAGGACATGGCCGACACGATTGCCCGCGAAGTGCCGGGGATCGACGCCATCTACTACGGCCACACGCATCAGGTGGTGACCGATATCCGGGTGGGCGACGTGATGTTGGTGCAACCCCGCAACTGGGGCGGCTCACTGGCGCAATCTGTATTCAGCTTCGCCAAACAACCCGATGGCTCTTTGCGCCTGGTGGCCAAGAAGAACAAGCTGGTGCCGGTGACCGAGACCACCGTGGTGGATGCCGCCGTCGCCAGAATTTTTGAGCCCTACCATTCAGCCGCTGAGCGCTGGCTGACCACGCGTATCGCGACGGCCCCCGTCGCCCTCGACGCCGCCCGCGGCCAGATTGAAGACTCCGCACTGGTCGACGCCATCCACCAGGTGCAACTGCACTACGCCAAGGCGGATGTTTCCTTGACCGCGCTGTTCAACTCGAAACTGAAGATCGCTGCCGGACCGGTCACCATCCGCGACGCGGCCGGGCTTTACCTGTATGAGAACGAACTCTACGCCATCGAAGGCACCGGAGCGATGCTGAAGGCGGCGCTCGAAAACGCGGCCCGCTTTTTTAACTCCTGCGCTGAACCCACCTGCACCGTCGCCCCGCTGATCAACCGGCGCATCCCGGGCTACAACTACGACATGGCCCAGGGTGTCGAGTATGAGGTTGATCTACAGGCCCCGGCCGGCCAGCGCATCAAGAATCTCCGC
>JAPKYX010000241.1 GCA_026394075.1 Acidobacteriota bacterium
CGTGGAGCCAGGCTGGGGGCCGGACGAAACTGGGCTTGCCCTTGACTGACCCGCCAGAACTCGGCCAATGAGATGGGCCGTTGTCCGTCGAGCACCACGTCTTCGATTCCAGCCACAGCGGGCGCTGGCAGCGGTCCGGCTGCCTGTTGAACTACTGTTGAGTCTTCCAATTCAATACCTTCCCGTTTCCATCCATCGGAAGGTGCTCACCAACACAGTAGTGCCGGGGGACCGCGCCGGCCGGCAGGCGGGTGCCCAACCAGCGGGAAAGTTCAGTCAGATCGCTGGCGGTGGAGCCCTCTTGCCAGACGACAAACGCTTTTAGCCGTGCCTGGTCTTCATCGCCCGGCCGGACGGCACAGGCGGACACACCTGGATACTCACGAATCGCAGCCTCCACCAGCGGTAAGTGGACCAATGCGCCACCCACCTTGACGGCTTGATCCTTTCGTCCGGCGATGGTGAATTCATCGGGTGAGCTCCAGTGCAAGTGGTCCATCGGCAGGTCAGGCTCTTCAGCGCCCTCCCGGCTTAGCTGACCCGTGGAGAGATTATGGGTCCAGTAAGGAAGCAAGCGATAAGGTCTGGCGTAGCTGTCTTTCCAGGCCACCGCGCCGGTCTCGGTGGAGCCATATACTTCCAGCACTTGTGCCGCACCGGCAGCCGTCAACTGAGGCCACGTCGCCGATGCCAGGGCTCCGGCCGAGCTGATCAGCGTCACTTCCTCCGGGAAGCGCCCGCCTGCTCGGGCGATCAGCTCCCAACGAAAAGGGAAACCTACGACGATGTCGCCCGGGCGCAACTCATGCAGTAACCGCGCGGGGGACCAGGAACGGGCATCTACTACCGGCCACCCGGCCCGCTCCGGCAGCAAAACGGTCCAGAGAAAGCCATAGAGATGGTGAGCAGGCACCAGGCTGATCAGCCGGTGGGAGCCAGGGAATAAGCCGGCCCAATAGGCCGCCTCCTGCTCCAGACGCGCCCGCGGCTGGACGATCGCTTTGGGTTCGCCGGTGCTGCCCGAGGTATGGAAGGTCAGCCGTTGCCATTGGTCCTCGATCGTGGCCGAAACTACTTCGGCCCACCAACCCAAGTCACGGCGCCGCAGCAGGTTATCTTCCGTTCCCCATTCATAGAGATGGAAGAAATGATTGACCGCCGCCCCAATTTCCAGCAGTTCCAGCGAGTCCGCCCCCAGCGATCCGTCGGGCGTGGCGGACTGGCCATCCCGAATCGTAGTCGCCGGGGTCCATAACGCCCGGGGGAGAAAATTGGAACTGCGCCGGCTGGCGGTAATTGCTGCTTCCACCAGGTCAGCAACCAGCCGGAACAGGGTGGCCTCGGTCATGGCTGGGGACTACAGCCGCTTCACGAACACCCAGATGGAGTCGTTTTGGGTGCTCTTCTTCATCTGAATCGACATACGCGTTGGGCGCATGTTGTAGTCAAAGGTGTAGTCAAACATCGCCAGCGACTTTGCGCCCGTGGCGATTTCGTCAAAACGGCCTTTGAACTCCGGGCGATTGGTGCAGGGAGCGACTTCACGGAAGAAGTTTTTCCCAACAAACGAGTTCGGCTGGCTGCGGTTGGTGATGTCGGCTTCGGCTTGGTTATAGAACAGAATGCCCCCGGTACGGTCCAGTTCCACGGCACCGATCGGCAGGTTGGCGATTTCGCCCTTGTCCATTCTCGCCATCACGTCATCAATATTGAAACGCTCAATTACGGCCATAAATTTGTTCCCTTCGTTAATTCTCAGCGCGGGCGGGACGTTAGCCTCGCCTCTCAGAAGGTTTCATCGGATAGGAAGGTTCAATCTTTAGCGAAGCTGAATGGTTGCTGAGTCCTTTCCCGGTTTTCCCGTTTGACCGCAACCAAGCCCGCCCCACACTCAGCTGGAAAGCAGTGCGATTCTGTCCTAATTACAGCGACAACTTTCCCGCGTCAGCGGCAGCCGCGCGAGTGTTCGGCCAGACGGGCACGTACATTTTAGTTCCATCAAATAGTCTCATGCTGCCGAATGGCATTCCGATATGCACCACAGGAAAGGAAGACTTTTCATGCCGGTAAACAAGACCACTCGCGACTTTGAATACGATTACCTCGCGCTGTCCTACCAAATCGAGGACCTGCTGCAAAAGAAGACCTCGGCCTATAGTGCCCAGGAAGAGATCGAACAGTGCCACCGCCGCCTGGTGCAACTGAGCCGGGAGATTCTCTCGGCGGAAGACCCGCGGGATCGTGAATACGACTATCTCGCCACCGCCTACAAGATGCAGGACCTGCTGCAGAAGAAGACCCAGGCTTACTCGCTGACGCATGACTTCCAACGGATGCAGCAGCAGATCGAGACCGTGGCCGCGCAGCTCCAATGGGACGCCCGGGGCGGCTCCGTGGGAAACGATCCGGGGCTGACCAGCAAGATCAGCCAGTTGCAGAGCCAGATCGAAGATCTTCGCGCCGCCCTGGTATAGGCGCGATGAAGGCGGCGGCGCTACCGGCGGAACGGCGGAACCTGGAGTACAGCTATCTGGTGCTCAGCTACCGTTCCACCACCTTGGTGGCGCAGGCGTTGGAACAACGATCCGTCGCGGGCAAGCTACTGGAACTGGAGCGGGAAGTGGAGCGGTTTCTCCAGGCTCAGCCTGACAACCACGCGCTCCACCAGCTCGCCCGTCAGGTGGAACCGGTGCTGCGCGAGGTGGCCAGCCTCCAGCAGTTGGCGCTGCAGCCGGCCCAGTTCCGCGATGAGTTCCGCCGGCTCTATCTCGACTTGGAAGGCCTAGGCGGGCTGCTGGGTTATCCCCGCCGGTAGCGGGTCCGCAGCCGTACTGTCGGCGGGACCCAAGCGCTGCTCCAGGCGCTGTTCCAGGCGGGCGATGGCTTGCTGCAAGGCGGCAATTGATTCCGCCGCTGGGGCCGCTTCGCGCGGCTGCTGGTAGACGGGATTGTTGACCCACCAATCCATGCCCATCTCGCGCGCCTTGTCTACGGAACAGACCACCAGCCGGATCTGGATGGCGATCAGATCAATATCGGCAATGCGTACGCGAATGTCGCCGGCGACGACAATGCCCTTGTCGAGCACGCGCTCCAGCACATCAGCCAAGGTGGAGCTGTTCGTTCCGTGAGCAATCGTGTGTCCCATGCGTCTTCCTTTATCCGGCCGCTAGAACAGCGTGCCCATCGGCCCCAAGTCAAGATTGATGTCTTCGCGGCTCAAGCCGTGCTGGTTTCGCATCAGCTCCAGTTGTTCGGCTTGCGCGGCCAGCGCTTGTCCCAGCCGCTCCACGGCCTCGTCGTCCAACTGCCCCAGTTCCATGCGCCGCAGCGCCTGCCGCTCCATCAACTCATGCAGCAGTTCCGCCAGCCCCAGCACCAGCCGCAGTAACCCATTGTTCGAAGGCTCGCCCGGCCCGGCAATGCCATCGGGCGTCACTTGCTTGGCCATGCCCAGTGCTTCGAAGTCCAAACCTTCAATGTTCAACGCGGCCATACGGTCTCCGGTTGCGGACGCGCCGGCGCGCCGGCCTCCTCATTGATCTGGATAAGGCGTGCCGAAGAAGCCAGCAGCAGCCGTAAATTGACGTAAACCAGATCGACTCCGGCCAGCGACAACGTTACCTCGCCCGCCACCACGGCCCCTTTGTCGAGCACCCGGTCCAGCACGTCACACAAGGACGCGCGCTGCCCTCCGACTTCGAGTGATCCCCGGTGTGGCCGGGCGGCAGACTTAGTCGGGATCATCG
Source organism: Acidobacteriota bacterium (assembly GCA_026394075.1). Classification (GTDB taxonomy): domain Bacteria; phylum Acidobacteriota; class Terriglobia; order Bryobacterales; family Bryobacteraceae; genus JAPKYZ01. The sequence goes on from JAPKYX010000241.1 coordinate 3,750, forward strand.
GGAAGCTCCATAGGTGGCGTTGGGGACGTTGCGCTCAGGGGTGCCTCGGGTGGTTCTTCGCTCACATCCAGCCCGGCCGGCGCGCGCCCCGCCTCCTCAGCTTCGTTGGCCCCCAAACCATCGGCTTCCTCTTCCAGCTTCTCGTCTGGCTCGACGTCATCGTCATCTTGATCATCGTCGTCGTCATCGTCATCGTCGTCATCGTCGTCCGACTCATCGCTGTCGGCGCGCGACTCCAACTCGTCCAGCCGGTCCAAGATGGTGGACTCGCGCTCGCTGAAAGCCGCTTCGTCCAGAGCACCGGCTTCCAGGCGTAGATAGAGCTCTCGCAGTTCCGCCCGCAGCGCATCCGCCTCAGCGGTCTCTTCTTCACGAGCCGCCTTTTGGAGCTCGCGGACGACCCACAGCAGACCCGAAGCGGGACCGGTGACCAACTTATCGAACAGCAGCACGGTATGGATGTAATCGACGGACTAAGGCGAAAGGATTAGGCACCCGGCAAGGAACTCGCCAGGGAAGGAACGATCAGGCTGCGGAAAAAGGCCGGAAACCACTTGCTGGCGCGCGGCTCAGAAAAGTCGGATGCTTATTGGCAACAACTTACTGAGCCTAGACCGTGAGGGAGGGGTATGGCCAAACCCGTTTTCCGCCGCCTGCTAAAGTTCCAGGTCGAGGGAGACGAAGTTGTGGGGGGCCCAGGGGCCGTTGTAGTCGAAGGCGTAGCTGCCATCAAAACCCGCAGCCGCTTCGACGACGCGGTCGCCGAACTCGTCTTCGCGTTCTTTGTCGATCAGGCAGGAGAAGTTGAGGAGCTCAGTTTCGGTTCGCAAGACCCCGGCGTGGATCTCCACCGCCACGCTTTCCAGCACGGCGGATACGCGGGCGGCGGTCTGCTCGCGTTCCTGTTCAATGGCCGCTTCGACCCGGCGGCCCAGTTCAATCCGCTGCTGGTGCAGCACGGTGCCGCCGGATTCGGCGTCACGAATCTGGTCTCGGAGTTCGGCCAATGAAGGGTCGGCTTGGAGCAGGTGCTCAAAAACGTTGGGTACATCCCAACGCACCTTCAGCCCCATCTCGACCCGCCCCTCCACGCGTACCAACTGCTCCGACAGATCTTCGTGGAAGCGCTTTAGCAGCTTGCGCGTAGCCTTTTCGCCGGCCGAGACCAAGCCGAAGCGCATGGGCAACGGCGTGGCGGCGGAAAGCAGATGGCGCAACACCTGCTGGTGTGCGGTCAGGTGCTTGCGTTCCGGCCGTAGCCGGACATCCTCGAAATCGCTGACGACGGCGGCAATGCCGTCTTCAACGACAGTGTAGACGGGCGCATCGAATAGGCCCACCATCGGCGGCGAAGCCGGAGTGGTGTCCGCAGTGACGGCGTAAAGATAGTGCCCCATATTGTCGGTTGTGCCTAATACCGGATCCGGAAGCCCGTCCCGGCCGCCGCCAGGGCAACTTCTGGCGCGCCTTCGGTGGCGAGCGCCAGGGAGCCGCGCTCGCTCAGTTTGCCCAGCAAAGCGGACCGCTCCTGGGCGATCTCCGCCATGCGCTCATCAATTTCCACCATGCGTCGCAAGGCGGCCTGGCGCTCCACGCCCCGGCGGGCCTTTTCCATCTCCAGCACAGTGATCTGCATGAACAGCTGGTGATCACGAGATTCCGCGGCGGTCGCGCCGCGGATCAAGCGGCCGGCGACACCCCTTATATTTCTTACTCCGCGCATGGATCGAAGCTCCTTTAGAAGTCAGTGTTGGCCGGACCGCCGGCATTCTCAGTGCGTGACATTCTCAATGCGTGACGTGCTTAATGCGTGACGTGCTCAGTCGCTTCCCGATAGAGCCGCGAAACAACATCGTCGACCACCGAAGTGGGCAGCGAATGGCCTTGGGGCGTCAGCTTTGAGATCGAAGAACCCAACACATCCCGGCAGACCCAACGGAACGTCGCATCGTCCGGAGAGGCGGACGCGCCCCGGTGAACCAGTACCCGGGCAATCGAGAACGCGGCGCGGATGCTGGGCAGATTGCCAGCTTCACTGGCCCCGCGCAGGGCGCGCACGAGATCCACGACATAGCCCGTCTGTTCCAGCGCCAGGCCTGTCTTGCTGGCCACGATCTGGACTTCCGTATCGCGGTCGAAATGACCCACCTGCATCGTCACCATACGATCGAGCAACGCATCCTGGCCGCGGTGAACCCCGGCGTATTCGTCCGGGTTGGAGGTAAAGATGGCCCGGAACTCAGGGTGGACGGCAAGGTAACCCTCGCCACCGCGCCGCATGCCCGGCACATTGAGAATGCGCTCCTCCAGCACCGTCAGCAGTGGATTATTCGCCTCCGGACGCGATCGGGTGAACTCGTCATAGATCAGGGTGTAGCCCAGTTGGCAGGCGGTGGTGAGGCGGTTCTCCATCCACACTGAATTGACACGCTCTTCGGTGCGCAATACCGACGAAATGTAATTGTCCACCACCTTGGAGCGGCGGAAACCCGTGTCCCGGCCCACCAGGTCGGAACTACCAAACTCATCATCGCCATGCATCAGGACCACGGGGCGGCCCAGCCGGGCAGCCAAGTGAAAGGCCAGCGTCGTTTTGCCTGCCCCGGCCGGACCAGCAAAGTGGACCGCCATGCCGATTTCCAGATACGTCATCGCCCGGGCGGTCATGTCCTCAATGTGCTCGGTGAGCACAAAATCCTGGCTCGGCTCCAGGCTCACCCGCTCGGGTGGAGCTTCCTGTCGCGCGGTCGCGGTCTCAGTCATGGTTGACAACCTCTGGCTTCTCTTGCTTCTCGCCCGTTCTCAGGCCGCTGATCAACTTGGTGAGGCTGGACAACACACCCGCGGAGGTGGTCCGTTCCTCCGTATGGGCCGCTTGGGCAGCGCGGCTGGCAAGAATCATCCGGTCGGCCCGTTCCGCCGCCCGCTCCACTTGCAACTGCTCCACTGCGCGTTGGACCTGCCGGAACTCTTCTTCAATCTCTTCCAGGCGCTGGTGCAACTGCCCATCGGGCACGGTATTCACAGCGGAGGACTCCACCCGTTGGGTCACCCGCAGCAAGGCCGCTTCCACGGTGGCCAGTCGATTGTCCAGTCCCCCGACACTCTGGCGCGTCTCCAGTTGGATGGCTACCTGCTCTTGCGCGCCCGCGTCGACCCGGTCCTGCATCCGCTTCAATTCGCCCGCGATTACTTCCACCAGGCTGCCCAGACGGCTGAAATCGGCGTCGATGCCGCCGGACTGCGCGCCTACCCGGGCCACTTCGCCACTCATGGCATCCAACGATTCATCCAGACGGCACAGTTCGCCACGGATATGGTCGAAGCGCTCATCCAAGGGATTCATCTGGCTGGCCAGCTCGCCAATCGTGTCGCGGATCGCGTTGACCTTGGCCTCCACATCGGTGACGCGCGCCCCATAATCAGGCACCTGCGCCACGCGGCCGGACAGCAGATCATAGTCCTGTTCCAGGCGGCCCAGACGCTCATCGTGGGTGGAGAGTTGTCCACGGGAGGACACCAGTTCGCCATCGAGCGAACCTACTTGCCCGTCCAACGTGTTGACTTGTTCACCGATCCGGCTCATCCCGGAGTCCAAGTTGCTCACTCGGCTGTCAAGTCCAGCCACCCGTCCGTCCAACCGTCCCAAGTGCCCATCCAGCCCCATGACTTGTCCATCCAGAATGGACACTTGCGAGTCCAGCCTGGAAAAGTTGCCGTCGATCGTCGGCACGTAGCCATCGAGGGTGGCCACCCGGCCGTCAATCGTGGTGACCTGGCCATCAAGCATGGTGATCTGTTGGCCCAACGTATTGACGCGCCCGTCCAACTGATTCACCTGGTCATCCAGGCGAACGACCGGCGGCATCACGGCCGCTGCCAGCGGGGCACCGGAATCGGGCGAAGCACTGATACTGAGATCGGGCGTCACCCGGCGCTTGGGCGTCCAACGGCGCGGTGGCGCGGGCCGGGACGTGGCGGCGGGTGCGGCTGGCGGGACGGCGCTCGGCGAGACCGGACTTGGTTCGGCGGCCTTCCCGGTAACCGGAGGTGGGGATGGAGGCGACGGCGACGTCCGGAGCGCCGCCGGTAGGCCTAAGTTCTTGGACGCCTGTGGCCCTCGCATTCCCACCACCAGATTACGGGCCGTCTGGCGCGTTTCCTGGCTTTCCTGTTGGATGCGCTCCAGTGCCTCGCGTCGGGCGGCGCGGCGTTGTTCGGCCGCGTCGTCACGGCTTCGTGTGCTGCTGGCCAGTAACTCCCGGACACGTTGTTTACGGTCCTCCGCATCCCGGGTCAGGTCCGCTAACAGTGCTTGCCGTTTCTGCCGGAGATGTTCGCTTGAATTGTCGTTCTGGCTCATGCTGGCTACCGCTCGAAGTTGGGGTTGCGCTCTTCACTCTGGTGTCTGGCCCGGATTGGTGGCCGCCGGATGGAGTGGCCGATCAACCCGGAGTCTTGCCGGAGGCCGCAAGGTCTCCCTTCGCGGCCTCCGGCGGTTGTTGTTTACGGTCCGACTAAGCAGGCATTGCGGCCGTGCTGGTCAGGCCGATTGCTTCGGCGTACTTCAGGTACGTTTCCACCGAGGCGATGACGATGCGGGCTTCAATGGACAGCAACTCAATGCCAACCAGCGAAACCTTGGCCCAGACATCGATGACGATACCCTTGTCCAGAATGCGATCCACCACCTCGGCCAAGCTGGACGAATCAGTGGATTTATTGACTTTTGCCATTTCACTTCTCCTTGATTACAAATAACCGTCTGTTACTACACCAACCAACAACATGAGAACCTGCCATAACGGAGTTGCCTCCGTTACGCGGTCGCAGAGCAACGCTGGCCTGCATCCGGATGAGCGACCGCCGCCTCTGCCGGGCTGGCTGAGGGCGGCATCCCCCCATCGGGCACCACCATCGGAGGGATCGCCACCGCAAAACTGTACGGCGGCCAAACCCCTGAAATGGCGAAATGCAGGTCGTCCATCACACTAAGCGTTTCGACAAAATCGCCAAACGCTTTACAAGGTTTTTTTATTAGGAACGCCCGCCGCCCATTAGGACGAATGGCCACCTCTTCGATCCGGTTTTTTGCCCGGGCTAATTCTTCAAACTTACTCCACGCCTGTGCCTGAATCGAAGGCCACTGGTCTTGAAGGCGGCGCTCGAACTGCCGCTCCGCCAGATAGCGCCGTCCTGCCGGTAGCATCGCCCAGGCCGGAAGGGCGGCGGTGAGGCGGGTCTGGCGGAAGGTCTCCCAATCGGTTTCTAGCGACACCTCCACCTCGGCACAACCCGCCACGCGCTGCAGCGCCATCGGCCACTCGCCGCGCTGGGCGAACAGCATCGCTTGCAGCGCCGGCAAGCCTGAAAATACAGTTCCCCACCGCAGCGGGAGCACGGTGGTGGCCTCATGACCGGCACAAATCACTTCGTGATGCGCCACCGCCCGCGCGGCCAACCAGACCGGGTCCGCGGCCGCAGGGGAGTCCGGCCCGGCAAAGCCCTCGGGCACAGTACTCGTGATGGCGACCACGCCGGTGGGAGTTCTGACCAGCTCGACCGGGATCCCCGGCACAACGCCTTCCGGCCATTCCACCAAGCTGAGCGCGGGACTATCTTGAGCGATCGCGTAGACGTAAATCATGGAAGCGTGGATCTAACTGGGGGATATCATTTCGGACAAAGTAGAGCGGATATCGGACGAAGTTACCGCTAGTTCAGCGCCCAGCCAAGCCCGCCGCAAGGCGCACATTCCGGCCCGAGCCGCCAGCGACATCAATTGCGCCCCGGAAAGTCCATCGGTGCGGGAAACGAATTCCTGTAGTTCCAGGTCTGGTGCCAGCGGCTGGCCGCGGAACTGAATGGCCAGGATTTGCGCCCGGGCCTCCGCATTGGGGAGTGGAATCTCCAGCAGGTCATCAAAGCGACCCGGGCGAAGGATGGCCGGGTCCAGCCGGTCCTTCCGGTTGGTGGCCGCCAACACGAAAACGCCCCGCAGTTCCTCGATCCCGTCCATTTCGGTCAGCAGTTGGGCTAGCACGCGATCCGCCACCGGGTCCTGCCCGTGGCCGCGCGCTGCCGCCACAGCATCGATCTCGTCAAAGAAGATGATGCAGGGGGCGGCCCGGCGGGCCTTGCGGAAGACTTCGCGTACCGCCTGCTCACTTTCGCCGACGTACTTGCTGAGCAACTCCGGCCCCTTGACGGAGATGAAGTTCACCGCGCTTTCGGTGGCAATGGCCCGGGCAATCAACGTTTTGCCGCAACCGGGCGGTCCGGCCAGCAGCAGACCTCGGGCCGGCCGGAGTCCCGCCTGGGTGAACAACTCCGGGCGCCGCAGGGGCCAAACCACGGTCTCGATGAGCCGCTGGCGCACGTCCGCCAAGCCGCCGACATCCTCCCAACGAACGTTCGGAACCTCGACGTAGGCGTCGCGCAGCGCCGAAGGCTCCACTTCCACGAGCGCATCCTCAAAATCGCTGGACCGCACCTCCAGGCGCTCAATGAACTCATAGGGGATTTCGGCGGCCCCCAGGTCCAGTTCCGGCAGCATACGCCGCAGGCAGCGCATCGCCGCTTCCCGGCAAAGCGCCTCCAGATCGGCACCGACAAAACCGTGTGTGCGGGCCGCCAAGTCATCGAGGGAGATATCGGTGGCCAACGGCATGCCGTGGGAGTGAATATCGAGAATTTCGCGGCGGCCCGTCCGGTCCGGCACCGGGATCTCAATCTCACGGTCGAAGCGGCCCGGGCGGCGCAGTGCCGGGTCGAGCGCATCGGGGAGATTCGTCGCCGCGATCACCACCAAGCGGCCCCGGCGCTTCAATCCGTCCATCAGCGCCAGCAGTTGCGCGACCACCCGCTTCTCGACATCGCCCGCCGCGCGGTCCCGCCGCGGGGCAATTGAATCGATCTCGTCCAGAAAAATGATGCTCGGACCTTGCCGGGTGGCCTCTTCAAAGACCTTCCGGAGATGCGCTTCGCTTTCGCCGTAGAACTTGTGGATGATCTCCGGTCCCGAGATACTGAAGAACTTGGCGTTTGATTCGTGGGCGATGGCGCGCGCGATCAAGGTCTTGCCCGTTCCAGGCGGCCCGTGGAGCAGCACACCCTTGGGGGCATCGATGCCCAAACGCTCAAATAGCTGCGGGTGCTTCAGCGGCAGCTCGATCATCTCGCGGATCCGCTGCAGTTGGGGCTTCAGGCCGCCGACATCTTCGTAGGAAAGCTGGCGGTCAACCGGCGGGGTGGCGGCTTTGGCGGTCACCGTCAGCGCGGTCAGCGGGTGCAACACCACGTTGCCTTTGGGCACCGTCCGCGTCACCAGAAACTCGGCGGAGCGAGCACCAAAGATAGTGGCCCGAATCCGTGAGCCCTCCCGCACCACCAACCCGTCCAGCAGACGCCCGATGTAATCCAGATCACGCTTGGCCGGTTCCAGTCCCAGCGGAACAATCTCCACCCGCTCGCCCGGATGCGCGGTCGCCCGCTGCACTTCCACCGTCTCATCAACGCCCGCCTGAGCATTCTCCCGGGTGAGACCATCCAGGGCGATGCGGGATTGGCCGCGAAGAGTCGGGTGCGCGGGCATCGCTTTGGCGACAGCCACGGCCTTACCCTGGATCTCGACAATGTCGCCGGTTTGGATCCGGAGCCGCCGCATGTCCTCCGGGTCGAGACGAGCCAAGGCCCGGCCTACATCCTTGGTGGACGCCTCGGCAACCCGCAGCCGGAGCGGCGCTAGACCGGACACCGGATCTCCACGACGCCGTTGTTGGCGGAAATAGCCGCCCGGGTGGGGTCGATGGCACGCGGGAGTTGGAGTTCCTTCCGGTACTTGCGATCCTTCCGGTTGGCTTCAATGGTGAGCAGGTCGCCGTCGGCTTCCAGCTTGACGTCCGCTTGGGAGACACCCGGCATCTCCGCCACGATCAGCAGGTGGTCTTCTTCCTCAAAGACGTCGCAGACCGGCTCGCGGATCTCGTGGACCATGGCGTCGCCAGCGGTCCGGTCTGGCTTCAGATTGCCGAATGGCTCCACCTGAACACCTTCGCCACCCAGCCCCACCCGGACGTTGACGCCGTAGATGCCCCGCAGCCGCCCATCGCTGCCCCGGAGTTCACCGGAACGGCGAAGTTCTTCGCCTTGCTTCTCGATCTCGGCCAGCTTGTCCACCAGGTCGCCCAAACCTTTGAGGATGCCGCCGATGCCCGCGCCGCTCGATCCACGCTTCATAGAGGCTAGATCGGCCCCGGCGGCGGTTCGCTTTAGGAGCTAACGTATGGACGGGCTGGGGGATTCGTGGGCCGGATACTCCCAAACAAAAACGCCCGTCGCCCCTCAAGACGTGGGGCGACGGGCGCTGATCGCGAATGGTATTGCTTGGGCTAGGCTAAGGCAACACGCTGGCCAACGCACGGCGGGTGTAGACCACCGCCAAGTGCTTCCGGTATTCGGCCGAGGCGTGGATGTCGGAATTGGCGTCAATGCCGTCGGTAACCAACGCTGCCGCTTCACCGGCACTCTGACCCGCTTCGATGGCCGTTTCTACGGCACGGGCCCGATAGGCTTTGTTGCCCAACCCGGTGACGCCCACCCGGGCCCGGACCACTTGGCCTCCGGCCGACACTACATGGGCGGCGACGCCCACGATGGCGAAGCCCGAGGCCGGCTGGTAGTACTTCAGGTATGTGGACGAGCTGACATCCTGGTCCTTCGGCACGGTGATCTCCGTCACCAATTCGCCAGGTTCCAGGGCCGTCGTGAAGGTGTCAACCAGGAAATCCTCGATGGACAGCTCGCGGGTTCCAGTGGACGATTGCAGCTTGACGGTAGCACCTAAGGCCAGCAGAGACGCCGGCCAATCGGCGGCCGGGTCATTATGAGCAATCGAACCACCCAGCGTGCCACGATTGCGCACCTGCACATCGCCGATCTGCCCGGCGGCCTTGGTCAACAACGGGCACTGGCTGGCCAGCAGAGCCGACGATTCAATGGCGTAGTGCGTGGTCATGCCGCCAATGCGGATGACGTCGCCATCTTCGCGAATATAGGCCAAGTCAGCGATGCGGCCCAGGTCCACCAGATGTTCCGGCGTGGCCAGACGCAACTTCATCATCGGCACCAGGCTCATGCCCCCCGCCAATACCTTGGCGGAACCATCGGCCAACAGGCCCAACGCCTCAGCCAGGGTGGCCGGAGCGGAGTAGTTAAAAGAAGTGGGTATCATGTTGGGTTTCGCTCTCTAGTTCAGGCCGTTGGCGATCTTCCAGATCTTTTCCGGAGTCATCGGCATATCCAAGTGCTTCACGCCCAGTGTGGACAGTGCATCCACCACCGAGTTCACCAAAGCCGGTGAGCAGCCGATAGTGCCCGCCTCGCCGACACCCTTGACACCCAGTGGATTCACGGGTGAAGGCGTCGTGGTGTGGCTGGATTCGATCCAGGGCATCATATGCGCTTTGGGAATGGCGTAGTCCATCAACTCGCCGGTAATCAACTGTCCGGCGTCGTCATAGACAGCCTGCTCGTACAACGCCTGGCCCAGACCCTGCGCCACGCCGCCATGGACTTGTCCGTCCACGATCAGCGGGTTCAGGATGTTGCCGCAATCGTCCACGGCAATGTAGCGGACCACTTCGATGACACCCGTTTCCCGGTCCACCTCAGTGACCGCGATGTGCGCGCCAAAGGGGAAGGCAAAGTTCGGCGGTTCCCAGAAGTAGGTTTCCGACAGTCCCGGAGTCTCACCAGGCGGCAGCTTCATGGCGCGATAAGTCGCTCCGGCCACTTCGGCCAGCGAGACCGATTTGCCGGTTTTGGGGTCAGTGCAGGCACCGTTCTCGTAGATCACTTCTTCCGCGCCCAGCATCATGGCGCCGAACTTCTTGATCTTTTCCTTCAGCCGCTCAATGGCGTAGTAGATGGCCGGACCACCCACCGAAGTTCCACGGCTGCCGAAAGTGCCGATGCCGTAGGGGATCATCGAGGTGTCACCGCGACCGACGATCACGTCGTCGAGATCGATGCCAAGCAGGTCAGCCGCCAACTGGGCAAACGTGGTCTCTTCGCCCTGGCCGTGGTGGCAGGAGCCGGTATAGACCGATACCTTGCCCGTCGGGTCAATCCGGACCAGAGCCGATTCCCAGCCACCGGCGGGCGTGGCAGGAGACGGACCAAAGGCGCAGATTTCGCCGTAGGTCGAAATGCCGATGCCCATCAACCGCCCCTGAGCGCGAGCCTCGGCCTGCTCTTCACGCAGCGCACGATAGTCAGCAATCGCGAGCGCCTTCTTGAGCGGCGCGGCGTAGTCACCGGAATCGTAGCTCAAGCCCGCGGCGGTGTGGAAGGGGAACTCTTCGGGTTGCGGGAAGTTCTTCAGGCGGATCTCGGCCGGGTCCATATTGAGCTCGGCCGCCAGCATGTCGACAATGCGCTCAATGCCGTGTGTGGCTTCCGGACGGCCCGCGCCGCGGTATGCATCCGTGGGAACGGCGTTGGTGAACGCACCGACGATCTCTGCCTTCAGATGCTGGAACTTGTAGAGGCCGGGGGCCATCAGAACGGAGAGCGTGGGAATGGCCGGCGTTAGCAACTGGTGGTAGCTGCCCAGGTCCTGGATGATCTTGATCTTCAGGCCGAGGATTGTCCCATCCTTCTTGGCGGCGATCTCGTAGAAATCGACGTGGCCGCGGCCATGGATGGTGCAGGTGTAGTTTTCGCGGCGGGTCTCGATCCACTTCACCGGCTTGCCCAGCTTGCGAGCGATAAAGCCCAGCATGGCTTCTTCGGCGTAGACATTCAGCTTCGAGCCGAAGCCGCCGCCCACTTCCGGTGCCACGACGCGCAGCCGGTTCTCCGGCTGGCCCAACATCAAACCCACCAGCGTGCGGAGCAAGTGCGGAATCTGCGTTGACGAGTAGATCGTCATCGATTGATCGCCCGTGTTGTAGTCCGCCACGACACCGCGCGTTTCCATTGCGGTCGGAATCAGCCGCTGCGAAGTGATCCGCTGCTTCACCACCACTTCGGCTTCCTCGAACGCCTTGTCAACGTCGCCGCCGGTCTGCAGGAAGGTAAAGGCGGTGTTGTCCGGCCATTCCGGGTGCACTGGGGGGGCGCCGGGGGTGATCGCTTTCTCGGGGTCCGTGACGGCGGCGAGCGGTTCGTAGTCGATCTCGACCAGGTCGGCAGCATCGCGCGCGATGTAG
>JAPKYX010000193.1 GCA_026394075.1 Acidobacteriota bacterium
GAACTTGCGCTTGATTTGTTGGCTCTTGAAGTAGAAGAGAACACCGAAGGCCTGAAGAAGCTGGCGTTGACGCTGACTGACCTGGGTGCTCCCGATGGCGCCCAGCAGGAACGCTCCCGGTACCTGGATGGCCAGATTCTCGATTTCGGGAAGAAGCTGAAAGTCTCGATTGGGCCAGCCGACAATGCCCGCACGATCTTCGATGGCCTGATCAGCGCACTGGAGGCGCAGTTTCAGGAAGGCTCCTCGCCCCATGTGGCCATCTTTGCCGAGGACAAATTGATGAGCCTCCGCATGACGCGCCGTATCAAAACCTACGAGAACGTCTCCGACGCCGACATCGCCCACCAGATCGCGCAGCAGCATGGGCTGGCCGCGGAGGTGGATGCACAAGGCCCCACCTACAAAGTGGTGCAGCAGTGGAACCAAAGCGACCTGGCTTTCCTGCGGGACCGGGCCCGCCTGTTGCAGGCCGAGATCTGGTTCAGCGAAGAGAAGCTCTACTTTCAAACGCGCGACAAGCGCTCCGCCCCTGAGGTAACGCTAGTCCAGGGCAACGATCTGATCCAGCTCCGCGTCCGGGCCGACCTGGCTCACCAGCGCACCAAGATCGCCGTCTCAGGCTTTGACGCGCAGTCCAAGGAAAAGATCCACGAGGAAGCCGAAAGCACCGCCATTCAGGCTGAAGTGTCCGGCGGCCGGACCGGGGTGGACATTCTCCAGCAGTCGTTCGGCGAACGTGTCTCTTACCGGGTCCGCGAAGTGCCGCTGGTCAGCGCCGAAGCTACCGCCTGGGCGCGCGCCGAGATGCTGCGCCGGGCGCGGGCCTTTGTGGCGCTGACCGGCACGACGCGCGGCACGCCGGATCTGGTGGTGGGCAGCAAAGTGACGCTGGAACGCTGTGGCGCGCCCTTTGATGGTGCGGGCTACTACACGACGCTGGTCCGCCATCGCTACGATTTGACGAACGGTTACCGTACTTACTTTGAGGCCGAACGGCCAACGATCCAGGGGGCCTCATGAGCGGCCTCGCCAACTTTCAGCCCGATGGCCAGGCCCTCCGCTACTTCGGCGTCTACCCGGCTCTGGTGACGGACTTGGTGGACCCCGACAGCCTGGGCCGCATTGAGTTGAAATTCCCCTGGCTGGGTGACGCGGGCGCGGATGTGCGCGCCTGGGCCACGCTGTTGACGCCTTACGCCGACGCGGACCAGGGCTTTCAAATGCTGCCCGAGGTGGATTCGCAGGTGGTGGTCGCCTTTGAGGCCGGACAACTGGAGCGCCCCTACATTGTCGGTGCCTGCTGGAACGGCACGGCGTCACTCCCGGACACGCCCTCCGCCGCGAACAACAAACGCTTGATCAAGACTCGCTCCGGCAGTGTCCTTGAATTTGACGATACCGAGGGCGCACCAAAGATCACGGTGAAGACTAACGGCGGCCACAAGCTGATTCTCGATGACGGTGCCATGGAAGTGACGCTCGAACACTCCAACGGCTGCCTGCTGAAGATGAACGCCGGGGGCCAAGTGACGATCACGGCCAATTCCACGGTTGAGGTGAACGCCGCCGCGGTGAACGTTCATGCGGCGACGGCCACCTTTGATGGCATCGTCAACTGCCAGACGCTGATCGCCAACACGGGCGTCGTATCGCCCTCCTACACGCCAGGCGCGGGGAACATTTGGTGATCTATGGATAACCGTCCCTGGGCCCTCGTCGCACCGTGGTACCGCTGGTCTAAACCCGGTGATGTGGAAACCGGCCGCAGTTCCGCGCCGGTCTTCCAGAAGTACGACACCTCCGAGCTGGTGAATCAGTTCTTGAAGGAGCCCCAGCATTCGCTGAAGTTTGTCGCCGAGGATGTGTGGCAACGCGCCGGGCAACCGGTGCCGCTGAACCCGCCCCGCAAGATCTTCCTTGATTCCCACCAGCGCTTCTATCTGGTGGTCTGCGAACTCCATTGCGATGGCCCGGGCTTCCCGAATTCACAGCACAGCGAAGTGATGGAAGCCGGCTTTGTGATCCGCCGCCGCGTCGCCACGGTGCCCCAACTCGCACTGCATGAAGTGGAGCGCGCCGTAAAGGTGATCAACACCGCCCGCGCCGGGATGGCCACCGCCGACGTCCTGGAAGGCTACCGTCTGCGTGACGACTTTGACCGCTACCGCATTCAATCGCAGGTGAAGTACTACCAGCAGATGGAAAAGCTGGATCAACTGGGCGTCGGCCTGACGTTGCAAGGCTGGGTGCCCGGCGAATTCAAGGGCTTTGGCTCCTGGCAGAGCGTGGAGGAGATGCCCCAGACCATCACGGAGCAGGTGATCCCCATGACGGCGCTGAAGCCTGATCCACGGATACCGCACCATTCGGGCGCTGGCCGGGCGATCTACTTTGGTCTGTTACCAACCGGGTCCAGCGATGCTGATCCGCTGGGCCAGCCGCGCTTTGATGCCGACGCGCTCTATGAAGTCCGCTGCTTTGTGCGCCGCAAGAAAGGGGCCTGCCCCGGCGAACTGGTCTGGAGCCGGCGCACGGAATCCTATCGTCTGGCCCCGCACATGGATCTCACGGGCACCAGCCATCGGCCGGTCACCATCCAGTTGCCGGACCTGCCGGCATTGAAGGCGGAGGCCGCCGCCTTGCCCCCGGGTGCCGGTGCGCCGGTGCGGATGGTGTCACCTGATGCCTCCAAGCTGAACTTCACGGTGAACACCAAGACGCTGAAGACGTCGCCCCAGGCACCCTCGGCGGCGATCTGCTCGTTCTCAATTCCGTTGATCACCATCGTCGCCACCTTTGTCTTTCAGCTCTTCTTGCCGATCGTCGTCTTCGTCTTCCAGCTCTTCTTCCTGCTGAAGTTGAAGTTCTGCATTCCGCCCAGCTTCTCGCTGGACGCGGGCGTGGTGGCGGATCTGAATGCCGCTCTTGACGCCAATATCGGCATCAGCGCCAGCCTGGATGCCAAGCTGGACGCAGCCTTTACCGCCAACTTCGATCTGGACGCCAGTGCCCTGAACAGTCTTCGCAGTTCCACCACCGCCGAAGAGCGGGCTTCGATCGCCGCCAATACGGCTGTCGATTTCAGTGCCTCCGTGGGCCTGCCGCCGAAGCCCAATACGGCCTCCGCGCCGCTGCCGCCGTTCACCGCGAACTTGGAGTTTGAAACCAAGGTGGAGGTCTCCGCATGACGTTCCGTCACTTGGGGCTCGGCTGGCCGTTTCCGCCCTCGCCCGATCCGCGCACCGGGGCCCTGGCCGATGTCGAAGGCCCGGACCGCGTCCGGCAAGCGATCCGCATCATTCTCGAAACCGAGCCCGGCGAGCGTCTGATGCGCCCCAGCTTCGGCTGTGGCCTGCGCCGCTATCTGATGAAACCCAACACCACTGCCACGCGCGCCTTAATCGAGCATGATGTCGAAACCGCGCTTTCGGTGTGGGAACCCCGTATCCGCCTGCAATCGGTGAGTGTCGAACCCGGTGATGATCCTTCCCTGGTGCTGATCTCGATTGCCTACCTGGACGCCCGCACGCGGCGTCCTGACAACCTGGTCTACCCGTTCTACCTGGAGTAAGCACGTGCCGATCCCGAGCCCTATTCTCGATGACCGCTCCTACCAGCAGCTCCGCGATGAGCTGGTGCGGAGAATTCCGGTCTATACGCCGGAGTGGACCGACCACAACCCATCGGACCCGGGCATCACCCTGCTCGAACTGGTCGCCTTCCTGGGCGAGAACCTGCTCTATCGCTTCAATCAGATTCCGGAAGCGACGCTGTCCGCCTACCTCAAACTGCTCCAGATCCCGCTCCGGCCCGCCGTGCCCGCCCGGGCAATGCTGGGCCTCACCACGGATTCGCTGACGGGTCCGCTGATCGCGCTCGGGACGGAGGCCAAGGCGGGCGCGGTCCCCTATGAAACGCTCACCGAATGTCGCGCCTGGCCCGTGCGGTCGATCGCCGTGGCCAAGGCGCGCTCACTGAAGACCCCCAACGCCGTCTCTGAGCCGCAGGTGTACGCGTTTGCCGAACGAGCACTCGACGCCCTCACCGCCACCGGCCGCTACCCGCAAGGGGTTGCCGCTACCTACTACGAGAACCAGACCGTGCCGGATAGCCCGGATGGCCTGCCGGTTGATTTTTCCGCCACCGTGGATGGTCTGGTGTGGGTGGCCATCGTCGCGGGCGACAAGGTGAAAACCGCCGCTGACCGCGAGACGCTGCGCGACAACTTCCGGGAAGCAATTCTGAATCTGGGCTTCGTGCCCGATGCGGGCGTCCCCACCATGAATCAGGTGCCGCCCTGCTCCGGTGGATCGGGCACCCCGGCACCGGCCGTTGAATGGGAGATCTCGTCCGGGCAAATGCTGAACGGCGCACCCCGCTATGCCCGCCTCACCGTAGCCGGAGATTCAACCCGCGGCCTGACGCAACAAGGTGTCGTGCGGCTGAAGCTCCCGCAAGAGAAGGCCGCCTTTGGGCCGTTCGTCGTCGCGGATGAGGATCTGGCCGGCACCGGCGACCTGCCACCGTCGCTGGATGATGAGACCGCGGCGAAGGTGCTCTTCTGGCTGCGGGCCTACCGGGTGGACGGCACGCGACCCGGAGCCGTCCAGTTGCTGTTGGCTAATGCGACCGAAGTCAGCCAGACGCGCAAGGCACTGCCGGAGTTCCTGGGCACGGGCACCGCACAACCGGCTCAGCGTTACCGGCTGGTGCACAGGCAGGTGATGGAAGCCAGCCTGGTGGTTGAGGTGGAAGAGAATCCCGGCCAGTGGTCGCGCTGGGAGGCGGTGGACACCTTTGATGCCTCAGCCCCGGATGACCGCCACTACATCGTCGATCTGGAGGCGGGCGAAGTGCGTTTCGGTACCGGCTTGAAGGGGCTGGCACCGCAAATCGGCCAACGGATCCGGGCCACCGAGTATCGCTACGGCGGTGGTGCCGCGGGCAACGTCGGCCCCAAGGCCATCAGCAAGCTGGTCACGGCCGAGGCGGTGAAGTGCGCCAACCCGCTGCCCGCGCGCTTTGGTGCCGATGCCGAATCCCTTGCCGCCGGACTGGAACGGATTCCGGGCGAACTCCGCCGTCACGACCGCGCCGTTACGCGGGATGACTTTTCCGAACTGGCTCGCGCGACACCGGGGGCGGCCGTGGGCCGCGCGGAATCACTGCCGCGCTTCTTCCCCGCCTTGCCCCAGCAGGAAGCCGCCGGGGTGGTCAGCGTGGTGGTTTGGCCCACGGCCGACCCGCTGCATCCCAGTGCACCGCTGCCGGACCGTAATCTGCTCCGCGCTGTTTGTGAATACCTGGACCAGCGCCGCCTGGTGACGACGGAGCTCTACGTGATCCCGCCCACCTACCGCAAGGTAGCGGTGTCCGTGGGCTTGGGCGTCAAGCCCGGTTACGGCGCCGAAGCGGTCCGCCGTTGGGTGGAGCAGATCATCCGCCAGTACCTGGCTCCGCTGCCGCCGTTCGGCCCAGCCGGTGCCGGCTACCCGCTGGGCCGCCGCGTCTACGGCCCGGAGTTGGAGGCTGTGGCCCTGCAGGTGGAAGGTGTGGAGTTTGTCGAGACTCTCCAGGTGGCCAGTTGGAATGGCGTCAACTGGGTGCCGGGCACGGTGGAACTGAACAAGTGGGAGGTTCCGGAACTGACCGAAATCACGGTGGTGGAGGGCACGCCGCCGCCGGTGGGTACGGCGCTGAAGCCCGCGCCGCCGGTCGGCGCTCCGGTGCCTGTACCTGTGTTGCGAGACCAATGCTAATGAACTGCGAGGTTTGCTGATCATGATCCGGCCCTTCCGCGCGATCCTCACCGAGGACCAGTGGCTGCGCTGCAGTCACCAGTCCACGGCGCTGGAGGAGGGGCTTGTCCAATTGGCGGAGCAGCCCGAGGTAGGGTCCGTAGCGGTCTCGACGGATGCGGTCCTTCCCGGCGCGGGTCTGGCGTTTGACACGCACTGCCGCCTGTTCCACAGCCTGCCGGAAAAAGGCCAGATCGAACGGGTCCTCTGGAGCCCGCCCGATCCCCTGCGCCCGCCCGGCACGCCCTTGCCCGCCAGCACGTACTTTGCCCCCGCGCCGCCGCCCGTCACGGGAGACTTTGCCGCACCGGACATCGAAGGGCCGTTCGCCTTCCCGCGCGGCCTGGCCATCGATGAGGAAGATCGCCTGTACGTCGCCGACGCCGGTCATCGCCGTGTGCTGGTCTTTGATCTGTGGTCACAGCGTATCGTCTCAACGCTTCGGCTGGCCGCACCGCCCGTGGATCTGGTTTACTCCGGCGGTCGGGTTCTGGTGCTGACGGCTGAGGACTTGGTCGAAATCAGCGCCCAACGTGTACGCCGCACCACCCCGCTGCCGCCCGCCTACCGCCCAGCTTCCCGCCTGGCGATCAGCCCCGATGGCGAGATCTGGGTGATGGCCCAGGCGGCCACGGCTACGGCGACGGTAGGACCGTTGGACAAGCCGGGCGAGCGATTCATTGAACCCCACGCCACTGATCTCGTTTTTGACAACGATGGGTTGCTGGTGATCGCGCGTGCCCCGGGCGACACCTTTGTCCGCTACCGGTTGACGGCCTCAGCCCGCGCCCGTGTGGCGTCGCTGATGGCCCGCGGCTATGATGGCCGGGGCATTGTGCTGACCCCGGACAACCGCATCGGTTTCTGGACCGCGTCCGGCTTCCGCACGGCGGTATCCGCACGGCGCAGATATGTTCCGCAGGGCCGGGTAGTGACCTACCGATTTGATAGCGGGGAGTTCCACACCCGCTGGGGCCGCGTGTTTCTGGATGCCTGCATCCCGGAGGCCACGGCGGTCACCGTCCAGTTGATTGCCACCGACGACCCGGCGATGGACGCTGCGATTGCACTGACGCCGCCCGCCAACATTCCGGTCGCCAACGTCCTCCATCCGGAGCTGTCGCCCCCGATGCCGGCCGGCTCGCAACTTCCCGCCGTTAACGCACCGGCTCAACCGCTGTTCCGCCGCCCCAATGGCCGCGAACTGCCGTGGACCCCCACAGCCGATGGGCGCCTGGAAACCTACGAAGCGCCGCTGGCCGGGGGACAAGGCCGGTATCTGTGGATCGTGCTCAATCTGGCGGGCGATACGCGTTCTACGCCCACTATCCAGAATGTGCGCGCTGAGTACCCCGCGCACGAGCTGCTGAAAAAGCTCCCCAAGATCTTCTCGCAAGAACCCGCAGCCGAAGACTTTCTCCGCCGCTATCTGCAACCGATCGAAGGACTGTTGGGGCTGTGGGATGGGGCGGCGGATCAGCGGCAGGTGATCATTGATCCGCAGAGCGCTCCGGCCGAGATGTTGCCGTGGTTGGCCGGCTTTCTGGGCCTGGTGCTGGATGGCCGCTGGAGCGAACGGGCCCGCCGGGAAGCCATCGCTGACGCCGCGTGGTTGTTCCGCTACCGGGGCACCATTCCGGGGCTGCTGCGCTTCCTCGAGATCTACTTGGGATACCCGGTGCAGCTGGTGGAGCAGTACCGCCTGCGTGGTTTCGGCGGAGGCACGGTGGGCGGTGCCGGCATCATCTCCAGCTCTGTGCTCGGCTTGGGCTTTCGCGTCGGCGGAGCGATCGGCAGCGACGAAGACGCGCCGCTTGCTGGCGCCTACGCCGCCCCGGACGCGTTCCGCACCAATGCCCATCGCTTTACGGTCTTTGTGCCCGCCACCTTGACTGAGGAGCAGACGGCCGCCGTCCGGCAGATCCTCGAAGTCCATCGCCCCGCACACACGTTGTACGAGCTCTGCACGCAGGCTTCGGGCATGCGGATTGGTCGTAGTCTCTATGTCGGCCTGACCACCGCGGTGGGCCGCCCCGCCGGGTGGCGGCCTTGGCGGCTGAACGCCACCGCCCTGGGCCGCGGCACCATTGTTGGCCGTCCGACCCGAGGCCTGGCCGTCGGCGGCACGCTGGGCGAAGGGAGCGGACTCGGATGACCCCCACAGTCCAGATCGGCCAGTTCCGCGCCCGCTACTGTCTGCCCGCGCCGGATGAGAAGCTCACTCGTCGGCTGAACGCGGCCCTGGCGCGCGTTCTGGGCGAGCCCCTGGAACGGGCACTGGAGTGGGCGGGTATCAACCCGGCGGAGCAGATCTGCATCCGTTCCTTACACGCCCCACTGCGCCTTCCCGCCCATGCCTCCGATGCCGTGATGGAAGCAGCCTGGACCGACGCCCTGGTCACGGCCATCCGCCGGGCGGCACCGGCCCATCAGGCGCCCTTGGCATCGCGCGGACGCCGGCAGACCGGCGCCCCTGACGCAGAACTCGCGGCACCTCAGCTCGAATCGGTCACGCCAGCGGAGGTTGAGACACCGCCCGACCGCAGTGCTCGACCCGAAGGCTCCCCCGACCCGGATGCTGAGCCCACTGTCGCCCGCTATCGCTCTCTGCAGGCCGCGCTGCAGGAGATGGCCCTGGCCGTCGCAGCGGGAGATCTTGCGCGCCGCTGGGCCTGGCGGCAACTGGGCCTGTGGGCCGGAGACGACCAGGACGAAAACTCCCGCGAGGCGGCCCGGCAATTGCTCCGGGCGCTGCTGGCACACCCGGCATCGATCGTCCCCATCATCGCGTTGCTGGCCCGGCGCCGGTTGCTGGGGCAGTGGGCGCACTCGCTGCTGGCTGCTGAATGGCACCAACTGGCCGCTCGCGCGCTGGGGGAAGGGCATGGCTCAGCCGAGACACTGTTGGCCGTCATCGAGCAGCAACTGGGCGCCTGTCCGGAGAAGTTTGAGCACGCGCTGCCGCCCGGCTGGCGTCCGCTGACGGCCCGGCTGGCCTCCTTGGCCCCACAGTACGCCGATGCCTTGCGGCGGGATGCCGCCCAATTTGCGCTGCTCGCGCTTGATGAAGATCCCGCCCTGCGCCGCCTGCTGCCGCTCCTCAACATGGCCACGGACATGGCCACGGACAGGGCCACGGACATGATGACGGCACCGGCATCACCGCATTCGGCATTCGCACCGGAGCTGGAGGAGCCGTTCGATGTCCAGGGGGAAACAAGCTTCGGCGGGCTGCTCTTTCTGCTGAATGTGTTGGAGCGTTCAGGCCTGGCCGCCGACATCATCGCAGACCCTCGCCTCCACCGGCGCTCCATGCGTTGGGTGCTGCACCAGTTGGCCCAGCTGCTGGTTGGTTGTGAGCCGACTGACCCCGCCGCGCTAGCCTTTGCCGGACAGCTGCCTGGCTCCGCCCCACCATCCGTTGGTGAGGGATTGCCGGAGCCTGAGGAAGTGCCCGTGCTGGCGGCCTGGTCCGATCAACTCCAACTGGCCTTGGCCCAGGCGATGGGCGACGAAGCAGCATCTGAGCACTGGCTGGCATCAGTCACGGAACGCTTTGCCCGCATTGACGGCGATCCAGGTTGGCTGGAAGCCCGGTTCTCTCTGCGCGACGTCTCCATCGATTTGCGCCGGGCTGGACTTGACGTGGACCCCGGCTGGCTGGCTTGGTTGGGCTGCGTCGTGAGGTTCGTCTATGAGTAGCGCCGTCGCGATCAGCCGCCATCTTCGCGCCGAAGCCGGACAGCTGGCGGGCCAATTGGGGCGCTTGCTGGAATCCGCGTTCCCCCACGTGCAGGGAACGCTGGAAGCCGGCCTCAACTTTCTCGCCCAGGCGCACGCCGCCTCGCTGGAGCCGCTGCCGCCCGCTGCGGGTCTGCCCCTGGACCGTCTGTCCCACGGCCTACGACTCGATCCCATTGACCGGCAGATCTTGCTGCTGGCGGGACTGCCAGAGGAGCACGAAGGCTTCGCCGCGATCTTCCGCAGCCTCCACCCGCGTGGTGAATCGCGACCCTCAGTGGCCTTGGCCGCCCAACTGCTGGCGCCTTCCGTTGATGAACGGGTCAGGCTCCGCCAGCGCTTGGAGACGGGCCCCCTTACGCAATCCGGCGCGGTGCAGTTGACCGGCGACGGTCCGTTTTTTGAACGCTCACTCATCTTGGCACCGGCCCTTTGGCCCGCCCTGGCCGGGATCGATGCGTGGCCCTCGCATCCGCGGCGGCTGGACCGGCGGGTCGTCCATTCGGGACTGGCGGCTTGGCTGGCGCAGGCTGACTCGATGCGGGCCCAGCGGGCACTGGAACGCCGGGAGCCGTTGACCATCATGGTGGCGGCCGAGATGCCGGATACCGCGCTCGATCGGGCACTCGCCTTGGTCGATGCCGCGGGAGCCACCGCCATCGCCATCGACTGGTCGGGTGATCCGTCCCACGAAGCGCTGCTGGCTCTGCATGCGCTGGCGCGTGGTCACGTTCCGGTAATTCGGGTGGCGCCCGCCGAGGCCCCAGGCGCAATGCCAGCACCGGCCTTTCTGCATTTTGCGGCAACCGCCATCCTCTGCGGCCGGCCCGGCATGGTGGAAGTGCCCCATGGCCGCCCCATTCTTCCCGTTGACGCGGGTCCGCTGGAGATGGCCGCGCGCGGGCAAAGTTGGGCCCACCAGATTCCGGCGCTCGCCACGCAGGCATCGTGGCTGGCCGCGCGGTTTCCGTTGGAGCCCGCCTATGTCAGCGCCGTCGCGGGCGATCTGCGAGCCATCGAATCGTTGGACGGCCGGGCACCGACGCTGGAAGACGCCGCCGGCAGCATCCGGGCCCGCAATGCCCGGGCGCTCTCTGCCGGGGTCCGCTTGATTGTCCCCAAGGCCGGTTGGTCCAGCATTGTGCTGCCGCGCGACCGTGTGGCCCAGTTGCAGGAAGCGGTTTCCCGCCTGGAAGGGCAGATGCAAGTGCTCGACCGCTGGCGCTTCCTGGCTGACCGGACCGGCTCTCGCGGCGTCCGCATGCTGTTCGCCGGCCCGCCCGGTACCGGCAAGACGCTGGCGGCGGAAGTGGTGGCAAAAGAGCTGAAGGCGGACCTGCTACTGGTCGATATCGCCCGCGTCGTCTCCAAGTGGATTGGGGAGACGGAGCGCAATCTGGCCCAGGTGTTCGACTCCGCTGAACAGACCCGCGCCGTTCTTTTCTTCGACGAAGCCGACGCGCTGTTCGGCCGCCGCACCGAGGTCTCCGACGCGCATGACCGGTACGCCAACCTGGAAACCGCTTACCTGCTGTCGCGCCTGGAGCGCTTTGATGGGCTGGCCATCCTGGCCAGCAATCTGCGCTCTAACATCGACCCGGCTTTCATCCGGCGCTTGGAGTTCGTCGTCGATTTTCAGGACCCGGACCGTGAGGACCGCGCCAAACTCTGGAGCACCCATATCCCCTCCGGCACGCCCCTGGCCGCCGACGTCAACCTGTACGAATTCGCGGCCTCATACCCGATCGTCGGGGCCGTGATCCGCAATGCGGCCACCGCCGCGGCTTTTCTGGCCGCGCGCGATGGCCTGCCGATTGAGCGGGCGCACTTGATCCATGCCGTGCGCCGCGAGTACGAAAAAGCGGGCCGGGCTTTCCCCGGTGAACCCGGAGGCCGGGAAGCACTGGGACGCTTTCGGGAAACAGTTACCCGCCAACATGATCGTGAGCACTAAAGGAGATTCATATGGCAACGCCGAACAACCTGCTGGAACTGGCCCAAGCGCGAGACACTGCCGCCGTAGCGCGGGTATCTTCCGCGCGCACAGCTTTCTCGACGGCACAGGCCGCGGTACAGGCCGCACGCACGGCTCATGAGGCTGCGGTGGCTCAGCGCGCGCAGCTGGATACGGATGTCGCGCAGATTCGGCAGGCGCTGAATGACGCTGAGACGCAGGCTGATGCCGCAGCGGCGGCGGCGGATCTGGGACGTAAGCTGGTCGCCTTGCGCGGTCAAAGCCCGGTCTTGCTGGCAACAGAGTCCAGCTTGGCGGAAGCCAACCGCGCACTTGAAGCCGCAGAGGCGGAATCCGCCGCGGCGACGGTCCAGGCGACGGCGGCCAAAGCTGATCTCGCGCAGGCCACCACCGCCTCTGCTCGGCGCCAAGGAGTGGATGACGCGCTCAGCCGCGCGCCTCTTTCCACGCTGCCCGCCACTGCCAAGAAGCTGAAGGACACGGCACCGACCAACAAGCCCTTCCGGGATGCGCGGACGCGGATTGAAGCGGACATTCCCACCAAGTTGATTGAACGTGCCCGGGATCGCCGGGCCGCCGCGTTGGCCGCCGTGGCGAATCAAACGAAACTGGCGCAAGCCGCCGCAGAAGCTCTCAATGGTTTGGCTGCCGCGCCAGCCCGGGCCGAGCTTCAATACCTTGCCGCTGCTGAAGCGGTCTCCAGCTTTATTGCCAATGCCGCAGCCCGCGTCGATCAAGCCAAGGCCCAGCTGGCTCGCGTGGCCGATCCGCTGGAGCAACCGCTCTCGACCGCGCAGAAGGCGGCCATCACCGCCACCACGGCGAAAGGTGAACTGGCCGCGGCCGAGCAGAAGAAGGTAACCGACGCGCACAAGGCGCTCGATGCGGCACAGGCCGATCTGGCGGTGGCCGTGCTGAAGGCCAAGGTAGCGAATCTCGACCAGGCCGCGGCCATCGATGCCAATCCGGCGGGCGATGCCACCCTGGCCCCCTTGGTGACCACCCGTGATCAGGCACTGACCGCCTTCAACAATGCGGTGGCTGCTTACACGCCCGCGATGAAGGCGGATCTGGCGGCCTGGGAAGCGTCCATTCCCGATGGTACCTGGAGCCTGCTGGCCGATTTCGAAGATGCTTCCGATACGCTCGGCACGCTGGGCGCGGCTACCCC
Source organism: Acidobacteriota bacterium (assembly GCA_026394075.1). Taxonomy (GTDB): domain Bacteria; phylum Acidobacteriota; class Terriglobia; order Bryobacterales; family Bryobacteraceae; genus JAPKYZ01. Next base: position 12,689 of record JAPKYX010000193.1, read on the forward strand.
AGCTCAATTGATCACTGACCGGACTGCGGCGGAAAAGGCCTACGTCGACGCGCTGCTGGCGGCGGACAAGGCCGCCCGGACCCGTGCGTTCGCGGCGGCGGAGCGCACTCGCCTGGAGGGTGCCCGGCAATCAGCTGTGGGCGAACAACCGCGCCGCATCCTCTCAGCTCTGCGCGGCGACAGCTAAAGCGAACAAGCCAAATTTCAAAGGAGACAAGCGATGGCGGAAAAACAAATCATCCCAGACATCAACCCGTTCCTCAGCCTGAACTACGAATACGGCATGCTGCTGGGTCGTGAGGATTTCGTAACCGAGCAGGGCTATCACCGCGGCAAGACCTGGCTGCACAACGCCTGGCTTCATCGCGAAGGCGTCGTCTGGGGGCTGGGCGTAACAGTGGCCGTGGACCGGGACGAGATTGTGGTCAGCCCGGGTCTGGCCTTGGCACCCGCCGGGCAGGAACTATACGTGGGTCACGACGTCTGCGTCAATGTCCCGGCCTGGCTTGAAAAGCACCGCGGCGAGGCCAGCCTGGTGATCACCGCTGACCCGGCGGAGCCTGGCACCGAGATCTTCGATGCCCACATCACCCTCGCACCAGCCGCGTGCCTCTCACGGGCCGTGCCCTCCATTGCGGAGACCTGTGGCGATGCGGGTTCCGCGGCAGGCGTGGCGTACTCCCGCGTGAGTGAGACGGTCGAGATTCGGCTGGTTCCCGGCCGCGCGCCCAAGCCCCTCGCGCCTCCGTATCAACGGTTGCGGCGTCTGTTTTCGCTGGAACCACCAGCGATGACGGGCGATGGCGGCCCCTTGACGCCGGCCGATCAGGCGGTGATGGCGGCCCGTAACGCGATTCTGGCTCTGCCGGCTGCCCAGCGGCCCGCGGCCTGGCTGAAAGCCTTCCAGGAGTTCGCGGCACTGGATGCCATTGATCTGCGGCCCTGGTCTGACCCGGCCACCGGCGAATCTTCGCTGCGCCCCTCTCCGGAGTTGCAGCCGATTGTGCTGGCCGAACTACTCGGGCTGCGCGTCGCTCGTCCTTCCAGCGGTGCCAATCTCACCAAAGGCTCCGTGGACTATAAGCTGCGGCCCACCCACGTGGCCACGCGAACCATCGAGGAACTGCTGAATGGTCCGGCCACCGCGACTGCTCCGGCAGCGGCCGGCCCGCAAGTGGTCGATGCCTCCGTCACGATTGCCGATGATTCGACGCTGGTCCTCCAGTTCACCACCGACATTCAAGACAAGACACTCTCCCTCGATTCCATCGCGCTGACCGTGCTGAATGGGCCGTGGGTGGCCAACCTGAAAGCGGTGGCCTACGACGCGGCGGCCCGACAAGCCAAGATCACCACCAATACACCGCTGGCCGCCAAGGCCATTGTCCGGCTGATCGTCCGTGGCACCGGACCCGCGCCCGTTATGGGCGTCAACGGGTTCCCGCTGGCGGGTGCCCAAAGTGCGCCGCGCGGTACGGCGCATGATGGCAGCGACTTTGTCTTCATCATCAGGAGGGGCGCGTGACCTACGACAAGAACTTCCCAGCGGGCGGCATTTTGCTGTCCACTCGCACCACGGACAAGCTGTTGCTGAACAGTCCGGGTTCGGGCATCTCCCTCATCCCAGAAGACTCCGAGCTGACGCGGTTGAACTACTTCGACGGCCAGTTCCTTCGCGCCAGCCACCTCAACCTGGAACAGCGTTACCTGCGCCGTGTGGTCGAGTTCTCAAATCAAGCCGGTGGCGGCGGCATCACGCACGGCTTCAGCCTGTCACTGGGTTCGGGCGATACTCTCAACGTCTCCGATGGCCTGGCGATTGACCCGCAGGGCCGCGTGCTGCTGTTGGCCGAGAAGCGCTCCGTTTCCATTGCGGAGCTGATCGCGCGGTCGGTCGGCAGCCTGCGGACCACGACGGCCTCCAAACGCGGCAGCGCGGAGATGAAGGATTGCGTCCAGGAGGCCGCCGCCACCCCTTCTGGCGTGCAGGGCTCCACCACTCTTTATCTGGTCACGCTGAACTTTGCCGAAGCCCTCTGTGGACCGGAAGACGTCTACGGGCAGTTGTGCGACAACGCTTGCCAGAACGAGACGCAGCGCGCCTACTGGCTGGAAGGCATCGTCCTTCGCGTGCGGCCGCTGGCACTCCGCACACCGCTGGCGACCTCCAGCGCCGCGACTCTCACTCGCCAGCATCTCCGTTCGCTGGTCGCTTCCGCTTACTTTGAACAGGAGCGGCGGGAGATTGCCCATCTGATCTCGAAGTCCGGCTTATCATCCGAGACCTGGTGCGCCGGCGCCGAGTCGGACGGTGGCGCGGATGTGCCGGTGGGCGTCCTGCTGCGCGCCGGCACGTCCACGATTCTCGATAGCTGGACGGTGCGCCGCGAGCGCATAGAGACACCCCCGCATCGCTACTGGCAGTGGCACATGGCCATGCGGCCCAAAGACGTATTCCTGGCACAGGTGCTCCAGTTCCAGTGCCAGCTGCGGGACCTGACGCGCGACACTTCGGTTCCTCAGGACGACCCGTGCTCCAAAACCAAGCGCGTCCTCTCGGAAGCCGAAGAGGCCTACTTTCACCTCAGCACCTTCTACAGCCAGGTGGCGGAGCGCCTGGTGTCGGCCCCGGGCATTCCGGAAACCGAGAGCATGAAGTACCTCCGGCAGAAAGGCTCTGCTCCGCTACGGGTGATGTCGGACCAACTGCGGCAAGTCAAAGAGCAGGCTGCCGTCACTCTGTCTGAGCGTGCGTTGATCGATGGCGGCATCGTCGAATTGCCCAGCGCCGGCTACCTGCCGGTGGTGCCCGGCGACGCCATGACCGTGAATGAGCAGGTCCGCCGCTGGATGGGCGAGGGCGTTGATTTGCGCTTCTGCGCCGTCCGCCCGGACTTTGTCCCCCATGCCTGGGAAGAAGCCCAGCACATGGAGCGCATTTCGCTGCTGGAAGGGTTGGATGACGCCAAGCGCAAGCCGCGCGTCGACATCCTGATTCCCGATGGCGAAATCACCCGGACCACGCCCCAGGCCACCGGCACGGCCTTCCAGGCCCGCTGGCTGAAGGTACGGGAGGGAGAAGGGTTTGCCCTCAACGGTGCCGCCCGGATTGAATCGACGGTCAATGGACCGCTGAAGTTCTATGCCGCAGTGGCCGGGTCTCTCTCGGGCGGCTACCGTACTGTGGGCAAGTCCGTGGCCGACTACGCCAACATCGCTCGAGACGCCAAGAAGTATATGGCCCGCCAGCGCACCAACAAAGCCTTGGATGAGCCGGTTGAGCTTGCCTATCAGACTCAGAGCGTGGCGGCCTGGGGTAGCCTCGAGTTCGACCGGGATCCATTCTCGATGCGCGTGAATGACCAGACCGCGGTTCGCTCTCGGATGGTCCTGCATTCCAACGAAGGCACGCTGGAGAGTCACGACATTCAGGTGTTCGGGACGCTGCGGGTGCTGGAGACCAAGACCGGCAACACCGCTGATGCCATCCAGGCCAGAGGGATACTGATCGGCGCCATCCAGCATCGCGTCCGCAGCGCCAGCGGCAATACACCGGGCGCCGTACCGCCGGCACCCTTAAGTGTGATCCTGGTCCGGACGGCGACGCGGATCAAGGTGCAAATTGTGTCGGACACGAAAGGCTACGAGTACTCGCTGGAGCTGGTGCGCGGAGGCGATCCGCTGCAGGCCCGAGGCACCCTGCGCTTCCAGGCGCCCGACTTTGACTCCGACCAGATCCCCGGCGAGTTGGAGCAGGACCCGGCCGTCTTAACGTCCGGCAATGCAAACAACACGCTGGCCCGCGCGGCCCTTGACGTGATTGAAGCGGCACTGGGTGAAAGCGGCTTCTCCGCTTCCTCGGCGAAGTTGCTGTTCGCCACTCCGGAGGCTACCGGTGGTGAATTAGCGGTGAAGGCCACCCGCGATTGGGTGCTCTTCCACCGGCGCCGGGAGAAGGACTGCGGCCAGGATGTGCCGAAGCCCCAGTCTCCGCCGCGGCGGCAGTATCAGATCTACCATCTGGAGCTCAACGCTAATTCGCTCGATCTAGCCAAGCGCATCCGCGGACTGCTGCAAACTGCGGCTCCGGAACTCGCCCGGGTAGGCTTCGAATCCGCCGGGCAGATCATCTTTGAGGGAGGCACGGCTCAGCTCGCCTCCGACGATGACGCCGTCCGGGCCAGCTGGGCGCTGGTCCAGCCCGGCAAACAGATTCTCTATTCGGCCATCGGATCGCGCGGCGCCGCGGAGGACGAAGGGCCGGCCCTGGGCAACGCCCGTCTGGCGGCCACCGTGGCCGCGCTGGCACCACTATCCGTGCCCATCGCCAACGCGGTTTCCGAGGACTTGCCGGGGGCTCCCCTGGCGGTTACTGGCACCGACGGCAGCATCTTCATCCTCACCGTTACCCCGGTGGCCAAGACCTTCGACCGCCAGCGCATCTACGCCTTCACCAACAAGGACCTGTTTGATAGCGCCCCCGATCTGGCCGCTTCGGGGCAGTGGACCGCCATCGAACAGAAGCTCCAGGGCGTTCTGCTGGCCGACCTGCGTTTCGAGTCCGGTACCGCCGTACCGGAAGCAACTGAGTTCAAGGTGCTGGCCGACAAGTGGCTGGCGCTGGGGGTCGGAAAACCCCGGCTGGCCTCGGTGGTCTATCGTGATACCCCCGCCAACATTCCCGCTCTGGCCGTCGATCGCTTCAAGGCCACCATGCCGGCGCTCGGCTCCAACCAGACCAACCCGATCATCAGCACAGGGTTGAGGGCACTGGAGGCCGATATCCAGTCCGTGGTGCTCGTCTTGATCCAAACGGTCGAGCCAGCCCGAACGCCCACCGCCCCCGTACAGCCGGTGCCCGCCAGTCCCGGCAATACAACCATTCCCAGCATTCCGGGCGACCGCGTCCCGCCCGCCCGCCCGGACGTCGTCCCCGCGCAACCGCCACCGGCTCCCGCGATCCCAGCGACGACTCCCGTGAGGCCCCCCGCGCCTCCCGCGACTCCGACCACCACGCCAGCTACGCCAACCACCACGCCAGCCACACCGGCCGCACCGGCTACGCCAGTTACCCCGGTGACGCCGCCCGTGATCCCCTCCACCACGCCCGCGCCTGTCCGTCCCGTCGGTCGAGCTGCGCGGCTGATGTTCGTCAAGGCGGACACCGCGTCCTTTGCCGCTTCGGGTCGCCTGGCGGATCTGTTCCCCACGCGGACCTTCCTCGTGAAGTTCACCGCGGATTCCACTCTCGATGGTCCGCTCCCCGACCTTCCACCGGAACTCAAAGCCCGCGTGCGCCGCGTGGCCATCGGGACTCCCGGTTCTGCCGTCGAGGCCGGGGCGGAGCGGCGCGCCAAAGCACTCGTGGGCGGCCTCGTTCAACTGGGGCTGATCGCACGTGATGCCACCGGAGCCCCGCTGTTCGATCTCGACTCGGCCGCCTTGCCGGCGTCGCTGAGGAACCAGATGTCCGATGGTGCCAGCGAGTTGATCCTGGCTGAGGTCCTCGGGTAACTCCTTATGCGCAAGGCGAGCCAGCCGCCCTCTCAGTCGCCCCCCCAGCCTCGGCTCGTCGAGGTGCGCGCATGAATCGGAGCATGAATCGGACGGCGGCGGCACCGGCGCATGCCGCCGCCCGCCCGGCCGTCGCACCAGGCCCGCAAGCCGGTTCGCGGGCACCGGACTCTTCCCCCGCGGGATCTCTGTGGCCGCGTATGGCGATGCGGAGTGCACCAGCCCCCCGGGCGGGACAACGGCTGACGGTCAGCGATCCTCACGACGCCACCGAGCGGGAAGCCAGTCACTTGTCCCATCGCTTGACCGGTCGGCCCGAAGCGGCCCCCCAGGCAGCTCCGTGCGCCTGCCACGGAACCTGCCCCCGCTGCCGAGCCAGCGGGAAACGGAAGCAGGTCTCAGGTGCGGTCGTCGAACAAGCCACCCGCTCCGGCGGACAACCGCTTTCTCCCGCTGAACGGGAATCCTTTGAGCCGCGGCTGGGCTACGACCTCAGCCCGGTCCGCGTCCACAGCGGTACGGACGCGAATCTCTCCGCCCGCAGTGTCTCGGCGCTGGCCTTTACCTATGGGCACGACATCGTGATGTCGGATCGCGTCGTGCCCGGCACCGCGCAACACCACCAGATTCTCGCCCATGAGCTGGTCCATGCCACCCGGCACGCGGGCGATGATGCACTTCATCGGATTCCTGATGAGTCCGGGGTCAATGAGACGCCGCCCCGGTATTCTTACTCCACCAATTGCGGTTGGATCGATTGGTCCCATGCCGATCCCGGCATGACCATGCAGTTGATCCAGGCCGTCCAGGATGCCTCCGATCGGATGGCGGCCGGTGGCTCGACGACGCCGGAGTCGGTGGATGCTCCGCAGATGACCGCCCACGCGCCCTACGTCGGCATCTTGCTCAGCGGCGTCACGCCGGTGGCCCACATCAAGCGACCGCTCTCCAAGGATGAAGTCCTCAGCGTATCGCTCCAGTTGTTCATGTTGCAGTCTCTGGGCTTTGAAGCGCTCCAAGCCTGGACCGACGGCGCCGGCCACTCTTCCTATTCGGAAGAAGACCTGCCGTCCAATATGCTGGCCTTTTACATGGGTGCCCGCGGGTTCACCCGGGCTCGCATCGAGAGGACGTGCGACGTCTGGGATGCGGCCCGCACGCTGACCGAATTTCAAGGCCACACCTTCGTGCGGAACCACACCTTCCGTCCTCTCAGCCTGCCCTCTGGTGGGTCCTGGCCGGCTGATCTGAATACCATCACCCCGGCCGTCACCAATGGCCCATTGATGGATTCACCCGACGCCGTTTTCGAGACCACCGGTGGTACGTTCACTCGAAGTCTGGAAGGCTATGAGCTGATCAACAGTGGCCGTCTGCACATCGACAGCCTAAGCGGCTCCGGTGCTGTTGATATCTCCGGCACGACGCCGGGTTCTGCCCACGGTCCGCATTTTCAGGTCAACCCGCTGCCCAATGTTCTGGGCATGGTGTGCCGCTGGATCATCCAGCTACCGGACGATTCCCGCGTTCAAATGAAAGGCGATGACGAATCGTCGGTCTTCCAATGGACGGACCAGTTCAACGCCTACATCAATGCGCCCTCGCGAGAAGTGCTGCGCCAGCAGAACATTACGTCGGCGAACATCCTCTGCCGCGTGCGCGTGGCCGCGAGTGGCGCTGCCATGTTGGAACGGCTGCTCACACTGCCCGTGACCTTCAATTGGTGAAGCTTAAAGCTCTCGATTGGTGGGCCCTGTAGGATCTGAACCTACAACCAAGGGTTTATGAGTCGCAAAAAGCGCTTGCCTTGCTTTGCCAGAAACTGCACGATGTTGTTGTTAATGAGATAGATGCACAGACCAGGATAGGCTAACGGTGCCAGTTGGGCTGTGGCCGATGAAAGGCCACGCGAGGCCGCTCCCTGGACGAGGTCACGGCGAACATATACTCAGTCCACTGACCGATTCTATGGGCTGGAGTGCCGTTACTCTGGGTTCCAGTGGCTGCAAGGAGGACTTTCGCATGAATCTGACCCGGCGCGCATTGGGCGCGAATCTGACGGCGGCCTGGGCCGTCGCCGCGCAGGAGCCGGCCGCGGGTGCGCCCTTGGCCATCGGCGGCAGGCGGGAGCTGTTCGTTGATCGCGCACTTGTCGACGAGGCTCGTGGCGTGGAGTTCCGCCTCGGTACGGCTGTCGACGCGGGTCCCGTCATTCACTTCAACCAGCCTTGGGAAGGCCGATTCTGTGGCTACACAACGATCCTCCAGGAGGCCAGCCTTTATCGCATGTACTATCGCGGCGTTCCCACGGCGGGCAACGATGGCAACGACGCGGAGTCTACCTGCTATGCGGAGTCGTTGGATGGCAAGACCTGGAAGCGCCCCGAGCTGAAGCTGTTTGAAGTGCATGGCCAGCGCCGGAACAATGTCATCCTGGCGCACAGCGCGCCCTATTCGCACAACTTCAGCCCGATGCTCGATCAACGGCCGGGCGTTGATGCATCGGAGCGATTCAAGGCGCTGGCCGGTGTCCATAAGACGGGCTTGATGGCATTCGTTTCCGCCGATGGCTTGCGATGGAAGAAATTGCGTGAGCAGCCCGTGTTTCCGCCGCCCAGCGCATTCTCGCTGGATTCGCAGAACATCTCATTCTGGTCGCCGGCGGAGCGCCAGTATGTGCTCTACTTCCGCACCTGGAAGAAGATCGGCAACACAAACTATCGTTGGGTCTCCCGCGCCACCAGTGACGACTTTCTTACTTGGTCTCCGCCGGTGGAGATCAGCTACGGCGATGCGCCGCCGGAGCATCTTTATACCAACCAGACCGCTCCCTATTTCCGCGCGCCTCACATCTACGCCGGCATCTGTGCCCGCTTCATGCCAGGCCGCCAGATTGTCAGCGCAGCCCAGGCGGCTGAGCTTCGGGTGGATCCGCAGTACTTCAAGGACTGCTCCGACGCCGTGCTGGTGACGTCACGGGGCGGTGCCAGCTGCACGAGAACCTTCATGGAAGCATTCCTGCGCCCTGGAGTTGGTTTGGCGAACTGGGTGTCTCGCTCCAACTACCCCGCGCTTAACCTGGTCCAGACCAGCCCGAGCACGATGTCGTTCTACGTCAACCGGAACTACGGCCAGCCGACCGCAAACCTCCAGCGGTACGAACTGCGGCTGGATGGTCTGGCGTCAATTCGCGCAGGGTACCAGGGCGGGGAACTGTTGACCAAGCCGCTGCAATTTGAAGGAAGCCGCCTGGAACTCAACTTCTCCACCTCGGCTCCAGGAAGCGTGCGGGTGGAGCTACAAGATGCGGCGGGCCACCCGTTGCCGGGCTACACTCTGGCCGATGCGAAGGAACTGATCGGCGACGAAATCGGCCGTATCTATGCCTGGAAGTCAGGCGAAAGCGTCGCCACCTTGAAAGGCCAACCAGTCCGCATCCGCTTCGTCCTAAAGGACGCCGACATCTACGCCTTTCAGTTCAAACCGTAACAGGAATCAAGACCGCCGAAGAGAACGAGCGGATGAAGAAGATGGAGGCGCGGACCGGATTCGAACCGGTGAGTAAAGGTTTTGCAGACCTCTGCCTTACCACTTGGCTACCGCGCCAATGAGGGAATTCCTTCATAGAATAGCATCCTCGATCCGTCCGTCCAACCGCCCCTCCCCAGACCTTCCAGCGCTACGGCGCGGACGTCTTCAGTTTGGACCATTGGGCCAACAGAGCCGACATCGCCTTTTGGCGTTCCCCCGCCGAGCTTTTCAGGGCGGCCGGTGGGGCGGCGTCGGCTTCCTGGGCTAATTGGAGCAGTGTGCCCAGCGATCCGGTGACGCTGGAGATCGTATCGGGACCAGCGGGTGCGCCCCGGCCGCCTCGCCCGCTGCCGACCAACTTCTCGGCTTGCTGACTCAGTTCGGCTGACAGGCCCGGCTTCGCCCGCCAGGCGCGGATCTCGGCGATGGTGGCGTAGCCTTTCTGGATGTCTTCGTAGAGCCCCTTCGAGAGCGCGAACTGCGCCGCCAGATCGATGGCCGAAGTTTTGACGCGCGGGTCCATTTTGACCGTCAACGGTTGAGTGAACGTCTTGCCGTCCACGGTCAGTTTGACGGTGTACTGCCCGGGCATCACCAGCGGCGAGGTCGGGTTGGGGGCCGTGTCGGCAAAGATGGCGGCGATCGGGTAGGCCTTGGGAGCGCCTGCGACGGGCGTGTAGCGCATGTCCCATAGGAAGCGGTGCATACCGGCGGAGGCGGGCAGGGAACGGCCTGGTCGCACCCAATAGGGCGGGATCGCGAGTTGCGGATCGGGACGGTCTACCGGGTCGGTGCTCGAATACCGGCGGACCAACTGTCCGGCGCGATCCAGGATCTCCAGCGTCACCGGACCCGTCGTTCCCGCAGGAAGCGCGTAGTCGATCATCGCGCCGTCGGGCGGATTGGTGCCCACCGGCTCATCTGGGGGCAGGGGAGTGTCGGTGTTCATGTTCCACCGGACGCGCAGGGCCGTGGCCGGTGCGAAAAGTGTGGCCGAGGTGGTGGATACGGCCGGCGTCATCTGGCGCAGTGGCGTGACGTTGTCCAGGATCCAGAAACCGCGACCATGCGTACCCACGGCCAGATCATCATCCTTGACGATCAGATCGCGGATGGAGGTGGCCGGTAGATTCTGCCGCAGCGTCTGCCAGTGCGCGCCATCGTCGAACGACACAAACACCGTCCGCTCCGTGCCCGCATACAGCAAGCCCTTCCGCTTGGGATCTTCGCGGACCACGTTCACCGGCGCGTTGTCATCCATGCCGGTCACGATCTCGGTCCAGGTGGTGCCTCCATCATGGGTGCGCAGAATGTGTGGACGCATGTCGTCCAGGCGCAGCGTGTTGATGGCTGCATAGGCCGTGCCTGCGCTGAAATGGCCGGCCTCGATCAAGGAGACCTTTGAGAACGGTCCCTGTTGCGGCGGCGTCACGTTCTTCCAAGTCACGCCGCCATCGACGGTGACGTGGATCAGGCCATCGTCCGTCCCGGCCCAGACGCGGTTCACTTCGACGGGCGAAGGAGCGACGGTATAGATCACACCGCGCTGAGTTGGCTGGGCGGTGGGCGTATTGCGATACTTGCCGATGTTGGCGGGCACCTCGAATGTCTTGCGGCTCAAGTCCGGGCTGACTTCCTTCCAGGTCTGGCCACCGTCGCGGGTCTTCCACAGCGTGTTGGCCCCAAAGTAGAGCGCCTTGGGATCGAGGGGCGAAAAGATCACTGGGGCCGTACGCAGCACGCGGAAGCCGCCATCGCGCAGAGGCTTGGGCAGGATGTGCTGCGTCTGGCCGGTGCGGCGGTCATGCCGGGTCAACTTGCCGCCGTAGACGATGTCCGGATCCAGCGGGTCCGGGGCGACGTAGCCGTACTCCTCGGCACCCACATGCCGCCAGTCCCGGAAGCTGATCGCGCCATCGTTGCCCCGGGTGGAAACGCAAGCCGAGCCGCTCTCCTGCTGGCCGCCACAGACGCGGTAGGGGAACGCGTTGTCAGCGGTGACGTGATACATCTGCGCGGTCGGCTGGTTGTACCAGCTGCTCCAGGATTGGCCGCCATTGACCGTGATGATGGCACCCTGGTCCGCCGCCAGCAGGATGGTCTGGGGGTTACGGGGATTGATCCAGATGTTCTGGTAGTCATCTCCACCGGGCGCGCCCCGAAACGCTGCCCAAGTGAGCCCGCCATCGGTGGACTTCCAGCAGACCGTGCTGGCGATGTAGACCGTCTCCGGGTTCTGCGGATCGAACGCGGGGACGGGGGCGTCACCGCCGCCAATGCGGCCCGCGGGGCGCGGATCGGCCGTCACCTTGAACCAGTTCTCACCCGCATCGTCGGAGCGATAGAGCTCAACCGTTGCGCGGCTGGCCACCGTGGCGAAAAGGCGGCGGGTCTGGCTGGGCGCAATGGCGATGTTCGCCTGGACGACGCCATCGGCGGGCAGTCCCTTGGTTAGCTGGCGCCAGGTGGCGCCGCCATCGGTGGACTTGAAGATGCCGCCGCCGGTCCCGCTCCAGGCACCGTTCTCCCAGGGCCCTTGCCGCGCTTCCCATAGCGCCGCGTAGACGGTGTTCGGGTTGCTGGGGTCGATCTCCACAAACGAAGCGCCGGTGTCCTCATCCTTGAAGAGCACCTTTTCAAACGTCTGGCCACCATTCAGCGACCGGAAGACGCCGCGTTCGGTATTGGGGCCATAGGGGTGGCCCAGTACGGCGGCGAAGAGGCGGTCCGGGTTGGTTGGATCGACGGAAAGGCGCGGGATCTGCTGCCCATCGCGAAGGCCCAGGTGCGTCCACGTACGGCCCGCGTCGGTGGACTTATAAATGCCATCGCCGGTCGACAGATCGGGCCGGTGGAGGCCTTCGCCACTACCGGCGTAGATGATGTCCGGGTTTGAGGGCGCGACGGCCAATGCGCCAATGGAGCCGGTGGGCTGTTGGTCAAAGATCGGCTTCCAGATGCGGCCGTAGTCGGTGGTCTTCCAGACGCCGCCGTTCACCACGCCGACGTAGAAGACGTTGGGTTGCGAAGGGGCCCCCGCCAACGCCCGCGTGCGGCCGCCACGGAACGGGCCGATGGAACGCCATTGCAGTTCCTGGAACAACTGCGGGTCGACGGCCTGGCTTGCGGCGGGCGCAACGGCGGCGATCAGCAGCAACAGTGCCCAAACAGCGGAATGGCGGCTTTCTGAATGGAAGCTGGGAACAGGACTGGATTTCACGGGCAAGGGTCTCCTGGAACTCACGGTGTTAGACGTGAGTATAGACCACCACCTTGACCGCGCCCCGCCGGGAGCCCGTAACTACTTGGCGGTCTTGAGTTCCGCCGCGATCAGCGGAATCAGTACTTGTGGTTCCAGTGAGCCTTGGTATTTCTTGCCGTTCAGGTAGATGGTCGGCGTCGCGTTGACACCAGCCTGCTCGCCGTCGGCCAGGTCGCGGTCCACGGCCGCCTTCGTCGCTGGAGCGTCCAGAGCAGCGGTGAAGCGGGGCACGTCCAGGCCCAGGTCCTTGGCCCACAGCAGAATCTTCTCGCGGTTGATCGCGCGGCTGTTCGCGTACATCTGGTCATGCAGCGGCCAGAACTTGCCCTGCGCGTGCGCGGCCAAGCTGGCCCGGGCCGCCAGCGCTGCCTGCGAGTGGCTGTCGAGCGGGAACTGCTTGTAGATCATCCGCACATCGTTCGGGTACGCCTTCAGCACCGCATCCAACTGCTGCACGGCGCGGACACAGAACGGGCACTGGAAATCGGAGAACTCAATAATCGTGATCCGCGCCTTGGCCGGGCCTTTGGCGGGTGCGCCGTTCACGGGGATGGCCACTGGATCGAGCAAAACTTTGCCCCGGTTGGACGCGGCCTTCATGGCTGGGGAAGCCGCTAGCGCTTGGCGAATCTGCGCCACTGTCTGTCCGGCCGCCGCCCCGGCGACCACTTGGCGAGCCAGCATCTGGCTGGTGCCGCAGCCTGGATCCTCCACGCGGCACTGGGCCAGCAACATCGGGCAGCCGCACGGGCACGGTGTGTCCCGCAGCACGGTCAGCGCCACTTTTTGCTGCGCCGGCGTCAGTGTCTTCAGTTCCACGCCCGGCAAGCTCGTGGCCGTTTTCCAGTCACTGGCGGGGGCTTGGGCCAACAGGCACGAAAAGCTGGTCAGCGCCAGCGCGAGGGTCCGAAACATGACACCATTATGCGGCAATCCGCGCGGGCCGGTCCGGGCCCGGCAAGTCCGCCAAAGGCTCTGTCTGGCCACTAGATGTCCGGGTCCCGGCGCTTGAGCCCGCCAAACCGGAAGTGCAGGCTGGTCAGGAACATGTGGCGTGAGGCACCCAAGTCCGGCCGGCGCGGCTCATAAAAGTACCCGAGATCGAGATCGACGCGGCGGCGCAACTTCGCCCACCGTACCCCGCCAGAGTATCGCGTGCTGCGAATACCCTGCCGATCAAGGAAAGTCTCCACGCTGACATAGGGGGCCACGGGGGCGGTGCCACTCCACCGAAGGCGTTCCCGAAATCGGGTGAAGCTGCGGTCATGGGCGATGAAGCGTTCCACCAGTGAACGCAACTCCACTTCACTCTTCGCCGATTTGAATGCCAGGAACTCCACTCCTCCGAAAGGCCGATGTGTTCCGCGGAGGTCCCGTTCCGCCGACTTTTGCTTGCCAAAGTAGTAGCCACCCAGAACCGACCATCGCGGCCCCAGCGAGTACTCAACGATCGGCCCCATCCGGAACTGATAGAGCCCCAGGTCCCCGGGGTTCGTCCGGCCTCGGCTGTGCAGCGTCAATTGCAGCTTGCGGGAGACCGGCATTGACGCTTCGAACGCGTGTTGGGTGTCCGTCTGTTGGCCCCTTGCCACCGGGGCCAGCAGAAGCAGCCCCGCAAGAATCAGCATCGCACTCTGGAACAGGTTGACCATCAGGTTCAAAGTTAGCAGGCCGCTTTCCGGCGGCCCCACGTGGCTCAGCAAGGATTCCCGCGAAGCAGGATGTTCCTGTCAATGTTCTGTCTAACGCCCATCGTCAGTTTGGCCGGCTGGGTATTAGGGGCACCGAAGTGAATAATGGAGCTTTCCATGAAGTGGACTGAAGCGCTCGCCCCTCGCCGCGCTAAGCTGGAGGTCTTCGGCACCGCAGCCCTAACGACTACGCTATCGTTCGGTAACCAGCAGCGTGATCGGTTGGCGTGCGCGTGTAGCCGGCCCAGGCCGGTCAGCGGGCGTTCAAGCCGCGAAGGAGAACGACGATGAAGCATCCCATGAAGCCCTCGCGCCGCGAAGTCCCAGCGTTGCTGACGGCGCTAACTGGTCTTGCAGCCTCCGCCCAGACCGCCGCACCGCTGCCGTCCCGGGCCTTCCGGTTTGAGGATCTGCCCGTGCGCGCCAACGGGAAGAACCGGTCGAGGGCCGTGCTGAATGGGTTGACCCACAGTGGTTTCCCGGTGGAGATGCATCAGACAGAACTCGGCCCCGGCATGGAGCCGCACCCCCCGCATTCGCACATCAACGAGGAACTGCTGATGCTGCGCGAAGGTACGCTGGAGGTGACCATCTCGGGCCAGACCACGACGCTGGGGCCTGGTGGGTCAGTGTATGTCGCTTCCGGCGAAGTCCATGGCTGGCGCAATCCAGGGGAATCCTCGGCGCACTACTTTGTGATTGCGCTGGGGGCCAAGAAGTAGCTGAATGAGTAGACGGCGAACTGGAGCAGCTTCGAACGCGGCAAATCGCCCTCTCTCCGCCAAGTCACGCGAGGCTCGATGGTATCGCTAACCCGCCGCTCCGCCTTGTCCGCCATCATCGGTGGCGCAGTATCCGGCCAAACGCGCCACCGGACCTCGCCCAACGTCCTGTTCATCGCTGTCGATGACCTCCGGCCGGAACTCGGCATCTACGGCGCCTCCCACGCCCACACGCCGCACCTGGACGCTTTGGGGCGCAGTGGCGTCACCTTCACCAAAGCCTATTGCCAGCAAGCCGTCTGCAATCCTTCCCGAGCCAGCGTGCTGACCGGGCTGCGGCCGGACACGCTGCGGGTCTGGGATCTGGACACCGGCTTCCGGTCCACTACACCGCAAGCTGTAACGCTGCCTCAGCGCCTGCGGCAGCAGGGTTACTTTGCGACGGCGATGGGCAAGATCTTCCACAACACGCTGCCGGACCCGGCCTCCTGGAGTGAGCCGGAGCTTCGCCTGCCGGGCTACCCCTTTGATCCCGATGCGGTCTATCGCAGTGCCTCCGAAACCGCCTGGATTGCCGGCCGTCAGCGCGAGTTGACTGCTCAAGGCGTCCAGCAGCGCTACATCGATCAATACGGCGAGTGGTACTTGAAAGCCGCCGCCACCGAGGCCCCGGACTTGCCGGACAATGCGTATTTCGACGGCGCGCAGACCGACCAGGCCATCGCGAAGTTGAAGCAGCTGGAAGCGCGCCGCCAGCCGTTCTTCCTGGGTGTTGGCTATTACCGTCCGCACCTGCCGTTCAACGTTCCGGCCAAGTACTGGAGGTTGTATGATCGCGCCCGCCTTCCGTTGGCCCCCAACCCGGCACTCCCAATCAACGCGCCCCCGATGGCCCTCAACACCATCCGCGAGCTTCGCGGCTATCGTGACTTTCGAGAGGCTCCCCAGCCCGATCAGGGGTCGCTGACCGAGGCCCAGGCGCGCCTGTTGCGCCATGGCTACCTGGCATCGGTCAGTTACGTGGATGCCCAGGTGGGCCGCTTACTGAACGCGCTGGACCGCGCGCGGTTGGCGGAGAACACCGTGGTGGTGCTGTGGGGCGACAACGGGTGGAAGCTGGGCGAACACAATGGCTGGTGCAAGATGACCAACTTCGAGATGGACACGCGCGTGCCCTTGATCATCCGTGCGCCGGGTGTCAAGGGTGCTGTGTGCCATCGCTTAGTGGAGCTAGTGGACATCTATCCCACCGTTTGCGAACTGGCGGGTTTGCCCCCGGAGCCCCAGTTGGAAGGCCGCAGCCTATTGCCGTTGATGAAGAGCCCGGCCCGCCCCTGGAAGTCCGCCGTCTTCAGCCAATTCCTCCGCTCCGGCGTGTGGTCCGCCGCCGACGGTGAGGAGTACATGGGTTATTGCGTCCGTACGGTCACCCATCGCTATGTCGAATGGGTGGACTGGAAGCGCAAGACGGTGGTCGCGCATGAGCTGTACGACCTTCAGCGAGACCCGCTCGAGAACAACAACATCTTCCAACGGCCCGGAACCGAAGCCGTCGCGGCCCAACTGGAGCGCCAACTGCGATCCGGTTGGCGAACTGCCGTGCCTGCCGACGCTCGCTGACCGTGCGGGAAGAGTGCGTCCGCCACGCTACCGGGTGAGCTACAAGATTGTGGCGCAAAGGTGCGCGTAGTCTTCCGCGGTGTCGACATCGGTGGCCGCTTCCGGACACGGTTCGTGGTAGGCGTCGTGCGGGTGTTTCAGAATGACGCCCTTGCAGCCTGCCGCCGGCGCTAACGCGGCTAAGTGCGCAAAGTAGGGACGCGCAAAGTAGACCGGCACCCCAACCGTGCCTTCATAAGCGGCGGCCACGATGGGCGGACCAGATTGCCCGTGGATCTCAACCAGTCTCCGGTACGTGCCGGCGGTCAACAGCGGCAGGTCCGCCAAAGTCAGGATGAGGCCGGCCGTGTCCTCCGAGAGCACCGCCAGCCCGGCCTGGATCGATGTGCCTATGCCTTCTTCCCAGCGTGGGTTGAAGGCTATGCGCACGGGCAGATCGGCCAGGGCCGCTTCCACCTGCTGCTGATAGGCTCCGGTCACCACCACCACCGGGCCCAGCTCTGCCGCCAGCGCGGTCTCTGCTGCATGGCGTACCAGCGGCCGCCCTCCGAAATCCAGCAACTGTTTGGGCCGCCCCATGCGAGAGGCTTGCCCGGCGGCGAGGATGATGATGGCGGTCTCAGCCATGGATCTCACATCCGGCAAACTCGGCGGTGAAGGCCGGCAGCGCGTCCAGCGTGGCTCCCAGCTTCTCTGCTGGATCGTGAATGGCGCGACGACGCCACCGCAGGGGCGCACCCGTCCGGCCGCAGAAGACCGACTGAATCTCGGCCACAATGGCCAGCGCAATCGACTCCGGCGCGTCACCGCCCAAGTCCAAGCCCACGGGCGCATGGAGATTCACGCCTTCGGGACGCAGGCCCAACTGCCGATACAGCCGCTCAGTGCGCTGCCATGGCCCCAGCAGGCCCAGATATGGAGGATCGAGCGGCAGGATTTGCGGCAGCAGCTTTTCATCCAGCGGGAAGTTGTGGGTCATCATTACGACCGCCGTATCCGGCCCAATATCGAGTCCGGCAATGGAACCGTTGGGTGGCAGCGTCACCACGCGCGCCGCGCCCGGGAAGCGCTGGGCCTTCGTGTAGCCGCTGCGGACATCGGCCACCGTGATCTCCCAGCCCAACAGGGAAGCAGCATTGACCACCGGAACCACATCATGGCCCGCTCCAAACACCACCAGCCGCTGAGGCGGCGCGATGTGTTCGAGGAACAGTTCTGCATCCGGCAGACAGAGCAGCCGGCTGCGGCCCAACTTCAACGTCTCGGCGCACGGCCCGGCCAGCTCTGCGGGAAAGACATCAAAGAAGTGGTCGCCCGTGTGGAAACAGGAATGCTCCGCCGCACGCACCACGGTGGCCACCACGGTCGCCCGGCGTTCCCGCTGGCAGGCATCAAGATAGGTCAAAAGCGCCGCCGTCGCCGGCGCGGCGGAGCGTTCCAGCAGCACCGAGATGACGCCATTGCAGCCCAGGCCGAACTCCCAAACTGCATCATCATCGGAACTGGTGTCGTAGACGCGCAGCACGGGCCGCGCGCCGGCCGTCCACCAACTGGCTTTCCGCGCCACCTCGCCTTCCAGGCAGCCGCCGCTGATGGTGCCGACGCAATGGCCGTCGGACCCGATCCACATGCGGGCCCCGGGCCGGCGGTAGGCCGACCCTTCCACATGGACCACCGTCGCCAGCACGCCTCCCGGTAAAGGGGCGGCGCGCCAGGCATCGAGGATGGCGTTGAGTTCGCGCACAGGAGGCTCCGCTTACAGTTCCGACATCGTGGCGCCCGGGAATAGAGGCAGTGAGCGCTTGCGTTGCCCGGTCAGCTTGTAGTACGCGTTGGCCAGTGCCGGAGCAAACGTGGGTACGCCCAGTTCGCCGACGCCGCCAATGCTCAACGAACGGTCCGCTGCCGTGGGGTTGGGCATGATCTTCACCGATACCTGCGGCATCTCGCCTTGGCGGATCATGCGGCTGCGGTTGAAGTTTTTGGCCTGGGCCGCACCCTTGACGAAGGTCTGCTGTCCCCAGAGCGCGGCGTTCAGGCCGTGGACGATGCCACCCTGCAATTGCGCCTCAACCTGCCCGGGGTTCACCGATAGGTAGCAATCAAGGGCGATCGATACCTTGTTGACCTTCAGGCCCGTGGCGGTGACGTTTGAGATCTCCACCACCTGGGCCA
This sequence comes from Acidobacteriota bacterium, assembly GCA_026394075.1. Lineage (GTDB taxonomy): Bacteria > Acidobacteriota > Terriglobia > Bryobacterales > Bryobacteraceae > JAPKYZ01. The sequence continues at coordinate 31,204 of JAPKYX010000193.1, forward strand.
CGATGCTGTTGAATGCCGTGCCGATGGCGATGCCCCGGGCGTGTCCGGCGGGGGGAAGCGTGCTCCACCCGGCCAGATCCGCCGCCGCATCCAGCACCGCGATCCAGCGCGGCAGTGTCAGCTTGGCCCGGCGGAACATGTAGGGATCCTGCCCGGCGGCGAAGGCCAGTTCGTCGATCAGCGATTCGACGCCGAAGGTGTTCAGCGACGCTCCAACGCTGCGCCAGAAGCCCACGGGGATGGGAGAAGGATGAGAGACCCACTCCACCACGTGGGGTCCGAAGTTGTAAGGCAGGTCATTGGCACCTTCAATGCCTTGGCTGTCGCCTTTGGGGCCGAGCACGCTGCCGCGCTGGCCGAGCAGGGAGGGCGACACATTGCGATAGGAAAAGCCGACAAAGTTGCCGGCGTTGTCCAGACCAGCCCGGCCCCGGATCACCGCCATCGGCCGGTACTGGTCCCGCGTGAAGTCCTCTTCGCGCGGCCACATCAGCTTCACCGGCTTGCCCACCGCCATCGCCACTTGGATGGCCTGGCTGACAAAGTCCGATTCCCATTTGCGGCCCAGGCCGCCGCCCAAGTACATGGTGTGGACGATGATCTTGTCCGCCGTCAGGCCGGTGATCGCCATCGCGAGTTGTAGAACGGCTTTGCCCCCTTGCGTGGGTGCCCAGATTTCGCAACTGGTCCCGGCCACATAGCTGACGGTGCAATTCAGCACTTCCATGCAAGCGTGGGCGACGTAGGGCAGGGTGTAGGTGGCATCGATGATCTTGGCCGCGCCGGCCAGGGCCGTATTGGTGGATGCGGCATCGCCTTCCACCGTGTAGAGCGTTCCCGGTGCGTTGGCCCCGCCCGCGACATAGGCCGGAGCTGCGAGAGCCAGATCTTTGCCGGTGGCAACGAATGCGGCGTCGTTCCAGTTGGTGGCCGCCGCCGGGATGTTCCAGGAGACACTCATCCGCCTGGCCGCCTGCCAGGTGTCCCAAGTATTCGGACCCACGACAGCCACCGCGTTCACGGCATCAGCGACTTCGGTGCCGCGTCCCGTTCCCGCCCAGACCTTGGTGGGCACCACCGTCAGCATGCCCGAGGGGGTGGCCGGCAGCGTCTTCATCGTGCCGCCAAACGTGGGGCAATGCTTGATCACCGCGTAGACCATGCCAGGGACGCGCACATCCAGGCCATACTTGGCGCTGCCATCCACCTTGGCGGGGATGTCCTGGCGCGGCATCGTTTTGCCGATCAGCCGGAACTGGCTGTCAGGGACCAGCGCGGCCACCGTCGGAGGCGTCAGCAGTGCCGCGGCGGCAGCCAAACTGCCATAACTCAGCTGCGTGTTGGTGGTCGCGTGGGTGACGATGCCGGCTGCCACTGTGTAATTGGAGCGAGTCTGGTCACCCTTGGAATTCATCGCCGCCTGCACCAGCGTTTCGCGGGCGATCGCCGCGGCATCGCGCATCTTCCAAAAGTTGGTCCGCGTGACGCTGGAGCCTACCGTGTTGATCGAGTTGCCCACCGGTGCCACCGGGGCCACGCTCGGCACGCCCTGCACGGTTTTGATGCGGGCGTAATCCACCATCAGATCTTCGGCGAGAATCTGCGCCAGGCCGGAAAAGGAGCCCTGGCCCATCTCGGAGGAGCCAATCGTCAAGGTGATCGTTCCGTCGGTAGCGACATTCAGCCAGGCATTCACTTGCCCCAGCGTCGCCCCTTCCGCTTCCGCGATGCGCGAAAACTCCGGTACGACAAAGCTGAGCGTGAAACCCCCGGCGACGGCGGAGATGAAGCCACGGCGGCCGACGGTGGCCGGAGCGGGAGTGGGAGTGATGGGTGAAGTAGACATGGTGATGGTATTCCTCGCTCGGCTTGGTTAAAGGGCTTTGACGGCTTCTTTCATGCGCTGATAAGTGCCGCAGACACAGAGGTTCTGTACCTCGGACATGATCTGGCTGCCGCGGTGGCCGGCCTTCATCGCGCAGGCCACCGACATCAGCACGCCGGACTGGCAGAAACCACATTGGGGCACTTGGTTGGCAATCCAGGCCTTTTGTGCCGGATGGCTTTGGTTGGCCGAGAGCCCTTCGATGGTCACGATCTTTTTGCCCACCGCTGAGGTGACGTCCATGTCGCAGGAGCGCTCCGGCTGTCCGTCCACCATGACGGTACAGGCACCGCAGACTTCGATGCCGCAGCCGTACTTGGTCCCCGTCAAGCCCAGCAGGTCCCGCAGGACCCACAGCAACGGCATGTTGCCGTCACTCACCGTCACCGTCTGGTTGATGCCATTCACATTGAGTTGCAGTGTCACAAAATCGCTCCGTTGGTCCGGCGCCGCGTTGTTTACTTTGGGCGAGCGTCCGTCAACTGTGAAGGGTTGCAGCGGGGGAGATCAATATAGCCGGGGCGATTTTTTGTTGCGGGTATGCGGCTGGCTGGAGCGTGGTGGTGCCAAGGGAGATGGCCCCGCGCTCACGCACGGGATGGTCGGCCTTAGGCGTTAGGCTGGGCTAATTCTTGAGGATGTACTGGAGTGATCGCACTAGATCCAAGCGTCCATCACCCATGTCCTGGTTGATGCGGACGCCAGAGTCGAAGGCGTCCTGCAGGCGGCCGAAGGTGGTGCCGGGCCGTTGCTCCAGCACTAAGGCAGCCGCCCCGGAGGCGAGCGCGGAGCTAAAGCTGGTGCCCCACACACCGGCGTACGTGGCTCCTGGAAACGTCGTCACTAAAGCTTCGCCGGGCGCAGAGGTGCGGGCGTCGCGCCCATAGTTTGAGAACGGGCTGCGGCGATCAGAAAAGTTGGTGGAACCCACGCCGATCACCTTCGGCAAGGAGGCCGGGAAGACCGGTGTTTCCTTGCCCGCATTGCCCGCTGAGGCCAGGCAGATGACGCCCTTGCTGGTGGCATAGTCAATGGCCGCCTGCAGTTGAGGAGAGCTCTGGGCAAAGCCGAAGCTCATGTTGATCACCGTCGCACCATGGTCGACGGCGTAGCGGATCGCGCGGACCACGTTGTAGAGCGACGCCGTGCCATCGGCCTGGAAAGCCTTCAGGGGCAGAATCATTGATCGTGGGGCCACGAGATGCACCAAGCCGGCCACCATCGTGCCGTGCCCAAAGGCGGAGGGCAGTCCGCCGCCATCCAAAATCTCGACCGTGGATTGGTTCAGGATGGCCACAGTGGACGGATTGAGCCGGACAACCTTGTTCGAATCGAGGATTTCTACTGTTGACTGGCTGAGCCGCGCCGCCAGCGACAGCGGCAGATCGCTGTATTCGTCGACCGTATCGACGCGGTCCCGGGTAAAGTCAAAGCCCGGCAGCAGGGAGCCACGCAGGGCCGGGTGCGCGAAGTCAACGCCCGTGTCGATAATGGCGACGATGCTGCGTCCGGCACCAAACCGGCGGTGCGCTTCGTCGGTGCGGATAATGGCCGCAGCCGGTTGCAAGAGATATCCGGCTTGGACTTGATTGCCATAGAAGGGCAGCTTCAATCTCAATGGGAACCAGGGCCCCAGTACCTGCAGCGTGGGCGCGGCCGAATTCTCGGCTTCTGGCGCACGGACAACCTGCTCGGCTTCCACTTGCCGGACACCCGGTTCGCTCGCCAACTGCTTGAGTAACGCGGCGCTGAGAGCGGCCGGTGCCGAGACGGCGAGTTCGGTCTCGGTGGCATTGGCCGACGAACGGATCACCGCCAAGCCGTAGCGCGCCAGCAAGGGGGTCGCAGAAGCGCCCGGAGCCAGCTCCAGGAGATACCGGACCTCGGCGCAAGCCGGAAGTACCACCAGACAAGCGAGGCTGAGCGCTCTTGCGCAGCCCCAAAACGAACGTTTCATCTAAACCCCTCCGACCTCAAGCTGCCGGCGGTTGCCCTCCAGGGGCAAATCGATTCGGCGCTCCTGGTCACGGAATACCAGGCGCAACGTCGATCGCTTCCTTGCCGGAAAGTTGAGTATGAATTCGCCAAAGCGGTTGGTGGTGGTTTCCCCCACGGGGCGGCCGCTCTGTATGCACTGTACCAGGACGCCTTCCGCGGAGCCACTGCTGGTATTGCCCAGCTGCCCGACCACCTCTCCCGCCACATCCGTCGGATACTCCAGGGTGAGGTCCACGGTGTAGTCTCCCGCTCGATAACTCTGCTTGCGGCCGCTCGACGGAGCGGAAACGGCGCGTACCCCTGCCGGTTGCCACTCCAGCGGCTGATCGAGGATCAGCACGGCCCGGATCTGCTTCAGCCGCCGGGTCCAGCCGGTATCGGCGGTGGCGCGATCAAACAAAGCGACGGCACCCATCGTTAGTTCCGGGGGCACCTGGAGATTTGAGTCAGCCGCGGCTGATTGGACCACTTGTTGCAACCAGCGCACACTGGCCTGACAGTCCGGACAGCCGGAATCCAGATGCTGCTGCATCGCCGACGCGTCCAGAGGCGACGCAGTCCCGCGGACAAAGTCCGCCCACTGCCCGTCGCCGAAGTGGGTGTTCCTGGCGGAGAACGTATTCATGCATCCCTCTTCAAGCTCAGTTCCGGAGCACACACTGCACGCCGTACTACTGACTTAGGGTAGCGGGCACGCCCAAAAATATAGCTCATCTTAGGGAAATCTCCTCTGTGCCCGCCTGAGCAGGCAGGCGGAAGGTAACCGATGGGTCACCCACAACGGTAAAGGCGGCCCAATCGCGAGGTTCGGCGCGCTCTGCGCGTAGCGCCAGCATCGCTTCCCGCGCGGCCGCGGCCACGGGAGCGCCCGCGGAGAACGCCGCGTAAAAGTGCGTCATCCACGCCCGGGCCGCCGCGTCGTCCACGGCCCATAAAGCCACCATCAGGCTGCGAACTCCCGCCGCCAGACAAGCCCGCAATAGCCCCAGTAGTTCATCACCCGCCACTGGAACGGACTTTCCGGAGTTGCAGGCGCTCAAGGTCATCAGGTCGATCCCCAACTGCTGTTGGGCCAGGCTCACCATCGTCAAGGGACCATCCGCCAACTGCAGCGCTGAGAACAGCGGGTTGTCACGCCGGAACAGTCCGTGAGCGGCCAGATGCAGCACTGAAGCTTTCGGTGCGGAGATGCGGAACTGTTCCAACGTCGCCTCCGGGCCGACAAACAGCCTCGATCCCGGAAGAGCGCTGGCCACGCCTCGCGCCTCCGCCTCCATTTGCGGGGCGGCGGCATCCGGGGCGGCAAAGACCACCGGGTGCCCGGCCTCCGGCACCACCGCCGCGCGCAGTCGGGATAGCACGCTGGCATTGGGCGACAGCGAGACGGAGTAGCGTTCAATCAGCTGCTCCCCATTGCGGTGCAGGGCCGCAAACGGAATCCCGTGCAGTACCCCGTGGGGCGCAAAGATGAGGTGGCCCGAAGGCGGCAGATCGGCCAGAACCGGGGCCACCAGCCCCTCAAACAGGGTCTCCAAATGATGCGGAGCCGCGTCAGCAGTGCGCCCCGGCCCCAGGCTCAACTGAAACTGCAACAGCTTGGCGGCCTGCCGCAAAGGTGCCACGGGTCCCAGTCGCACGGCCCGGAAGCTCTCGCGCTGGAGAAGGAAAAGGTAGAGGATGCCGCGTGCTTCGTAGTATTCCAGCAGCGCTTCGGTGGGCTGCAACGAAGCCTGCAGGCGCTGCCGAGCGTCGCTCGCCAAGCCGAGTGTGGTGCCGCTGGCTTCGGCCGGCAGCGCCGCTTCGATCTGGGCAACGCGCTCGCTCAGCCGCCCGTGCAGCGCCGTTTGTCCCGCCAGCGTGGAGCGATCGATCTGGCGGTGCAATCCGCGCAAGTCTCTCGCCGTGTCACCACCTGGTGCCTCCGGCGACGTCAGCCACGAATCGCTCAGCCGGTCGGCCAGCGTGCGGGATTTCGCTTGCTCCACGCAAGCCAGGGCCGCGTCCATGGCTTCGGCCGTGGGCTGACCTTCCAGACGCAACGTCACCAGTGCCTCATAGACGGCCAGCTTGTCGGCCAGGATCGAGATGCGCAGATCTTCTGAATCCAAGCGGCTCCGCATCTGTTCAATCTCGCGGCGGGCCAACTCATAAGCCGCAATCGCCTCCGCCGGGCGGCCCTGTAGCTCGTGGATCTCCCCTTCCACTACGCGGGCATGGAAGCGGATCGACGGAGATGCCTCCGACCCGGGGCGCGCCAGCGCTTCGCGGAGAGCGGTGCGGGCTTGATCAGGCTGCCCGGCGCGCAGGGAAAGCCGGGCCAGCAGGATCTGTCCATAGGCCGCCCGGCCCGGAATGCGGGCATGGACCAGGCGGCGTGAAGCTGATCGGCTTAGCCGTTGTGCCGCCGGAGTCCGGCCCGCGTGATAGGCCAATACCGCCCGTAGTTGATCGGCCAGCGCGGTCCAGATAACGTTCTTCTCGCAGACAAACAAGCGTCGCGCCGCACGCAGAGTTTGGTCCGCTTGCTCCTGGTTGCCCCGCTGGCTGAGCGCGATGGCCTGGCTGACCAACGCCTTAGCCTGCTCATACGGCATCTTCAGCTGGGCGAAGGCACCCGCCGCGCGCCGGGCCATCGCCTCGCCTTCGGCCAGGAGGTTCAGCTCCAGATAAAGCTCGGCTTCATCGAGATCACACAGCGCCGCATGATACGCATCCCCGGCCTGTTGGCAAAGCCCGCGCGTAATGTCGTAGAGCCGCCGCGCGGCACTGTAATCGCCCCGCAGATAGTGCAGGTAGGCGCGGTTGTAGTCGGCTCGGGCGGCGATACGGATCAGCCCGGCATCGACACAACATTCATGGGCGCGCTCATAGTGGCGGTCCGCTTCGCGGTAGAGGCCCAGGCTGGTGCTGGAGACCGCGAGGTTGCTGAACGTGGCCGCGATATCACGAGCGTCGCCCAACTCCAGAAATCCATCGAGGGCGGCCTGGTAGTGGCGGATCGCCTCATCCGGCCGGTCCCGGCGGAAGTGGATGTTGCCGATGTTGGTTTCCAGCCGCGCCAGACGCAGCCGGTCATGCTCTTGTTCGAATATAGCCCGGGCTTGCTCCGCCAATTGCTCCGCGAGTTCGTAGTGGCCCAGATAACTGTGTGACTGCAGACTGCTGGAAAGTGTTCGGCCCACCTCCGCGTGCGCTCCGACGGCAGCAAACAACTGTCCCGCTTCGTCATAGGCTTCGGCCGCCCGCTGATAGTTGGCCCGCAGGTAGGCCAAGTGCCCCACGGATCGCAGCGCGTAGGCGAGTGACATTGGGTCACCGTCGCAGGCGGCCCAAATCTCACCCGCCTCCGCCAAGCGAATCGCTCGCTCGAAATCTCGATAGATCGCCGCCGCCACGCCCGCATGGATCTGCGCCGCCGCGTCTGCAGCCGGAAAGCCGTCTTGCGCGAAGATCGCCTGACACTCCTCGGGGCTGAGGGCCTGGGCCAGTGCCTCCAACCACGACATGTCGCGGACAGGGCTCATCCGTGCAGCTCCATCAATTGCCGGAGCTTCTTCAAACAACGTCCCCGGATAAAGCCGATGGAGCCTTCGGCCAAGCCCAGCTCCCGCGCCACGTCGGCATAAGTGCGCGGTGGCGTGTCGAAGAACAACATCTGGATCATCTGGCGGCAGCGATCCGGCAGTTGATGCAGGGCGTCTCGCAAAAGTTGATCGCGTTCGGCTTCCAGGCGGATCTGTTCGGCATCGCGGCGGAGGTCGGGGATGGTGTCGCTGGGTTCTGATCCGGCGGGCAGCCAGCGCTTCTTCAGCAGCAGGCAGCGTCGGGAAGCGGCTGTGATCAGCCAGCCCCGCACGGCATTCGGTTGCTCCAGGCGGTCAAGATCGCGATAGAGATCCACCCAGACCCCCTGGAAGACATCGGCCGCGTCTTCCGGCAACAGGCGATATTTCGCAGGCACCGAATAGACCAGCCGCTGATACTTCTCGACCAACAGTTGCCAGGCCGCCTGGTTACCCGCCCGGCAGGCCGTGATCAGTGCCTCATCCGACGACGCTACAGTTAACCGTCCCTGCCCCATCAGCGTTTAGTGTCCGGCCTCAGATACAGTTCCTCGACGTTCCACAACGCGGGATGATCCAGCACCGCCGGGCGGAAGTTTCCGACGCGCCGCTGGGCGACCAGGACATTCGGGCTCACCAGAAAGATCATCGGCTGCTCACGCGCCACAATCTGCTGCACCTGATCGTACAGCCGCTTCCGGGCCGCGTGGTTGACGGTCACCATCTGCGCGCTCATCAGACGGTCCAGTTCGGCTTCCCATGGAAGCGACGGTTGCTGCTGACCCGGATTCCACAAGTGCATCGCCCCGGAGCTTCGCCAGACGCCCATCTCGGGATTCGGGTCCGCGTCTCCCATGCCGCCCAGCCCCAAGAGACACGTGTCAAACTGCCGGGTCTTCAGTACGCGATCAAGAACCGAACGGAACTCCGCCGGTGCCACCGTCACCGCAATCCCCAGCGCCTTCCAGTCATCCTGCAGCAGCGTCGCCATCTGCTGACGCTCCGCGCTGCTGGCGCTCACCAGGATCGAGAAGGCGACGGGCGAGCCCGCCGCATCGAGCAGCGAGCCCTCGTTCGACCACGTGAACCCGGCCGCCCGCAGCTGCTCTCGCGCCGCTGCAATGGAGCGGGCCGGCTGCGGCATACCGGTCCGGAACCAGAGCTTGTTGCCCGGGCTGACATGCCCCCACAGCGCCGTCGCATGGCCGCGATAGGCCAGCTTCACCATCGCCTCCCGGTCGACCGCGCGCGAAAGCGCTTGCCGGAAGGCCACTTGGCCGAACCACTTCAGCTTCGGATTTCCGGGCGTCAGGTTGAGGCACAGGAAGTTGTATTCGAGGCTCGACCCCAGATCAGAGAACTCCACGCCGGGTTGCGCCCGCAGGAACTCCGCGGCCTTGGCGCTAGGGCGGCTGAGAAGGTCCAGATCGCCCGCCACAAAGCGCGCCAACTGCAGATCTTCATCCGGCAGAACCTTGAACTCCAGACCATCCAGATACGGCAGCGTCTCGCCACCGGACCTTTTCCAGTAGTAGGGGTTCCGTTCCAGCACCACGGCTTCGCCCGGCCGGTACTGCTTCAACCGGAACGGCCCCAATCCGGCGACCGATGAAGGCGAGGCGGTCAGCGGCCAAGCGTCACGAAGCTTGCCGGACTTCCAGGCGGTCTCCAACTGGTGGCGCGGCAGCATGGCCACCGAATCGAACAATCGCTCCGCGGCGGCGTAAGGTGCGGGCAGGGTGAATTCCACCGTCAGTGGTCCGGTTTGGCGAACCACGATTGGTTTGCCGTCGATCGTCAGCAGATCCCGCTGCGGCGCGCCCAGCTTCTCGTCCTGATAGACCGCGAATGAGAAGACGACATCGGCAGCGCCGAACGGTGCGCCATCGGAAAAGCGCAGCCCGGGCCGCAGTTGCAGCGTGTAGCGGTTGCCGGAAACGGTCCAGGAACTGGCCAGTGACGGGACGGTCTGTTGCGAACGGCGGTCAATCGAGATCAGGTCCGCATGAAGGCGCCGCAAAACGTCGCGTGAAGGAGCATCCACCGCCGTCACCGGATTCAGCGTCTTCGGTTCGGCCCGCAAGGCAACCCGCAAGATACCGCCGCGCTGGGGTGCAGACTGTACAGCCGGCTGGGCAGCGAGCAAGAGCAGGGAACAGACGCTCACCAGCAACATCGACCCTCATCTTACGCCGTTTGTACTCTTCCTCGCCAACAGGCTGAAAACGGCAAAGAAAACCGCCACCAGCAGTGCCGGCAATGCCACCCACCATTCCCGTGGCAACATCCAGGCCTGCTTCAGTGGCACCAGCAGCGCACCCCAACTCGGTGCCGGTTCGGCCACGCCCAGTCCCAACAAGGAAAGGGTCACGTCCAGCAGGACAAATCGTGGGAACAGCACCAGCCACTGGGTAAACAGCAAGGGCAGCGTTCCGGGCAAGACATGGCGCCACCAGATCACGGGTCCGGGCACGCCAAATCCACGTGCGGCTTCCACATAGCCCCGCTCTTTCAGCCCGAGCACCATGCCCCGCACCAACCTGGCCGGACGCGCCCAGCTGACTGCCGCCACCGCCAGCAGCAGCACAGCGGCGGCGGTCCGCGGCGGTGTTTCCAAGGGCAGCAAGGCCCGGATCGCCAGCAGCAAGTAAAGCCAGGGCAGCACCAGACACACCTCCGCCACTCGCATCAGCACCAGATCCGCCGCTCCGCCCCACCAGCCAGCGGCGCTGCCGACGATCCACCCCAGCCCCAGCGTCGCCGCCGCCGCGGCCGCCCCAGCTAGCACCGACCATCGCCCTCCGGCCAGAAACCGCGAAGCTACGTCGCGTCCATAGCCATCCGTGCCGAACCAATGCTGGACTGAAGGGGCGGCGTTGGCCTCCTCGCGCTGCTGCTTCGCCGGGTCATAGGGGGTGAGGCTTCCGGCGGCGACCAGAAGTAGCAGCAACCCCGCCAGACATGCCCGAGCGCTCATTGCGGTTCCCGGATCCGCGGGTCCAGCTGATAGAGCGCCAGGTCCGCGACCAGATTGGCAACCGCCATGATCGCCGCCAGCAACAAGATCACCACCAACACCACCGGGTAGTCGCGCGCCTGCACCGATTCCAGAAACAGCGGCCCCAAGCCGGGCCACCCCGTCAACATCTCCACCAACATGGCTGAGCCGATCGCCTGGGCCACCGTCAACCCTGCCAGTGACACCAACGGACTGGCCGCTGCCGGTAGGATCAGGCGCCGCCACAGCCGCCAACCCTGCACACCGCGCGACCGGGCCAACTGCACGAACGGCAAATCGGCCGCTTGCCACAAACCGCCCGACGCATGCAGAAACACCACCGGCAGCAACGACGCCAGCACGCCCCACCGCGGCAATCCCGCCCCGGAAACCGGCCACCCCAGCCACACCGCCAACCAAAGCAACAAACTGATCGCCACCGCGTCCGGCACCAGCAGCAGGGTGACCGCCAACGGCTCTGCGGCCAGAATCAGCCAGCGCTGGCGCGCTGCCACCAACCCCAGTGCCAACCCCAAGCACCACGCCCCCGCTAAAGCCGGCAGCGCGATCTGCAAGGTCGGACCCAGCCGCGCCGCCACCAACGGCAGGGCTGGGGTCTGATATGCCAAAGATCGGCCGCCCTCACCCGCCCAACAGGAGGCCACCCATGCCCCGTACTGCGAATACCAGGGAAGGTCCAAGCCCGCCGCGTGACGGGCCGCGGCCACCTGTGCCGGGTTGGCCTGTGGTTGATAGAGTTCCGCGCTGTAGTAATCCCCCGGCACGATGTGGAACAACAGGAAACAGAGCAGTGAGGCCGCCCCGATCTGCCATAGTGCCGCAGCCAACCGGCGCACATAGAAGTTCAACATGAGGCCCGGCCCGCCTCCAAGCGAACAACTCGGCCCGCTACTTGCGCGGCCAGCTTGGCATCGTGCGTAATCAACAGGCAGCCCATTCCCGATTGCGCCTGCATGGCGGCAATCTGACGCCAGACAACGGCACGCGTGGCGTCATCGAGACCCGAGAGCGATTCATCGAGAATCAGCAGGCCTCCGTCTTCCAGCACTGACAGGCTGCGCGCCAGTGCCACCCGCGCCCGCTGCCCTTCGCTCAACGCCGTCACCCGGCGGGCCAGGATCGACGCCGGCAAGCCCAGGCGTTCCAACCACCGGCCAGTTTCCGGCACACTCGCTTCTGCCAAACAGGCGGCCACCGTCAGGCGCGGGTTGAGGCTCTCTGACGGTTCCTGTGAGACCAACTGCACCGCACTCCTCCAGGGCCGCTGGGTATCTCCGGCTACGATGCGCCCGGCTACAATGCGCCCGGTGTCCAGCCGTTCCCGGCGCGCAATGCAACGCGCCAGTGTTGACTTGCCCGCCCCCGACGGCCCCACCAAGGCCACCGTCTCGCCCGCGTGAATGGCCAGTGACACCCGATCAAGGGCCGGAATGCGTTCACGCGCGGCCTGCGTCCACCAGCGCGTGGCGTAGGCTTTGCTCGCGTCTTGTACCTCCAGGACGCGCTCTGCCCGGACACGGGACGCAACCGGGGGCAGCGGTGGCGTGGGGTCCGACAACCGGTACACGGAGCAACCCAACTGCTGAAACAGTTCCTCGCGGTGGGAGGCGAACAGCACCGCCCGCCCCTCCCGCGCGGCCTCCAGCAGTAACGTCAGCACTACCTGTTCCCAGGCGGCATCCAGTTGTGAAGTCGGCTCGTCGGCCAGAATCAAGTCCGGGCTCAAAACGAGTGCCTGGGCAATCAGCACCCGCTGGCGTTCGCCGCCGCTCAGTTGATGGGGATAGGCGGCCAACAACCGCCCTGAGCCCAGGCCTAACCGTGCCAGCATCGCCACCGCGTCTTCGTGGCTTTCCGCCAGCATGGCCACCTGCTCCAGTACCGGCCGGTAAGGGGAGAGGCTGGCCGTCAGATCCTGTGGAATGTAACCGATCCGCCCCGCCACCTCGCAGTGGCCCGTGGTTTGTGCCGCTGTGGACAGGCTGGCCGCCAGCCGCAGCAACATCGTCTTTCCGGAACCCGACTCCCCCGCTAACCCCACCACCGTCCCGCCACGCACCGTCAGCTCTGGAATGTGGAAAAGCCGCTGGCGGCCGATGCGAACGGTGAACTCTCGCAGATGTAGACCGTGCTCAGAAGATGTCATGCTGGTGCCGGCTCCAGCGCTCGGGCGCCGGCGATGCCCGCGAACAAAGTAGCGGCCAAAGCCAATGCACAACGCCGCGCCAGATAGCCATTCGGGGTCATGCAAAAGGCTATCGCCGAACGCCTCATCAGTCAATCGCCTCCGGCCGTTCCGTGGGCCGTGTGAACGCAACGTTGATGGAGCGAATACTATTGGTCCATGCCCGGGCCACTTTCGCCGCAAGGCACTGTTCAGAAGCATGCGGTGGTTCTGCTGGCCGTCGCTTTGTTGGGCGCGCCATCGCTGATCGCGCAAGCCAAGCCGGCGGACCCGTTCCTCAACTGGTTGGACCATCTCGCGCAACGGCAACTGGACCAGCGGGAAAGGGCGATCGCCGAGATCCGCACGGTGGCGGAGGCGAACCGCCGGAAGCAGTTCGTCCGCCAGAAATTGGTCGAGATCGTGGGCGGGCTGCCTGACTACCGCGGTCCGTTGAACGCCCGGGTGACGGGCCGGATGGTGGGCGAGTTCCACACGATCGAGAAAGTGATCTTTGAGAGTCTGCCGGGCTTTTTCGTCACGGGCAACCTGTACCGGCCGAACCGCGAAGGCCGCTATCCGGCGGTTCTGGTGCCATCCGGCCACACCCAGGAAGGTAAGCCTGAACCCCAGATCCTGGCGGCCAATCTGGCGCGGAACGGCTTCGTGGTGCTCACTTACGATCCGATCGGGCAGGGCGAACGCGAGCAGACCTATCTGCCGGAACTCGGCCGGCCGCTGTCGGGCGGGGGAGGCAATGAGCACCTGGAGCTAGGCGCGCGGAGCATCCTGATTGGCCAAAGCGTCGCCCGGTACTTCATCTTTGACGCCCAGCGTGCCGTGGACTATTTGGTGTCGCGGCCCGATGTCGACGCGGATCGCATCGGCGTGGCCGGGTGCTCCGGCGGCGGCGCGATTGCGACTTATGTGGGTGTCTTTGATCCGCGAATCAAGGCGGCGGCTCCGGCCTGCTTCATCAATTCGTTTCGCACTCTGTTCTCGGGCCCGACGGCTGATTCGGAGATGAGCCTCCCCGCCTTTTTGGCGAGCGGGTTGGATGTGCCCGATTTCTTCGAACTGGCCGCGCCACTGCCGTGGCTGCTGCTGGCGACAACCGAAGACTACTTCACGCCCGAGGGTGCCAAGCCCGTTTATGAAGAAGTCCGGCGCTGGTATCGCCTTTACGGCGCGGAGGACCGGGTTCGCTTTTTTGTGGGCCCCGGCCCCCACGGCATGCCCAAGGAGTCGCGGGAGGAAACGTATCGCTGGATGACTCGCTGGCTTAAGGGTGGGCAGGGAGACGTCGAGGACCGGCCGGTGAAGCTCTACACCAACCGCGAGCTTCAGGTCACCGCCAGCGGGCACGTGGACGGCGAGCCCGGCAGCCGGAAACTCCATCAGGTGATCCTCGACGAATTTCGAGTCCATCGGAAACCGCGCACAGTGGACGCATTGCTGGCCGAACTCCGGAGCCGGGGCGTTCCTTCGCCGGGTCCGGCTCCGGCAGTGATGGTGACGGAGCGGATCGCCGGCCAGAATTTCCGGATCGAGCGGATTCGCTTTGAGGGAGAGCCGGGAGTTGTCTGCCATGCGAACCTTTACTTGCCCGACGCTCCGGGACGCAAACCGGCCGTGGTGCTGCTGGAGGACAAGCGGCTTCCAGTGCCCCTGCATGTAACCCGGAGTCCTTCCACCGCTCCGCTGGCCGAGGCGATGGTGAGGGCCGGTCGAGTGGTGCTGGAGTTGGAGCCGCGCGACTCGCCCAACGCCAACGACGGCCGTCCGTTCCTCGGCAACTGGGTCACCAACGAACGCGTTGATCTGATCGGACGCAATCTGGCGGCGATGCGGGCTCACGACATCCTGGTGGGCGTGGACGTGCTGGCCGCGCGCCCCGACGTCGATGCGACTTCCATTCGCGGATACGCCCGTGGCGTCAAAGGGTTCTGGCTGATGCTGGCGGCGGCGGTGGATCAGCGGCTGAACAAGATCTGGCTGGATCGGACGCCGTGGAGCATGGCGGCTGCGCTGGAAGGCCCGTTGACCAGTTTTCTATTCGATGCCATGATTCCTGGTTTCGCCCTCCATTGGGACTTCAAGGATCTCGTCAGCGCCATTGGTGATCGCCGCGTTCTGTGGTCGGACCCGACCAACTGGATGAATCAAGTGGTCTACTCAGGTCCGGCCTACCGTTACCGCCATGTGGGGGAGCCCGAGATCGCCTACCTGGACGAGTTCTTTCAATAGGCGCTGTGCACCGTGGCGTGCTCCACGCGCCTGGGCTATGCCTCGTCCTCCCAACCCTTCACGCGGCGGCCCGTGATCTGCTCCAGGCTTCGCGGTGCCGGCCGCTTGGACCCATTGGCCGACTGGCCGTGGTGGGTCATGACAGGGCCGGGGAATCCGATCAACTGCCAACCGATCATTCCCGCATTGCCGCCGTGCAGCGGATCGCAGAACATGCCCTCAATGGTCTGCGTGCGGAGTAGTTGGAAGAAGTCCGTCCTCTCGATCGCCTGCAGTCGCCGGTCCTGCTCCTCAGCGGTTTGGTCCGCGAAGGATGCGCCCAGCAGCGCCAAACCCTGCCGGTAGGTTTCTCGCGGCGATGCCGGCCGCTGGTTGCCGTGCTCAGGAACGGATTCCCGCCACGGCCCCTTGGTGTAGCGGTACTTGTCCCGGCCGTATGGGCCGGCCAGCTGCCGATCGATGTAGATGATCACCGCCGCCTCTTTCGCTCCAGGGCCATTCTCATCAGAAGGGAAGATGCGATCGCAAGCCGCCGTCACCACTTGCGCCTCGACCGCCGTAAAGAAGCGGAGCGGCACGCGAAGCTCCTTCTGCTGTGCGCTTACGAGCGACGGCCGCCCGGCCAGAGAATACCAGAGTGAGCCGCCCAGCGTGTGTGCGGGGATGGTGAGAAACTCGCGGCGCTTCATGCCAGTGCTCCCGGGTGTTTCAGATAGCGGTTGATCAGCGCATCGCAAGCGCGGAGCGTGATCGAAAGAGACGTGATGGTTGGATTTGTCGCTCCGGCCTGCGGGAAAGCGGATGCTCCTACTACCCAGAGATTCGAAAGGTGCCAGTGTTGCAGGTAGGAGTTGACCACGCTGTTGGCGGGAGAATCGCCCATGATGGCCCCACCATGCAGGTGGCTGGTGGCGTAGGCGGAGGTCTGGTAGCGGCCGGTGCGCCGACCCGCGCCACGGCCCCCTCCTTCGATCACTTTGGCACCCGACACTGCCGCCATCTCGCGGGCCATTTTGGCTGAGACCCGGGCGGCGAAAGCACGAACGCGCTGCTCGTGCTCGGTCCAATCGATGGTGGTGCGAAGCAGCGGATCACCCCACTTGTCCGTGTACGTCGGGTCCAGGTCGAGATAGTTGTGTTTGTACGCGAGGTGCTCCGCTTCAAACGTCGGAGCGCCGGCGATGCGATCGTGATACTCCAAGGTCGCCTTCTTCCATTGCGAACCCCAATTGCGCGGTGCGGCACCCGCAGGCATCGCACCGAAGGAGGCAATCGGCAGACCCGATCCGCCGCCTCCGCCAGTGAAGGTGCCCCCGCGGAGAATCCCGGTCTCGTTCTCGATGCCGTTGAAGCCGTCGAAGTCCGAGACCGACATCCCCTGACCGCCAGCCCGCATCCCCTCTCCCATCGGCTGCTTGTGGATCAACTGCAGGTCCGCGCCGCCTGACAGCTGATGGGTGAAGTTTTTGCCGAGCGTGCCTTGCCCCGTGAGCGGATCATACGGCACTCCAATCTTGGACATCAGCAGCAATCGCACGTTATTGGGCGTGAACGCTCCGGCCACCACCAGGTCCGCCGGTTGGAACACTTCCTGGCCTTGGCTGTCCATATAGACCACGCCCTCGGCGCGCCCATTTTGGTGCTTGATGCGCCGCACCCAACAGCCATTGCGCAGCGTGAACGACTTGCGCCGCCGCAGAATGGGCATCAGTAGATTGGTCGGCTGCGCCTTGGAGCCAATCATGCAGCCATACATTGCGCAGTAGCCGCAATAGGCACAGGCCGGCCGCTGGATGCCATCGGGGTTCTTGTAGTCAAACGGCAGAGTTGCCGCGGGTCGGTTGTAGGGGTGATAGCCGAGCTGCCGCGCGGCTGTCTCAAATTGAGCCATCCCGCCAGTCTTGCGGTGCGGTCCGACGGGATACTCCTTCGAACGCGGCCCTTCAAAAATGTTCCCGCCCTCGATTTTGCGGCCCTGGATGTTGCCCGCCTTGCCGCCGATGCCCATCATCTCCTCGACGCGCGTGTAGTAGGGCTCAATGTCATTCCAGGTGAAGGCCCAGTCCTGCACTGACAGATGCTCGGGCAGCTTAGCCGTGCCAAAGCGTTCCCGGAGAGCTGTCGCCAGTACGAACGTGTCGGCCGGGTAGCGGTTGGCTACGCCCGCCCAGTGCTCGCCGCCACCGCCGGTGCCGGTGCCGATCCGCGCATGGCCCCATTGCCGGACGGGCGCGGCCGTATCGCGAATCGTGTGCCGGTGGGTTAACGTCTCCTCCGCGATGTTCTGCAGCATCCGCATGCGGATGGAGTAGTCCACTTCGTCCATGTTGGCCGAATACTCAGAGACTGAACGGGCGGCACCCCGTTCCAGCACCACCACTTCCAGGGCGGTCCGCGTGGTGATCTCTTTGGCCGTCGCCAAACCGGTCCAGCCACCGCCCGCGATCACGACGTCTACTTTTTTCAGCGTCAGCAAGCTGCGCCTCCCATGCCAAGTCTCGACCCCGCCCCAGTGCATCCGCGAGGTTCAGGCCACCTACCCAAATCAAGGTGGAGATATTTCATCACACTTGGATTTCTCCAACTTGGATAAGGTGCCGGGTCGCCGATCAGGCAGTTACTGGTGCAATCCGTTGGTGCCAGTCCGTCGCCGCCTGATAGGCATGGCCCACCCGGAACAGGGTGGCCTCATCGAAGTACCTAGCGCAGAACTGAATGCCCAACGGTAACGCCGGAGGGCCACCCGTGAAACCGCACGGCAGTACCAGGGCCGGGATGCCCGTGACGTTGGCCAGGTTGAAGGAATCCGGCCGCGGCGGCAATGGCGGATTTCGGGGAGCGTCTGTGCCCACAATCTCCAACTCCAATTGCGGTGCGGCGTTTCCCGCCGGCAGCATCAGGACGTCGCAGAGCCCGAACACCCGCCGCATCTCTTCAACCAGCAACGTACGGGCGCGTAACGCCTTGATGTAGTCCATGGCCGAATGGAAAGTGCCTGCCTCCAGGCGTTCGCGGACCAGTGGGTCAAACAGCTCAGCGTGCTGCTTCAGCCGCTGCTCATGGAAGGCGGCGGATTCGGACGCAAGGATCACCCCCGATGTGGGGCCCACCAAGCCAGCATGCGCCACGGTGATGTCCACCAACACCATGCCCAAATCCTTCAGCACCCTGATCGCGCGGCGGAGGGCAGCGTCAGTTTCCGGGTGGACGTGGTTGAAATAGTGGTTGGTTGGAATGCCCAGCCTTAAACCCTTCACGCCGCCCCGGAGCGCCTTCACGTAATCGGGAACGGCCTTCGCCGCTGCTGCCGGATCCCGTGGGTCTGCCCCGGCGATCACCTGGAGCATCTGGGCGACGTCGGCCACCGTGCGGGCCATCGGCCCCACATGGTCTAGCGTCCAACTGAGTGCGGTGACGCCGAAGCGGCTGATCCGGCCATAGGTGGGCTTCAAGCCGACCACCCCGCAACTCTTTGCCGGGCCCCGAATGGACCCGCCCGTATCAGTGCCCAGCGTCAGCGGCACCATCCCCGCCGCCAAAGCCGCTCCTGAGCCGCTGGAAGAACCCGATGGCGAATAGGCCAGATCCCACGGATTGCGTGCCGGTCCGTTCAGCCCTTTCTGCCCGCTACCCATGGCGAACTCGAGCAGATTGAGCTTGCCCACCAGAATGGCACCCGCCCTTTGCAGGCGCGCCGTCACCGTGGATTCGAAATCGGGCCCCCAGTCAGCGGTCACCTTTGAGCCATTGGTGGTCCGCACGCCTTTGGTGGCGAACAGATCCTTCGGTGCATAGGGTATGCCGTGCAGCGGGCCCCGGTAGCGGCCGCGGGCGATCTCCCGTTCCGCCTGTCGCGCTTGATCCAGCGCCTGGGCGGCCGTCACGGTGAGGAAGGCCTGCACCTTTGGATTCAGGGCTTCGATCCGGTCGAGGCTGGCTTGCACCAGTTCCACCGGAGACAGCTTGCGCCCCTTCAGCAACGGACCCAACTCGGCAACGGACTTGAGCGGCAGTTCGGGAACGGGCATGGCTCAGTGCGTCTCGGACGCGAGATCCCCACCCGGTATGCCCGCGGTCGGCGCTACCTCGTCGCCCACCGTCAAGTCGCGGAGCACTCGCAGTTGCCCTTGCCTGCTTTCGAGAACAGGCTTCAGGACCAATAGGCGCTCGTCCGTCAAGCGCACTCCATGTGCCGCGGACACAACACGGAGCGACTCCAGGTCCGGGGCAGCAGGCTGCTGAGGCGAAGCCACGCCGCTGCCGCCGGAAAGCATTAGGGAGCCCACAAACAGCCGCCGGTCAACCTTCATTCTTGGGACATCTCCTCTGCGCCGCATGGTTGCCGCGCGCTTCGATCATAGACAAATTCCAGACAAATCCAACGGCCACTCAAACGGCGGGATAGACTTTGCGGATCGCCTTCACGATGTCGCCCACGTCCTGCCGGGTGAACTTCGGATCGATCAACACACCGCCAAACCGCTGCAGGATATCGAGGGTGTGCGGGCAGGAACCAGGTCCGTACTGAATGCTCCGGCCGCGCGCCGATTGGAAGCTGGGCCAATTGGGGTGAGTGGCCTTGGCCATAATGTGCGGCAGCGTCGGCAAAACAACGGACCCTCCCGGTTTGCTGGCCGCAACATTCTCGGCTTTCATGGCGGCAAGAAACCGGTCACACCGCGCCTTGGTGGCGAAGTCGATAAACACGCCCGTGCCCAGCTCTCCCTGGGGATCAGGCCGCGACCGGAACTTGACTCCCGGAAGGTCGCCAATGCCGTCGTACACTGCGCGGGCGTTGGCTTGGGCCGCCCCGATAATGCGGTCCAGCTTGCGCAGCTGGGCCAGCAGCACGCCGCCCGAAAACTCGTTCATCCGGAAGTTGGTTCCAAAGTACCAATCCACCCGCGCGGCACCGGCCCATTGCTGGTGGGGCGCGCGGAAACCACCCAGGTCGTGAAAGCGGGCGGCGCGTTCAAACAGCACCGGGTCATTGGTGACCACCGCTCCACCTTCACCCGCCGTGATGGTCTTGTTTAGCTGCAAGCTATAGATCCCGATATCGCCGAACGAACCCACCGGCCGGCCCTGATACGAAGCGCCGACGCTCTGCGCGCAATCTTCCAGCACGCGCACGCCGTGCTTCTTGGCAATCGCCAAAATGCGCGTCATGTCGCACGGGTTGCCCTGCAGATGGACCGCCATGATCGCTTTGGTTTGCGGCGTGAGGTGACGCTCAATGGCGGCCGGGTCGATGTTAAATGACTCGTCAATCTCCACGCAGACCGGCAACGCTCCGGCGAGAATGATGGCATTGAAGCAGGAATGCCAAGTCCAGGCCGGCAGAATCACTTCGTCCCCCGGGCCGATGTTCAGTGCCGCCAGCGCGCATTGCAGCGCCGCAGTGCCGGACGTAACGCCCAAGGCAAACTTGGTTTGCATGCGCGCGGCGAACTCTTTTTCAAACTGCAGGACCTTCGCCGGAGTCTTAGCGCCATACCAGCGGAACGGTGACTGTGCATCCAGCACGTCCAGCAGCTCCGCCCGCTCCTTCTCGTCATAAAACTGCGTGCCCCAATAGCCCGCCCGCAAGGGCGTCGACCGGACGGGAGTGCCGCCATCGATGGCCGGCTTCTCATCGGGTGGCCCCGCCGCGGCCGTGGCGACAGCGGCGGTGGCAGCAACGAACTTCCGGCGTTTCATATGGGACTCCTGCGGACATAGTATTCCACCGGGCGCAGACAAAGGAACCCGCGAGCGCTGCGCCACCATTCGGACTCGAATGGCTGGTGCGAAGTTCGGAAGCTTTGGGGATCGGCTGGGGTAAAATCGTGGGGGAGAAAATCTGATGAATCGTGTATTCGGCCTGATGTGCGGCACTTTCCTGTCCACTGCCTTGCTGCTCGCACAGGCTCCTCCGGTGCCGCCCGCCGCGCCCAAGCCGCCCCGCCCTCAACCGCCGGCCCGCGACCCCAACACGCCCGGGTACGTCAAGGCCAAGGAACTACCCGACGGTGCCGTGCCTTCCGCCAAACAGGACGGTAATTTCGTGATCGGACCCACGCATCCCGCCGCCCCGGAGCTGACGGTGAAGGAAGGCGTACCGCACGGCGATGTGTACGAGTTCACGATGGAATCCAAGGACAGCAAGATCTATCCCGGCATCGCCCGCCGCGCCGGAACGTTTGCGCAGCTCGACCCGCAAGATGCGCGAAAGGTGATCGTCGATAGTTACCCCAACCCTTACACGCGCAAAGTGGCGGTCTATGTGCCGAAGCAGTATCAGCCCGGTACGGTGGCACCCTTCATTGTGGGCGCGGACGGCCCGGACCGCATGTTGTTTACCGCCTTAGACAACCTGATCGCGGAAAAGCGCGTACCGGTGATGATTGCCATCTCGATCGGCAATGGCAGCGGCGATGCGCAGGGCAGCCAGCGTGGGTTGGAGTACGACACCATGTCGGGGCTCTACGCTGAGTTTGTCGAGAAAGAAGTGCTGCCGCTGGTGGAAGCGAAGTACAACGTGAAGCTGACCCGCGATCCCGACGCTCGGGCCACCATGGGGTGCAGTTCCGGCGCGTCCGCGGCGCTGAGCATGGCCTGGTACCGCACCGATCTGTACCACCGGGTGCTCAGCTATTCCGGCACCTACGTCTACCAGCAGTGGCCCTACAACGACGCGACACCGCGCGGAGCCTGGGAGTACCACGACACCATCATTCCCAATAGCCCCAAGAAGCCGCTGCGTATCTGGATGCACGTCAGCGACAAAGATCTGCTGATCACCCGTGACGATTTTCACGACTGGGTGCTGGCCAATCAGCGCATGGCCCACGTGCTGACCGCCAAAGGCTATCCGTACCAGTTTGTGTTCGCCCGCAACGCCCTCCATTGCGACCGCGACGTGAAGGCCCAAACGCTTCCCCTGGCGCTCGAATACGTGTGGCAAGGCTACAAGGGCAAGTAAACGCCGTGGGTGCGGCAATTGTGACCTCCGGTGAAGAATCGCCGGATGACGCCGAATGAGGGCCCCGGTGCCGTGGCCTTCGGCCAGAATGACTCGTTACAGGCGAATCCCCCAAATATTCGTATCGCAATTGTGAAACGCAGGCCAGGGGAACTCGCACTATGCCGGTATGAAGAAATTGCTACCGGTTATTTTAGTTCTGGCTGCGAAGGCACATGGGGCCTGGGTGATCGAGGACATCGCAACGGCGATCCAATACACCAACGGCTCTCCGAACCTGATCGGCAAGGAGATGGCGAGTGCCTATCGGGCCACCTACAGCGCCACCGGCGCCAAGACGGGCGAATACATTGCCATCGCCTATCGCAGCAAATACCTGTACATTACGCAGCGGCAGGGCACGGGCTGGAACGGACTCCGCTTTGATGACAATGGCCGTTATCCGTCCATCGTGCTGGATGGTGCGGGCAAGCCGCACATGTCCTATTGGCGCAGCAGCAACAACAAGCTCTACTATGCGCGCACCGTGGCGCAGGGGACCGGCAATTGCGGACCCAATGGAACCTGGGCCTGCGAAGAAATACCCACTACGATCTACGGGGCGCCAATCGGACGAAGTGCCATCACGATTACCGGCAACAACAAGGTGCACATCCTGGTTGAAACCGCTTCGGCCAACCCTTCCTACCCGTCGAGAATCAGCCGGATCACCAAGACGGTGGGCGCTGCGGGCTGGGACGGCACGGTGGATGAGATCACGATTTCCAAAGACTTGGCCGACATGAAGATCCGCATCGATCCCGGCGGCGGGACGCAGTTGCTGCTCAACTCGGAATACCTGGATTGGTATCGCCTGATCAATGGCGCGATGCAAGGCGTCGGGCCCCTGAACGGCGTGGGCGCATTCGAGTACACTTCTTCCTACAACCCCCGCGTCTGCTATCGCGATTTCACGCTCAACCGCCTGATCTATGCCCGGTCCAACGATTCGCAGTACTGGACGGAGACGGTGCTGGACTACGACATCGGCCCGTTGGGATCGTGCTCGATTGCCATTGCTCCCAGTAGCTCCGATGGCATCTTGCCGCCTCTCGGATTTTTCAATCCGCGGATTGCCTACTACGACGACGCCGGGGATCAAGTGAAGTACGCCACGATGCCGGTATTGTCCAACCAGCCCTGGAACGTTGAGACTGTCGCCGCCGCCGCCGGAACCCGGGTGATTGACCTTTATCTGGACAGACAGGGCCGCCCATCGATCATCTACTTTGACTCCGCCAGCCTGAAGCTGAAGCTCGCCAAGAGACCGTAGGCAGCATCATCGCGGGATTCAAGCTCCAATGCACCAAGTCAAGTCCTGGAGAGTATTGTTCTTTTCACTTAGGTCTGGGCGGCCGAAGTCTCCTTGTTCGGGTTCACAGGATCCGGGCTCGCGTACGGCAAGTGTGACAGAACTTGCTGCAGGTTGAGAATACTGAAAACAAGCCTTGCGTTGGCAAACTGGTCGAGATCCCGGCGGTTCGCCGTCTGAAGGGCGCGCCCACCGATTAGCATGGGCAGTTTCGGGAACGTGGTGTTCACCGACTCCAGCACGTGCAACAGTCCTGGAAGATGGGATGGAAGACTAAGGGTTAGGCACAACAGGTCGGGCTGAAATTGGCCAATCAGCTGAATCAGGTCTCCCGTCGGAGTATCGGCCCCCAGCAGATGCGTCTTCCAGCCATAGCTATCCATTAGCTCGGCGACAATCTGGCCGCCCACCTGGTGCCTTTCCAAATCGGGACAGGCGATGATGGCGGTGCGGCCGTTGGGCGGTTGGTTGAATGCGGAGCGTCGTATCTCCGGAATCAGCCTTGTGACAATGTTAGTAGCTAGATGTTCGGCGGCGACGGAGATCTCTCCCGTTTCCCATAGCTTGCCGACTCGTTCGAGAGCGGCCTGAATGAGTCCGGCATAGAGTTCCTCCGGGCGCGCACCTCCCGCGATGAACTCCTGGACGAATGCGGAACAACGGGCCAAGTCGCCCTGGAGAAGCCCCGTCACCAGCACTTCGACATCGTTGGCGTTGACCACGACCGATTCAATCTGGTCCGCACTTGTTTCGACGGTGGGAAGGAAGAGCCCCAACATCTCCACAAGTTCTTGGAACCGAAGCGGTTTCGCGAGATACTCGTCCATCCCTGCTTCCAGGCACTTCTGGCGATCCTCGGCCATCGCACCGGCGGTAAGCGCGACGATGGGCGTAGCGCGCGTGGGGTCTTCGTTGGCACGGATCTGGCGGGTGGCCGCAAATCCGTCCATGACGGGCATATGGCAATCCATCAGGATGAGGTCGTAAGGGAGGGTGGCCGCCATGGCGCAGCCTTCCTCACCGTTGAACGCCAGATCGACAGTGCAGCCGGTCTTGGCCAGCAGCGCGGCGGCCACCTTTTGATTCACCACATTGTCTTCCACCAGCAGGATTCGGCGGCCGAGAAAACGACGGGACCGGTCGTCCGGCGCCGCTGGCTGAAGGACTGGAGCGGGGACACTCCTGGGCCGCCCCGGCAACAGCAGTGTCTCGAAAGTGGCGCGCAGCGTGGATTCGCGAACCGGTTTCAAGAGACGGGCATCAATCAAAGCGCCGTCAGCGTTTCCTTTCTTGCGGCCCTCGTCAGTGGCGGTGATCAAGACCAACGGTGGACATTCCCCGTCAAGGGTCTGGTGGAGCTGGAGCGCCGTCTCGCGCCCATCCATACCTGGCATTCGATGATCGAGGCAGATCAGCCGGTAAGGATCGCCATCTTCACGGGCCCGGGCGGCCAGGCGGAGTGCTGCTTCGCCGGAAGTGGATTGGTCTACCCGCATGCCCCAGCTGGCGCACATTTCGGCGGTGATCAGGCGGCAGACATCGTGGTCGTCGACCACCAGCACGCGAATACCATTGAACGCATCCGGTACTGACGCGGCAGAGCCGGCATGGAGCGGCAGCGGAATCTCAAAGAAGAACGTGGAGCCGTCTGCTTCTTCGCTGGCCACGTCCATGGTGCCGCCCATCATCTTGACCAGTTGGCTGGAGATGGCCAGGCCCAGCCCGGTACCCTCGTAGCGGCGCGTGGCGGAGGAGTCCAACTGCTGGAATCGCTGGAAGAGGGAGCCGCGCTTGTCGGCCGGGATGCCGATTCCGGTATCGGCGACCGCAATCCGGATGAGTGGGGCACCTGCCTGGCTTGACTTCTGCTCCACCTCCACCAGGACGTGGCCATGATCGGTAAATTTGATGGCGTTGGAGACCAGATTCAGCACTATTTGGCGGATGCGTCCGGGGTCACCCAGGAATTCGCGGGGTGCGTCCTGCTGATAGTAGAGCATCAGCTCCAGGTGCTTCTGGCGCGCTTTAACCGCCATCAGATCCAGCACATCCTCCAAGGCCGCGTGCAGATCGAAGGGGACGATTTCCAGTTCGAGTTTGCCGGCTTCGACCTTGGAAAAGTCGAGGATGTCGTTTACGATCACCAGAAGCGCTTCGGCGGAGTTACGCACGGTTTCGGCGTAGCTGTGTTGCTCCGTGTTCAGCGGGGTGCCCAGCAGCAGGCCGGTCATTCCAATGATGCCGTTCATCGGAGTGCGGATTTCGTGGCTCATGGAGGAAAGGAAATCACTCTTCGTCTTGGATAGGGCACGGAGTTCATTCTCAACCCTCACCCTTTCCGTGATGTCCCAATTCGTGCCGACCATGCGTACGGGGCGGCCCGCGGCGTCGCGCTGCACAAAAGCGGTAGCGCGGATGTGATGGATGCTGCCATCGGGCCAGACCACCCTGAATTCAGTTTTGTAGTCATTCGCCTCAGCGATGGCGAGCCTGACTTCCGTTTCGCAACGCGTGCGGTCGTCCGGATGGAGTCCGGCCAGCCACGCGTCGTCGGCACCGCTGAACTGATCGGATCGAATCCCATAAAAGCGAAACAACTGTTCGTCCCACGTCAGCCGGTTGTTGACGATGTCCCAGTCCCAGATGCCCACGCCTCCGGCCTCTGTCGCCATCTTCAGTCGTTCGGCCGTCTCTCGCAGATGAGCCTCGGTAAGTTTCCTGCTGGTGATGTCTTCGGAGAAAATGATGAGGCCTTCCGGCTGACCATCCCGCTCCCCCCAGGGCACGACTTCCCATTGCAGCCAGTAGCTGCGCCCATTGGCACGCTCGAAGTAATCTTCGCCCGATCGCATCGCCTCGCCCTCGAGGCAGCGCCGATTGACTTCCTTCCAGCGCTCCGGGAGATCGGGGAAGATGTCGTAATGCGATTGCCCCAGCAGCGTTGAACGCTCCAGACCGTAGTCGGCGCACCACCGATCGGTGGCCTCGATGTAGTGCATGTCGCGATCAAACATCGCGACGGCCATCGGAGCGTCGTGTACGAACCTTTGCAACACGTGCTGCTGGGTTCGAAGCGTCTTTGGATCTGGAGGCTGCATCTGTTGCCTACCCTTCGCTTGCCTGCTGATGACAACTTGCTTTTATCACACCTGCGCGGTCTCGATCATTAGTCTGAATGAGCCGCCTGTGTGACGCCGTCATTACGGCACTGCCAGCGACTGCTGCTGGCCGACTGTTCCTGAATCAGATCGGCCATATCCGCCTGCGGTTTCAGCCCTATTCTTTGGGCATGCTCACGGTGCAGTGCGGGATCGACACGGCGGAGCATCTGCGCCGTAGGTTCCGCGTGATGGTTGCAGTGATGCCGGGGCGGCGGTCCTCCAGCCGAAAGACGTGCAAACAGGGAATTCCAGTATCTTTTAAAAGAGGATGATACAGGTCCGCTTTGACGTGTTGATTCTGATAGAGATTGAAACTAAATTCATTGATTGTTAACGTTCACAATTTTCAGTGCTTGTGAAATTCTGCCTGCAGCTCAGCCCTCTTTCTCTCGATATGGTCAGTGGCGAGATTCGCTGGTCAGGCAGTGGGCGTCCTGGATGCACCATCGGTTGACCATCCCTTTGGTGGATGACGGGGAGATTGGCAGATGACCAAGCAACGGAAGGTCGAAGCGAAGGTACCGACTGCGGTCCGGCCGCGTGCAGCAGCCCGTGGGGCAGAGAACATTGGGGTGGTGCGTCACCCCGCCGTAGAAATTGCATGGCCCAGCGCTGGAGCGTCTGACAGCCACGCGCGCCGCTTTGGCATGGACGATGCCAGTGTCGCCACCCGACGGGAGTTCATCCGTCTGGATGAAGCGGACCGGGTCTTGCTGGCCGAGATGGCCTCCTGGGCGCAGTCCGTAGCCGCTGATATCGCCCGCGAGTTCTACGATTGGCAGTTCCAATTCCCGGCGACTCGCCAGTTTTTTGACAGCATGTCCGCTGAGCGTGGTATGCCCTTGGCCGCACTCCGCAAGCACCTGGAAATGGCGCAGACCGGCTACATCGTCGAAGTATTTGCCGGGGCCCAGGTGAACTGGGATGTCCGGTACTTTGAAAAGCGCCTCCTGGTGGGCACCGTCCATGACCGCATCAATCTGCCCTTCAAGTGGTACGTCGGCTCCTATCCGGAGTATCAAAGCCTTCTGGGCAAGTATCTCCGCCGGGATTTTAAGGACGAGGCGAAGATCCGGCGGATTGAAGCCGCTGCTTCGCGGGTCTTCAACCTGGATCTGCAAGCCATTGGCGACGCCTTTATCCTGAACACCCTGGAGCGGATGTTAGGTTCCGCGGGCATTCGGCTGGAGGATGTTTGCTCCGCCGGTGACCGAGCGGAGCAGGTGGGCAAGCTGAAGCTGGCGATCAGCACACAGTTAGAAGGCTTTGTCGGCGAGATGAAGCAGATGTCGGACGAGCACGACAAGGGCGACATCGACGTACAGATCGATCCCCAGCGGTATCTCGGGGCCTTCAAGGTAATGGCCAATGGTGTGAACGGCATGGTGACGGGCCACATTAACGTCAAGAAGAAGGCGATGGCCTGCATAGCGGAGTTTGGGAAAGGCAATTTTGAGGCCCAACTGGAGCAGTTCCCCGGCAAGAAGGCCTTCATCAACCAGACCATCGAAACGGTCCGGACGAACTTAAAGGGCCTGATCTCGGACATGGATGTCCTGGCGCAGGCGGCCAAGAAAGGGCAGCTTTCCACCCGCGTGGACCCGGCCCGGCACGGAGGCGACTTCCGCAAGATCGTCGAAGGTGTTAACCACACCCTTGATGCCGTCATTGGCCCGCTGAACGTGGCGGCCAGCTATGTCGATTGCATCTCCAAGGGCGAATTGCCCCCGCGCATCACCGACCCCTACAACGGTGACTTCAATACTTTGAAGGACAACCTGAACGTGCTGATCGACGCGATGGAGAACATCACCAGTGCCGCCGAAAGCATCTCCCGCGGCGACCTGACGGTGAGCCTGGAGGAACGCTCCGTAGATGACAAGCTGATGCAAGCTTTGTCGTCGATGGTAGCTGGATTGACCAAGGTCGTGGTGGAGATCAAGACCGTCGCCACCGAAGTCGCGCACGGCAGTCAGTCGATGAGCGGGGCCACCAACGAGCTTTCGCAGGGGGCCAACTCGCAGGCTGCGTCCTCCGAAGAAGCGTCCTCGTCGATGGAGCAGATGGTCTCCAACATCAAGCAGAATGCGGACAACGCCTTGCAGACCGAGAAGATTGCCATCCGGTCCGCCGAGGATGCCAAAGAGGGCGGCCGCTCTGTATCCGAGGCCGTCGTGGCGATGAAGGATATCGCCAGCAAGATCTCCATCATTGAAGAGATCGCCCGCCAAACCAACATGCTGGCGCTGAATGCGGCCATTGAAGCGGCCCGCGCTGGTGAGCACGGCAAGGGCTTTGCCGTGGTGGCGGCGGAAGTGCGCAAACTGGCCGAACGCAGCCAGAAGGCGGCCGGCGAAATCAACCAGCTTTCCGCCTCCACCGTTCGCGTGGCGGAGAAGGCCGGGGAGATGCTGGAAAAACTGGTACCCAACATCCAGAAGACCGCGGAACTGGTGAAGGAGATCAGCGCCGCCAGCAACGAACAGAACACCGGCGCGGAACAGATCAACACGGCCCTGCAGCAGTTGCAAGTGGTGATCCAACAGACCGCCTCGGCTTCCGAAGAGATGGCGTCCACCAGCGAAGAGCTGTCCAGTCAGGCCGAGGGCATGCTCTCCACCATCAGCTTCTTCAACATCGGCGACGCCGTTGCGGCCGGTGGCGGGCAGAACTATGCCGCGCCACGCGCTGCTCGGGTGGCACCCAAACCGGCGGCCCGCTTCTCCGCTCCGGCCCGGCCTGCTGGTCCCACCCGGACCGCCGTGCAGGCGCCGCCCAAGAAGACCGGCAAGGGCTTTGCCCTGGCCTTAAACACGCTCTCCGACAAGCTCGATGACGAGTTTGAAAAGTACTAACTGATCCGGCACGGACAGGAGAAAGACAACCATGAGCGTGGTTTCCATTACCGAAGTCAGGCAATACCTGACCTTCAAACTCGATAGCGACGTGTTCGCTCTGGATGTGGCCACCGTGCGTGAGGTACTGGACTTCACCACGGTGACCAAGATCCCCCGGACGCCGGAGTTCATGCGCGGGGTGATCAACCTGCGGGGCAGCGTGGTTCCCGTGGTGGATCTGCGGCTGGCCTTTGGCATGTCGGCCACGGAGAAGACCGTCAACACCTGCATCATCGTCGTCGAAGTCCGCTTGGATGGCGAGGCGGCGATCATCGGGGCACTGGCGGACTCCGTGGAGGAAGTGATCGATATGGAACCGGATCAGATCGAGCCGGCGCCCTCCATCGGTACTTCGATCCGGATCGACTTCATCCAAGGAATGGGCAAGCGGGAAAACAATTTCCTGATGATTCTCGACATTGACCGAGTCTTTTCGGCCGAACAACTGGCCGGACTGAGAGCGCCGGTGCCGGTAGCCGCGTAACCCACGCGCGCCGCCGGTGGTGAGCACCAACTAATACGGGAGGGCTTGACGGAGGGAGTCACAGGAACTCCCCGGTGAAAGCCCTCACGGTGTACCGCCCGCGACGGTTGGCTTGAGAGAGAACCATGACCCTCGACGCAGAGACACTTTCGGACCGGGATTTCCGCCGGATGCAGGACCTGATCGGCGGGGAATGTGGCATTGACCTAGCACCGGGCAAGCGCGTCATGCTGGAGGCGCGGCTGAAGCGGCGAGCCCGGGCCGTGGGCGCCGCCTCACTGGCCGCCTACTGTGATTTCGTGCAACGTCCGGAAGGCCGGGCGCGTGAGTGGGACAGCCTGGTTGATGCGGTGACGACGCACAAAACCGACTTCTTCCGTGAGCCCGCGCACTTTGACTATCTGGCCGATCACGCCGTGCCGATGCTGGCCGACACGAGCGGTGCCGGCACCCGGCGTCCCCTCCAGTTGTGGAGCGCGGCCAGTTCCACCGGCGAAGAGCCTTACACGTTGGCCATGGTGCTGTCCGAATGCGCGACCGCCATGCCCGGCCATGACTATCGCTTCCACATCGAGGCCACCGACATCTCCACGGCGGTACTGGAAACAGCGCGCCGCGGTGTCTACCCCGATACGGTCGTCGAACCCGTTCCCCTCGAACTGCGGCGCCGGTACCTGCTCCGCAGCAAGGACCGGACCAAGCATCTGGTGCGGGTGTCGCCCCAGTTGCGGCACCTGGTCAACTTCCGTCCGCTCAACCTGATGGATCCGGACTACGGCTTTGAAGAACCGCTGGACGTGGTGTTCTGCCGCAACGTCATGATCTATTTCACCCGCCCCAAACAGCAGACGATCCTGCAGCATATCGTGTCCCACTTGCGCCTTGGCGGCTATCTGATGATGGGCCACTCGGAATCGCTGAGCGGCCTCAATCTGCCCCTGGAGCAGGTGACGCCGACGGTCTACCGGAGGCGGGATGTCTGAATCAACGGTGGCTCTGCGAGAGGTGTTTCTGCAACCTGCGGAACTATTCCTCGGTGACGCGCCGACCCGCGTCAGGACCATTCTCGGCTCCTGCCTGGCGGTGGTGTTCCGGGTACCGCGGCTGGGTGTAGCGGCGATGTCGCACTGCCTGTTGCCCACGGCCGGATCACCCGCTTTCACTCTCCCCCGCGAGGAAGCGCAGCGCTATGTCGATTCGACCATCGCAATCCTTCTCCAGGACTTTGCCCGCCGCGGTGCCCGTTTGGAAGAACTGGAAGTGAAGATCTTCGGCGGTGCGGACCAGTTCGACATGGGTGGCAGCACCAACGGCTACCAGGTGGGCAAAAAGAATGTTGAAGCCGCCCAACTGCTGCTGGCCGCCAACGGCCTTCATGCGTTGGCCCAGTGCGTTGGCGGCCACCGCGGGCGTCTGATCGAGTTTCACTCGAATACGGGCGATGTCTTTGTCAAGCACTTGAACAGTCAGGCGAGTTGTGCCGCCGGCCAGGAAGCCCCATGAAACCAGTACGAGTGTTGATTGTCGATGATTCTGCTGTCGTCCGGCAAACGCTCACCGAAGTACTAAGCAGCGACCCGGAGATCCAGATCATGGCCACCGCCGGCGACCCGTTTGTGGCCGCGGAGCGCATCAGCGAAGAGGTGCCGGACGTCATCCTGCTGGACGTCGAGATGCCTCGGATGGATGGCCTGACGTTTCTGCAGAAGCTAATGGCGCAGCATCCCATTCCGGTGGTGATCTGTTCCAGCCTGGCCGAAGCCGGGGCCGAAACCACCCTGCGCGCCCTCGAGTACGGTGCCGTCGACATCGTCACCAAGCCCAAGCTGGGTACACAGGAGTTTCTGCGGGAGTCTCGTGAGATTCTCTGCCAAGCGGTGAAGGCCGCCCGTGGTGCCCGCCTCACCAAGTACCGGCACGTCGAGAAGGCGCTGACGGCGGATGCTGTCCTGGCTCACCGTCCACCGACGGCGATGGCTCGCACGACGGAGCGGGTGGTGCTGGTGGGCGCCTCCACTGGCGGCACCGAAGCGCTGCGCGTGTTTCTAGAGGCGATGCCGCCCGATTCGCCCGGTATCCTGATCGTCCAGCACATGCCGGAAAAGTTCACCACCGCCTTTGCCAAACGCCTTGATTCGTTGTGCGCGATCTCGGTGAAGGAAGCGGAGAACGGTGACACCGTTTTGCGAGGTCATGCGCTCATCGCGCCGGGCAACCGGCACCTTCTGCTGAAGAGGAGCGGCGCTCGGTACTTGGCGGAGGTTCGCGATGGGCCGCTGGTGTGCCGCCACCGGCCCAGCGTTGATGTGTTGTTCCGCTCCGGGGCGCGCTACGCCGGTCCCAACGCCGTGGCCGCGATCATGACCGGCATGGGCAACGACGGTGCGAACGGGCTTCTAGAACTAAAGCAAGCTGGCGCTACCACCTTTGCCCAGGACGAGGCCACCTGTGTGGTGTTTGGGATGCCGAACGAAGCCATCAAGCTGGGCGCGGCCGGGCGCGTGCTGCCCTTGGGTGCGATGGCGGGAGCGGTGCTGGGAGCCTGCTGATGAACCCGCGGCGCTGGTGGTGGACATTACGGCGGGAACACCGTGGCCAACTGGCCGGGCAGTTGCGCTCGGCCGGCGCGGAGTTGAACGGGCTCAGCCGCGTCACGGAGCGGGACTTTCTCAGCGTCGGCGCGAAGCTGGAAGAGATCTCCACGCGGGCCCGAGCCGAGGCCGAAGCGCTGGCCCAAGTCACCGCTTCCTTTGGCGGTGATCGGGAGCAATCGCTGACGCAGCTCCTCAAAGACGTCAGTGCCTGGGCTGAAGCCGCGGCGCAAGCCAACAACTACGCCAACCTTTTCGACGAACTGGTCCCGGTGGTGAGATCCGTGGCCGCACCGGTGCGCGACCTGAAGACGGCGCTGCGGAAGCTGCGCGTCGTCGGCATCATGACCCGCATCGAGAGCGCGCGCCTGGACTCCTTAGCTGGGGAGTTTGAGGGGCTGGCCGAAGAAGTTGTCCAGTTGACCGGCAGTGTGGAGGAAAAATCCGACACCATCCTCGCCTCTGTCGACGACCTATGCCGCCGGTTACGCCAAACTCACGCCGCCGTCGCCGGGCCCGAGCAGCGGCAGCGTGAAGACCTGGTACAGCTGGTGGCGGCCTGCACGGCCGGTATTGCTGACCTGCAGGGCACGGAACTGCAGATGCGGCAGGTCTCAGCCCAAGCCCACTTGGCGTACACCCAGATGGTGGAACGCACGGGTGAGATTGTCATGTCGCTCCAACTGCACGACGCAACCCGCCAGCGCATGGAACACATCTCAGTGGCGCTGAGTGCTCTGGCTCTCGATCTGACCGGCCGTTCACCCCAAGCCCAGCCCGCCGAAGCAGCCGCCACGGTGGAGCTTCAACTCGCACAATTGTCCGATACGCGGGACAGCTTCATGCGCGCGGTCCATGAGATTCGGCTCGAACTGGATTGCCTGCACTACTCGGTCGCTGCCTTCGGCACCACGGCACGCACTTTGAGCGGCGGCGGAGAATCGGGCGACGCCAGCGTTGCCCGCAGCGTTAGCGATGATCTCAGCGCGGTGGGCGTAGCGCTGGAAGATTGGATCAGCTCCCGCGCGGCCCTCGGCCAGGCCGCCGGCGATGCTGACCAGGCCTGTACCCGCATGAATGGCTTCGTTCAGGAGATCGAAGTCGTGGGCCTGCAGATGCTGCGGTTGGCGCTGAACGCACAGATTCACGCGGTGCGCCTGGACGAATCAGGCTCGATGATGGAGGCCGTGGCCGCCGGAATTGGCGGCGTTTCGCAGGAGGCATCCCAGGGAGCGGCCAACGCGGCCCGCGCGTTGCGTGACGTCCAAACGGCGGCGACCGGACTGGCCCAGACCATGGCCGGGGCCGGCCAACAGGCAGCCGAGAGTACTGCCGCCGCGCTCCGTGTCCGGATTGCCAACGCCATTGTGGAGATCGGCACCGCCCGCCACGAAAGCAGCCGCGTCGTCCAGTCTCTCATCCGGGGGGCTGAAGCCTTGGGCGGAGACATCCTTTCTCTGCGCCGGTCTCTCTCGGCTGACACGCTGATGGAACGTGGTGCTGGCAGCACCCTGGCCATCCTGTCCCAGGTCGTGGCCGGCACCGGAGCCACTGCCGCCGAGGCCACCGCGGAGCGAGGACGTTACGCCCGTCAACTGACGGACAGCCTCTATACGATGGACGCCGAAAGAAATGTCGAACGCTCCGTGACGGGCGGGGCCGCACTGGCTCCGGCACGTGTTGCCACCATGGCGGCAGTGGCGGAGCCTCCTACGGAATTCGGCGACAACATTGAACTGTTTTGAGCGAGGGGAAGATGCAAGAAGTCCAACAGACCACGATCCGAATCGAACCTGCCAGCGATCACCAGCTGGTTCATCTGGAGGGCGAACTCGGCCTGATGACGGCTGAGTCCGTCCGCCAGGCTCTGGCAAACTCTATCAGCGCCGCACAACCGCTGGTTGTCAGTTTGGCGGCCTTGACGGCGATTGATCTGTGCGGGCTACAACTGCTTTGTTCGGCTCAACGCAGTTGCCAGACTAACAGCCTGCCGTTCACCCTCTGCGCGGTGCCGGATTGGTTCCAGGCGACCGTGCACACCGCCGGCTTCCATCAACACCCCGCCTTCCAGGTCGCCTCTCTGGATGCGGTACGGGAGGACATTTGTGCCTAAGACGATCTTGGCGGTGGATGATTCGGCCAGCATGCGGCAGATGGTGGGATTTACGTTGCGCAATGCCGGCTATGAAGTAATCTCGGCGGTCGATGGCCAGGACGCGTTGGAGAAACTCAGTGGCCCGATCAATCTGGTAGTGACTGATCTCAACATGCCCCGCATGGATGGCCTGGAATTGATCCGGCGGATTCGCGCCAATGCATCCTACAAGTACATCCCGCTGTTGATGCTGACCACTGAGACCCAGGAAGACAAGAAGGCGGCCGGTAAAGCGGCCGGCGCCACGGGATGGATCGTCAAGCCATTCAGCGCGGTGCAGTTGGTTGCGGTAGTGAAGAAGGTGCTGGGATGAACGACAAACTTTGTGCCGCCTATCGCGAGGAAGCAGCGGAGCTTCTGGCCGATCTGGAAGTGACCCTGCTGGAACTGGAAAACAGTGGCGAGGATGCCGAACTGGTGGCGAGGGCGTTTCGGGCGCTGCACACCATCAAGGGGTCCGGCGCCATGTTTGGCTTTGACGCCATCGCCTCCTTTACGCACGAACTGGAAACGGCCTTTGATAGCGTTCGGGAAGGCCGTTTGCAGTTGACGCCGGAACTCATTGGGATTGCGCTTGACGCGCGGGATCACATCCAGCAGTTGCTGGACGCCGCGCCGGCCGATGCCGAGCAACTGGCGGCATCCGGCCGCTTGATCCTGAATCATCTGCGGGATCGGTGCACCCCCCTCCCGGCCCACGCCCCGGCTCCCCCATCAGATCATCCCGCCGTGGAAGACTCTGCTGCCGCCAGCAGCGACACGGACCAGAGTGAACTCGTGACGTTCCGGATCCGCAT
Organism: Acidobacteriota bacterium; assembly: GCA_026394075.1. Classification (GTDB taxonomy): domain Bacteria; phylum Acidobacteriota; class Terriglobia; order Bryobacterales; family Bryobacteraceae; genus JAPKYZ01. The sequence continues at coordinate 66,480 of JAPKYX010000193.1, forward strand.
CATACCCGCAGCCAGTGTTTTCCTGAACGGCACCAACCTGATCCTGCTGCTGCGGGAGTTGGCGGAGTTGGGCGATCTCAGTTTAGTTGCCCAAACGGACCAGATCCCGGAGCTGGCCGACTTCAACCCCGAGGAATGCCTGGTTCACTGGGATGCAGTGCTCACCACGTCGGCCTCGGAAAACGCCATCCGTGACATCTTTATCTTTGTGGAAGATCAGGTGGATCTGCTGATTCAGCAGATCGAGACCGCCGAACCCCAGCGGCTGGGTCAAATCATGGCTGCCCGGGGTGACCTGAACGAAGCTCAAGTGGAGTCCGTCATCAGTCAGCGGCCCCGGATCGGCGATCTTTTGGTGGAAGCCGGCGTGGTCGCCCCGGGCCAGGTTGAGGCCGCCGTCATGGAGCAGCGCCACGTCTCTCTGCAGGCAAAGAAGCGCACCCCGACGGAAGCGGCCAGCACGTTGCGAGTGCCCGCGGCAAAGCTGGATAGCCTGGTCAACTTCGTGGGCGAACTGGTAACCGTCCAAGCCCGGCTGAGCGGCTTTGCGGCGGCTTCCGGCAGCGCCGAGATTGCCTCCATTGCCGAAGAGATTGAGCGGCTCTCTGAACTGCTGCGCGAAAGCACGATGAGCATCCGGATGTTGCCCATCCGGGAGACTTTTACCCGCTTCAAGCGGCTGGTCCGCGATCTGGCCACTGATCTTCACAAGCACGTGGAACTGGTGACGGAGGGCAATGAAACCGAACTCGACAAGACCGTGATCGAGCAGTTGAGCGACCCGCTGCTGCACTTGGTTCGCAATGCCATTGACCACGGGATTGAGTCCCCCGCCGAACGCCAGCGTCGCGGCAAGCCCCCAGTGGGCCGGATCCAACTGCGTGCTTCCTATTCCGGGGCTTTCGTTCTGGTCAGCGTCAGCGATGATGGCGCGGGCCTCAACTGTGACGCCATCCGGGCTCGCGCCATCGATCGCGGCCTGATTGCGGCCGACGCGGTCCTGACCGAGCAGGAGATCTACCACCTGACCTTCGCCCCAGGCTTCTCCACTGCGGCCACCGTGACGGAGATCTCGGGGCGTGGGGTCGGAATGGACGTTGTGCAGCGAGGCCTGGACGCGCTACGCGGCTCAGTGGCGATCACCAGCAAGCTGGGGGCGGGCACGGTGATCACGCTGAAGATCCCCTTGACGCTCGCCATCATAGACGGACTGCTGGTGGAGGCCGCCGGATCGTACTACGTGGTGCCGCTGTCGAACATCTCCGAGTGCATCGAGTTCGTGCGGGACCCCAATGTCTCGCGCCGTCACTCACTGGTGAACGTGCGCGGGCAACTGGTGCCCTATGTCGTCCTCCGCGAGCGGTTTGCTCTCACCGGCCAACCGCCGCCGATCGAGCAGGCGATCATCGCCGAAACGAACGACGGCCGCTTTGGCTTTGTCGTGGACCGCGTGATTGGCGACCACCACACCGTCATCAAGAAGCTGGGCACGCTCTACCGGCAGGTGGACGAAGTTTCGGGCGCCACCATTATGGGCGATGGCTCAGTGGCGCTGGTGCTGGATGTAGAGAAACTAGCGGCGGGTGTGATCCGTGAAAGTCAGCGGCCCCGCGCCTTTGGACCGCAACTCACCCACTAAAGAATCGCCACCGTGAACGGCGGCCTGCGGCCATCCGGGGCCTCCTGTCCGACGCAATGCTGTGATGTGACCGGCCAGTCACGTCACTCCATGGCACTGCTCAACGGAGCCTTGCGACGCGCCAGGAGCGTCCAATCGCTCGATATCAGGCTCTATCGACCTCGCTCGCCCGCTGGGGCCTCTTCGGCCCTCGACGTGCTCTGTCAATCGCGGGCGCCTATGTCTTTCTCGATTTATATCGTCGGCTACATTGTTTTCGTGTTGGGGTTGGCCTGGGGTGCCCACCTGATGAGGGTGCCCAGCCAGTGGATCGGCGTCGGGACCGTCGTTCTCATTGGACTGGGCATTGTCGGTGCGGTCAAGAGCACCCGGTCCCGCGATTCGTAGCCGGTTCTCGAGATTGCTGCTCTCGGCGGGCTGCTCGCGACGACGACGCAAGGTTGGCCCTTAGAGTGCTTACACACTTGGTGGCGATCGTGCGCCGGATGTGGCGGGCGGAGAACAATGTCGGACCAGGGTAAAGATAACGCAGGGGTAAAGGCCGCGGAGTCCCCGTTCGACCCCCGGGTCTTACGAGCATTGCTAGATCTGGCAAAGCAGCACAAGCGGCGCTTTATCGTCGTCAGCCTGTTTTCGTTTCTCTATACCGGCCTCGATCTGATGCAGCCGCTGGTCTACCGCACCGCGATCAATTCGGTGGCCGGCATGTTTATGGGCCAAGCGCCCGCTGCCGTGTCGAGATTGGCTTCAGTCGCCACCCAGACCCCGCAGGAAACGCTTCGGACGCTGCTGGAATCGGTGGTCCTGCTATTCCTCATCGCCGTCATCTCCTACTACTTCTATCAGCGCGCCACCTATTACGGGTCGCAAGTGGCCAGCCGGATGGAGTCTAAGCTGATCGTGGACACGTTTGGCCACGTTCTGCGGATGCCGATGAGCTTCTTCAACAACCAGGCCAGCGCGGGACTGGCACGGCGGATCGACCAATGTGATCAGGTGGCTCCGGTGGTGCATGCGGTATCTCAGCAGATTGCACCAGAAGCCGTCCGCCTGGTCGCGATCTGCGCCATTATGGTGACCGCGAACTGGCAGATGGCGCTGCTTGCTGTCTGTCTGTTGCCGCCATATGTGTGGCTGGCACGGCGGGCCGCGCTGAAGCTTCAGTCCAATCTCGACCCCTATTATCAGATGTGGGAAGACATTTCGGCGCAGATCGCGGACGCCATCAGTGCCGTGAAGACGGTGAAGCTTTCCGGTGCCGAAGGGCGTGAGGAAGAGAAGCTTCGCGATAAGTCGCTGGCTGCTTATGACGTTTACTTACGCCGGGTCAGGACTTCGCAGAGATACCACATCTTCCAGGTAGCCATCAGTAACCTGACCAAGGCGATGTTGCTGGGCTACGGCGGCTGGCTGGTGATGCATCACCGGCTGACGCCGGGCGACGTGGTGATGTTCGCGGCGTACCTGGAACGTCTGTATGCTCCCATCGATTCCCTGAACGAACTGGCCGTCAGTCTTCAGGGCAATCTGGCGTCATTGCGGCGCGCGGTGAAGTTAAGCCAGGCTGGGCCCCTCGAAAAGGCCGGCACGCCGCTGACAGCCGGCCAGGGCATGGTTGAGTTTCGAGATGTCCATTTCGGGTATACCCCAGGCAGAGAGGTTTTGCACGGGATCAACCTGACGCTACAGGCGGGAAAGATCACTGCGCTGGCGGGGCCTTCCGGAGCCGGGAAAACAACCACAGCCGATCTGCTGCTGAAGTTGTTCGAGCCGTCGTCGGGTGAGATTCTTTTGGACGGCCAGCCGCTGAGCAAGTCGGGGTGCTCCTCCGTGCGGGCGGCCATTGGAGTGGTTGCCTCCGATGGGACGGTGTTTCGCGGAACGCTGGCCGACAACATCCGGTATAAGCGGCCCAACGCGACCATGGACGAGATCCGGCACGCCGCGTTGTCGGCGGGCCTGGGCCGTGCGCTGGAACGGCTGCCACAGGGCTTGGCCACGGCGGTTGGCGAGAACGGCGTCGGCCTCTCCCTGGGAGAACGCCAACGCCTGCAGATCGCACGCATGCTGCTCGACCAGCCGCGTCTGCTGGTGTTGGACGAGGCTACGGCGAACCTGGACTACGCCACTGAGCTAGACGTACGCGCGGCGCTGGATGAGATGTCGCCGAAGCCCACCATGCTGGTGATCGCGCACCGGTACACCATGATGAAGAACGCCGACTACGTCTATGTATTGAAAGAGGGCGAGGTGGTGGAACATGGGCCGCCCGGCGAACTGATGAAAGGTGACGGCTGGTTTGCGGCACTGGCGCGGGAGTCGGGCGAGGTTCCCACCGTGGCATGATGCTCAATCTGGACCTGCTGCGGCAGGCCGTGTCGATCGCCAAGCCGTACTGGTCTTCGAAGGCGGGCCGGAGATCCTGGTGGCTGGTGGGCTTGCTGATCCTGCTGCTATTGGCGGACACGCAGTTGAATGTCTGGTTCAATGCCCAAGCGGGGGAAGTGGCTTCGTCTCTGGCGGCCCGCCAGGGAACCCGTTTCTGGAACTCGGTCCGTGCGTACCTCCTGTTGCTGCTGGTGGCCGTGCCAGTGTATTCCGCCTACTACTTTGTCCGCGATCGGGTGGGATTGTATTGGCGGAGGGCGTTGACGCACCGGGTGCTCGACCGGTACTTCAAGAATCACGCCTACTATCAGCTGCACGCGGAGGCCGAGATCGACAATCCGGACCAGCGGATCGCCGACGACATCTACTCGATCACCAGCCGTCGGTGAACTTTCTGCTGATCCTGGCAAGCGCCGTTTTCCAGCTGGTGGCTTTCGGCCACGTGCTCTGGCGAATCTCCGGGTATCTGCTGTGGTTCTTGCTGCTGTATGCCGTGGTTGTGACGGTGCTGACCTATGGCGTGTTCGGGGCCAAGATGGTCTCACTGTACTACCAGCAACGGCGGAAGGAAGCCAACTTCCGGTTTGGGCTGGTGCGCGTGCGCGAGAATGCGGAATTCATTGCCCTCTATCACGGAGAGACCTAGGAGTCATCCCGGGTGCGGGGCCTGTTCGGCGCGGTGTTCGAGAACTACATCCGGCTGATCCGCTGGCAGTCCGGCCTCAACTTCTTCCAATACACGCACACGCTGCTGATGGCGTTGTTGCCCAGTCTTGTGATCGCTCCGCGGGTGCTGTCCGGAGAGCTGGAAGTGGGACAGATTGTGCAGGCCACGGGTGCCTTTGCGGCGATCATGGGATCGCTGACGATCCTGGTGGACAACATGGAAAGTCTGGCGGGATTTGCCGCCGGTATCCGCCGGGTGAAGGACTTAAGCAGTCACCTCCGCAGGGCCGGCACACCGGGAGACTCAGGCCGCGAGAAGATCGCGATGGTGGTGAGTGAGCGGTTAAGCTTTGACGCCGTGACGCTGCAGACGTCGAACTACGAGCGCACCTTGATCAAGGGCTTTACGGCCACCATCGAGAGCGGCAACAGTCTCATGATCGTGGGCGGTAGCGGGCTGGGGAAAAGCTCACTGCTTCGCATGATGGCCGGCTTATGGAACTGTGGGTCGGGCACGATCGAGCGGCCAGATGCGAGCGAGCTGTTGTTCCTGCCGCAACACACCTACATGATCGTGGGAACGTTGCGCGAGCAACTCAGCTATCCCAATCTGGACCGCGTCCTGAGCAATGAAGAGGCGCGAGACGTATTGGGCCGGGTGAACTTGGCCGATCTCGAAGTCCGCTGCGGTGGCTTCGACACCGAACTCGACTTCGAGAAGATTCTGTCCGTCGGCGAGCGGCAGCGACTGGCGTTCGCCAGGGTGCTGCTAAAGAATCCGCGCTACGTGCTGCTGGATGAAGCAACCAGTGCCTTGGACCAAGAAAATGAAGAGGCATTGTATACGCAACTCGCCTCCACCGCGGCAACCATCGTCAGCGTCACCCATCACTCAGCACTGGTGAAGTACCATTCGCAGATCCTGGAACTGAAGCCCCAGGGGGAATGGTCGTTGTATTCGACGTCGAACTTTCAGGTGACCGAAGACTAGCAGCGCTGGGTTACGCCAGCAGGGGCTTGCGTGCGGAGGCCAGCCAGTGCGGCATCGGCGGAGGCAGCTTGCGGATCTGGAAGTCTTCAAAACCGGCCGCCTTCACCCATTGGGCAAGGTCTTCATCGGAGAACACCCAGCCGTGCTCCTTGGTGAGCGCCATGTTCACCGCAAACAGCGCGGAGAAGGGCGGGGAAGTGCGGGTCGAGTCGGTCATCATGTCCAGGACGTGGAAACGGCCGCCGGGCTCCAGCGCCACATAGGCGCGCGCGAGCAGATCCTGGATCGTCTCCGGGGACTCCTGGTGCAGCATGCCGAACATATGCACAGCGTCGTTACCCGGCGGAAAGGGCGTCGTGTGATAGTCGCCACCCAACACGCTGACGCGGTCGGCGGCACCTTGCTGCGCGATCAGTTGTTCGCCGATGGCAACAATGGGAGGCAAGTCCAGCACCGTGCACCGCAAGCCGGCGTGGGCGCGCGCCAGGGCAACGGCAAAGGTGCCGGGTCCACCGCCGACATCCAGCAGTTGGCGGCAGCCGTCCAGCTCCAGCATGGGCAGCACCACGGGCAGCATGCCCAGGGCCTTGCCATGCATGGACATGACAAACGCCCGCGTGCGGGCCTCATCTTCGCCCAAGTGAAGCTCCGGCTTCTCCACCGGCACGCCTGTTCGAGCGAAGCGGGTCAACTGGCCCCAGGCTTGGTAGACATCCCGGTTATAGCGGAGCGCACTGGACAACTCACCCGGTTGCCCGGGGACCAGGAAGGCCGCAGCCTCGGCGGAGTTCCGGTAGTGCCCGTCTTGTTTCTCCAACAGTCCGATCGCCACGCAGCCATCCAGCAGCAGGCGCGCCCCGCGAGGGGCGAGCGACAACTGCGTCGCGATCAAATCTTCTGGAGCGCTCTCTTCTCGCGCCAGCAGCGCGAACACACCCAGGTCCGAGGCCGCGAACAGGATGCACGATTCATAGAAGGCGCTCGCCATGTGGACGATGCGGCCGGGGTTGACACGGGGTTGGTTCATGGCGCTAGAGGGTCTTCAAAAAACGGATCAGGGCGGCGCGATCAGCGGCCGGCAAGTCGAGCCCGAAACGATGGCCTTCCACCGCGCGCGGCGGCGTCTTGGCGTGCCAGTTGCTGGACCGGAACTCGGGCTTCAGCCGGTCCGGGTTGAACAACTCTTCCAGTGACCCGATGGAGCCATCGTGGAGAAATGCGGCATCCATCCAGATCATCCGCAGCGACGGAACGCGGTAGTAGCCGGTGCCTTTGCGAGTTTTCAGCGCCAGGTTGGGGTCCGTGCCGACACTCAGCGGCATGACGTTGTAGCGTGTCCGGTCCGCTGGGGGCGGCGTAAAGCCCTGGGCCAAAGTGAGGCGGTTGTTGGTGTAGAGCGGTGCCGGATGGCATCCACTGCAGCCTGCCCGCGCGAAGACCTGCTGGCCGCGACGGGCTTGATCATCCACCGTGTTGGGGTTGGCGGGCGGCTTCAGTGAGGTAAGAAATCGTGCGACGGCAAACCAGGCAGCGTCGGGTGAACGCTTGACGCCTCCGCCCAGCCCCATATGCTCCAGCACCAGCTTGCCCTCCGGTCCGTCCGCGTAACGCGTCAGGCTGTCGGTGACATCGCCAATCATCCCGGAATAGCGCGCCAGGTCCGTCAGTCCGCGGTTGCGGGCGGTGCCGGTGTGGTCCAGGTACTTCAAGTCCGCCACTCCAATGAGATTCGAGATCTTCACCGGGTAGCGGAGGCTGGTGTTGGTTCTGCCGTGGACCCCCAGCGGGTGGGCGTCATAGAGGCCGGCGATCTCCTCGGCCGGAAGGTCAGCGATCTTCAGGTTGGGGTCATCGGCGAGAAAGGGTACGCGGTAGTCTTCCCGCATATGCTTGCGGCGCCGCTCATCCAACATTTGCGGGGACATCTGCTGGTAGCGGCGGGTGAGATCGCCCATCAGCGGGCCAAACGGAGTATGCGTATTCGCCGGGCCTTCAATCAACTTGCCGTCGCGGATCTGCACGTGGCACATCGCACAGGTGTCGGTGCCCAGTTCCACCTTGCCCTTCTCGCGCACTACGTACCGCAGCCCCACCAGCACTCCTTCCGCCGTGGTGTTCAGCCGGTAGGCGGCCAGCACCTGCGGATTACGGATCATCGCCAGATTGTGCTCGCTGCCGGTGAAGCGCGGCAACTCCCGGCCGTAGAAGATCTCGCGTCCGGCGGCGATCCAGTCCGCATCGGTTTTCAGCTTGGAGTAGTCCACCAGTGGTTGCGGATCCTGCTGCCGCAGCCAGTCCAGATAACCGGCCGGTTCTTTGTCGGGTGCGTAGACCGGATAGGTCTTGAGATTCACCTCAGGCAGCGCGTAATACTGCTTTTCCTTCAGCAAAGAAGGTGCCTTGCCCCAGGTCGCCAGCGGTAGCCGGAACTGTGTCACTTCCGCGTCCCGCCACAGGGTTGGCCCGTCAGCGGGTTGGGCGGCGAGGGCCGTAACGTACAAAAAAGTCGAGACCCACAGTAAAATTAGCTTCAACGGCACTCCTACCCGCTACTCTACACTGGAAGCATGTGGCGGCCGAACCGCTTGCGGGCCGGATTGTTGGGTCTACCGGCCGGAGCCGCTCTGGCCCTGGCGGCGTCAGCGGTGTTCTCCGGTACCCAGATGGTGGACGCCACCGCCTCCTGGAAGCTGGACTTCACGCACCGCAATTCGCCGACCGCCAGCAAGTACCTTCCCGAAGCCATGGGCGGCGGCGTTGCCATTTTCGATTTTGACAACGACGGGCGGCTGGACGTCTTTTTTACCAATGGCGCGGCTCTCCGCGAACAGATGCCGGCGGGAACCCGGCCCGTGAAGACGGCCCCGGAATACTGGAACCGGCTCTTTCATCAGAAGCCGGATGGCACTTTCACCGACGTGACCGGACGCGCTGGGCTCTCTCAAGCGGCGACCGGGCTGTACACCATGGGCGCGGCCACCGGAGACTATGACAACGACGGCTTCACCGATCTGTTCGTCACCGCCTTTGACCGGGCGACGCTCTATCACAACAACGGCGACGGCACATTTTCCGACGTGACGGCGCGGGCTGGGACCGACGCACCTGGCTGGAGCACCTCCGCGGCCTTCCTCGACTTTGACCGCGATGGCTACCTGGACCTGGTGGTGGCCCGCTATGCCGTCTGGTCATTTGACCGCAACCCGGTCTGCGGCGGACCTTCGATCAGGGCCTACTGCCACCCCAAACTGTTTCCCGGCGCTTCGGTGGTGCTTTACCGCAACCAGCGGAACGGAACATTTGCCGACGTCACCCGCCGGGCGGGTCTCGAGAATACCGGCGGCAAGGGGCTGGGGGTGGCGGTGGCCGATATCGACAATGACGGGTGGCCCGATCTCTATATCGCCAACGATTCCGTGCAGGCGTTCCTCTACCGCAATCAGGGCGACGGCACGTTTCGCGATCTGTCGCTGGCGGCGGGCGTGGGGTATTCCGAAGACGGCGTGGCCCCGGCCGGGATGGGCACCGATTTCGCCGACCTGGACAACGATGGCTACCCGGACCTGGTGGTCACCGATCTGTCCAACGAACGCTACCTGCTATTCGTCAACCGCCGCGACCTGACCTTTCGGGATGCCACCGCCATTTCGGGTGTCGGCAAAGCCAGCCTCCTATTTTCCGGCTGGGGCGTCAAATTTGCCGATCTGAACAACGACGGCTGGAAAGACCTGTTTGTTGCCCAAGGCCACGTCATGGATACGATCGAAACGGAGAATCCCCATTTGCGCTACCTGCAACCGGCCTTGATTCTGGCCAACCTCCAGGGCAAGTTTGAGCCCGCAGCGGCGGCACCCCGGACGCCCTGGGCGGGCCGTGGCGCGGCAACCGGCGACCTGGACAATGATGGTGACCTGGACGTCGTGGTGGCCAACTGCGGGCAGAAGGCCTACGCCCTTCGAAACGACGGCGGCAATCGGAAATCCTGGCTCGGGTTGACGCTGGAAGGGACGGTCTCGAACCGGGACGCGATCGGTGCCCGCGTCAAGCTGACCGCCGCCGGCCGGACGCAGTATTATTCCGTCTCAACGTCGGGTAGCTACTTGTCGGCCAGCGACAAACGGATCGTGGCGGGGTTGGATCAGGCGGTGGCGGCCGACGTTGAGATCACCTGGCCCAGCGGCCGCGTGCAGCGCGTGAACCAGTTGGCCGCCCGGAAATGGCACCGGATTGAGGAGCCGCGAACCCCGCAATGACCCGTCGTCAATGGATGCAGGCCTGTGGGCCGCTGCTGTTACCTCCCGGGCTCTCGGCGCAGGGGTCCGCCAGCCGGGGCGTCCGGGCGCAGCCTCGCGGCCGACCCTCCGGTCTCCCGTTCCAGGCCCGCTTCACCGACGTGGCGGCGGCGGCTGGTCTCGTTCACCCGGTGATCAATGGCTTGCCCGAGGCCGCCGACTATATTCTCGAGACGGTCGGCCCAGGCGTCGCGTTTTTTGACTACGATAACGACGGCTGGCTCGACATCTTCGTGCTGAATGGCTCCCGCGCGGGCGGGGCACCGGCCGGGACCACCAATCGCCTCTACAAGAACAACCGGGACGGCACGTTTGCTGATGTCACCGAAGCGGCCGGGCTGGTCTCGTCCGGCTGGGCGCAAGGGGTCACCATTGGTGACTACAACAACGACGGCTTCGAGGATATCTTCGTCACCCGTTGGGGCCAAAACACGCTCTACCGGAACAATGGCGACGGCACCTTCACCGACGTAACGGCCCGCGCCGGACTGCTGCAGGAAGGTGTGCACTGGGGTTCGGGCTGTACGTTTATCGATTTTGACCGCGACGGCCACCTGGACCTGTTTGTCGCCAACTACCTGGAATTCGACTTTCAGACGATTCCGAAGCCCGGCTCGAAGGATTCCTGCCTGTGGAAAGGTTCGCCCGTCCTGTGCGGACCTCGCGGATTGACGCCTTCACGGCAATACCTTTACCGCAACCGTGGCGATGGGACATTTGAGGACGTCAGCGTCAAGTCCGGCATTGCCCGAGCCAAGGGCTCCTACGCCATGACCGCCGTGGCGGCCGACCTGGACAACGATGGCTGGCCGGACCTCTGGGTGGCGTGTGACTCCACCCCGTCCTACTTTTTCCGCAACAACCGCGACGGGACATTCCGTGAAGAGGGATTGGGCCGCGGCTTGGCGTTAAGTGAAGACGGCATGGCGCAGGCGGGCATGGGCATCGCGGTGGGCGACTTCAACCTGGATGGGTCGCTCGATTTGTTCAAGACGCACTTTGCCGACGATATGCACGGCCTCTACCGCAATGATGGCCGCGGCAACTTTGAAGAAGTCACTCTACAGGCCGGATTGGGCGTCGAAACCCGGTACGTCGGTTGGGGTGCCGGCATGGTGGATCTGGACAATGACGGCTGGCCGGACCTGTTTATGGTGACCGGGTCGCCGTTTCCAGGGATCGAGCGCCGCGTGCCGACGCATTCGCACCGCAGTCCGCGGTTGCTGTTCCGGAACCTGGGCGGCGGCAAGTTTGAGGAGTTGCTCGATGCGGCCGGCCCCGGCCTGAATTCGCCCCATTCCAGCCGTGGCTGCGCCTTTGGCGATTTCGACAACGACGGCGACCTCGATATCGTGATCATCAACTTGAATGAGCCGCCCTCGCTTTTGCGCAATGACGTGGATGGTTCGCGCCACTGGTTGAAGGTGAAGTTGCGCGGCGTCAAATCGAACCGAAGCGCCATCGGTGCCCGGGCAACGCTCGCCTACGGGGGACGCACCCAGGCCCAGGAGGTCTGCGCGCAGTCCAGCTTCTATTCGGTGAATGATTCCCGGCTCCATTTTGGATTGGGCGCCGAAACCAAAGCCGAACTTACGATACGCTGGCCCTCCGGGCTGACAGAGAAGATTGGCGCGGTTAAGGTGGACCGTCTGCTGCTGATCGAAGAGGGCCGCGGAATTGTCAAAGAAGATGTCTTTCCCGCCCGGCGCTAGTGGAGCCATCGACCTAGTCTGCGGTCCCCGTGGAGGCCGCTACTTCTGGCCGGGCTTTTTGGCCTTCAGCTCCTGAAAACGGTCCAGCTCCTTCTGCGCTTCCGCCGTCTGCCCCATTCGCGTCAGCAGGCGCCCCAAGGCCAAGTGCGCCTCAGGATATTGCGGATTGACGCCTCCCGCCGCGCGGTACTCGGCGGCGGCGGCCTCCAGCTTCTTCTGCTTCTCCAGCACCAGCCCCAGCCGGAAATGCAGGGGGGCCGAAGGGGGCCGAATCGGCAAGCCGGCGCGCAGTGCCTTTTCGGCCTCTGGCAACCGGTTCAGCTTTTCTAGCAACGCGCCGAGGTTCAGTGGAATATCCACCAACGGCTGCTTGGACTGCTGGTTGCGGCTCATTCCGTCCAGATACACCGCCAAAGCGTTCTCGTCGGCCCCGGTAAACTCTTCGCACAGGCCCAATACCGGGTAGGCCCTCAGGAAGGCCGGATTCAACCGGATGGCCCGTTTCAGGTGCGTCTTGGCGACCTCGTAGCGCTGCAGGTCGGCCTCCAGTCGCCCCAGCCAGTAGGCCGGAACCGGGTCCTGGGGAAAGTCAGTCCCCAGCGCCGTCCAGGCTTGGCGAGCCTCGTCATACTTGGTCAACCGCTGCCATGCCAGCGCTTGCGTGAAGCGCAACTCCGCGGTGATCGGGCCGGACTTCCCGGCGCTGGAAATGGCCTCCAAAGCGTCTTCCAGCCGGTCCAGCAGAAACGCGATGCGAGCCAACTGAGAGAAGTTCTGGCCGGCATTGCCCCCCTGTGCAATCCGGTCCAATAGGATCTGCTTGATGGCGGGGTAGTCCCGGCGCTTCACCGCCGCATCCAGCGCACTCGGGTTTGCGGGCGTGTTCACCGGCGCGGGCAATTGCCCCGCACGCAGCGATAGTACTGTGCTTACTAAGGACAAGGTGTAGAAAAGTACTGATCTCATCGGCCCCCCTGGACAAATACTTCGTTCCAGATATACTCCCATTATACGGTCATTACTGATAAGGTATTGGCCAATCATCCGGAGGAACTCGCAGTGAAGAAACTAGTGCTTCTGATCGCGGCCGCCGTCCCGCTTCTGGCGCTGGACGTGAGCGGCAACTGGCAAGGAACCATGGTGTTCACCAACACCAAGTACGCAAAGGCGCAGAAGGAGGCTTTTTCCATCTCGCTTAAGCAGAGCGGAACTACTCTTTCCGGGTCGGTCACCCGGGCAGGGAAAGTGGCTGCGGTGACAAGCGGAGTTGAGTCCAATGGCACCGCAACCATTGTGTACCGCGTACCAGGGGAAACCGGCACGTTGCGCCTCACCCGCACGGGCAGCAAATTTGTTGGCGCCGTCACCACGGACACCGGGTTCCGCGCTGACGTCGACCTGACGTTGAAGAACTAGCCGTCTTGCAAAAAACAAAGAAAATAAAGGAAAAACTTAGCATGAGCTTCCCTCGTCTCCTCCTCCTGGCCATTCTCGTGGCCACCTCCTCCTTCGCCGGTACGGTAGCGCAGTACGATTGGTGTCTCAACATCAACGGCGTCAGCGGCAGCGCAAATTGCAATCCGTATGCATTTGCTGCACCGGCTGACGGGTCAGCCTTCGATACGACCTTCGATCCGAATACGCTCGGTTCCATTGTCGTCACGCTCGGCCCGGGAACGCATACTGTTCTGTTTTACGGCGATTATGATCTCGTTGCCGGGCAAAACGGTTCTTTCAATGAGTTCGCGACGATAATGGGCGTGCCGGGTACCGATGAGCATTACCTGGTTGACGACCCCAGCGCCGGTGTCTTCAACAACTTCTCCGCCGCCACCTTGGGCGACGTGAACAATGTCCCGACCTTTGGGCCCGTGGGTGTCTGCTGCGATGTGGCGGTGGCGATGGGCTGGGTGAATTACCTAGTGCCGGTGAACACCAAGGCGATTTTCAAGTTCCGCGTTTCTGAAACGGATCCGGGCAGCGGCTTCCGCATCCTGCAGGAGGATGGCGATACGGGTGCCCAGATCTACTTCAGCCAATCGTTGGAGTTGAAGTCAACGGGAATCCCCGGTGTTCCGGAGCCCTCTCAGCTGCTGCTGGTCCCGGCGGCTCTCGGTGTGTTGGCGGTGATGCGTAAGCGTTTCACGCAGCCGGTGTGAATTGTCCAATCGGAGGAAAAATAATGAGAACGTTCACTCTTGCGCTCTCGCTGGCGGCGTTATCGGCCTCATCGGCCTTTGGCGCAAACTGCCTGGCGACATCCAGCACCTGCCCGGTGGTTAAGCTAGTCCGGGCGGCGGCCAATGAACCTTTGCGCTCGCACCCGGCCTACCCGGGGCGCGCGGCCATTTTGAAGGCCACCGTGGTTCCAACCGCGGCCACCATTTCCTACGATTGGGATTTCGGTGACGGCACCCCACACGCCACCGGAACCGTCACCGATATCTATGCCATTGAGGCTTCCCACAACTACGCTTTGCCGGGTGCCTTTACGGCCATTCTGACGTTGACCAACGGCACAACGTCCGAGACCTTCTCGGCGAACTACAGCATCAGTGTGAGCAGCAAGGTGCTGGCCAACGAGGTGGCGATCGCTATTGAGGACGGCTTGTGGTACTTGCACAAGACCTTGCAGCGGTCCGTGGTGAGCAGTGTTCCCTACGGCACCTGGATGAGCTGTGGTTTTCCCACCTGTGCCCCCTACGGTGGCATTGATGCCCAGAATATTCAGGCCTTTGAGACCGGCGGGTTTCTCGAGAACGGTGACCCCAATGATCCCTACACCGAGACGGTGAGCCGCTCCATGAAGGCCGTGCTGGAGAAGTTGACCTCGACGGCCATTTCGAACACCAAGACCATCTATGTGAACGGAACCCTCGGCAGCGTCACGCTGAACCCCGACGTGAACGGTAACGGAGCAGCCGTGTACCCCAGCGGCGGCAATGAGATGTACCAGGGTGGCATGTTCATGGATGCGCTGGTGGCCTCCAAGACTCCGTCCAAGCTCGTCGATTTCGGTCCCTTGGCCGACGGACTTCGTACCTACGGCGACGTGGTCCAGGACCAGGTGGACTATCACGTTAACTGCCAGGACGTCGGTGATCCGGGCGGCTTCTTCGGAGCCCGGAACGGTGGCGGTTGGCGGTATAGCTGCAACTCGGACGCCGACAACTCAGTGAATCAATGGGCGGCCATTGGTTTGATCGCGGCCGAGGACGAGTGGGGTAAGACTGCCCCCGCCGCGGCCAAGCAGGCCAATGCGGAAGGCTGGCTGTTGCAATCGCGGGACACTGGCTCGGGCGTGTTCGGCTACGATTCCCCGTCGCCCATTTGGGGCCCGTTCGCTACCACGCCCTCCGGCATGGTGCAGTTGGTTTGGAGCCACATCGGACGCGGTGATTCGCGTTGGGCGATGGCCGAGAGCTACTTGCGGGACAATTTTGGCAATGGCGGTGGGTCGTCTAACAATCTGAAAGCCTACTACTACGGCCTCTTCTCGTTCACGAAGTCCATGCTGCTGCACAATCCGGGCACGGGCATCGCGCCGATTTCGCTGTTGCAGTCCACCACGCCGGGTGTCAACCCGATCGACTGGTATGGGGCGGAACGCGACATGAGTCTGCCGGAATCAGTCAACAATACCAACGGCGTCGCGCGCACGCTGGTGAATGAGCAGTCGGCCCAAGGTTACTGGAAAGTGACTCCGGAGCCGACCACTGAGCAGGATGCGTTCCACACGTCATGGGCGGTCATCATGCTGCGCCGCACGGTCTTCCAGTTGTTGCCCGTGTCGTGCTTCACGGCGACACCGGCGCTGGTGGCCAACGGCGGTCCGGTGCAGTTCGACGCCAAGTGCTCCTTCCACCAGGACACCTCCAAACAGATCGTCAAGTATGAGTGGGATTTCTCCGGCAACAACCAGGCCTATGTGCTGGGAACGCCGCAGATGCGGCGGAACATGTCGGGCGCGGTGGGGAGCAATATCGCGGTCCGCTTGCGGATCACCGACAATTCGGTGCCTGCGCTGTCGGCCGA